>DAOULD010000053.1:0-54792 GCA_034420635.1 Anaerolineae bacterium | reverse complement strand
ATGGAGGCCACGGATAGGCAGAGCCAAGAGGAGGGCGCGAAGATTCATCCCATGACCCGCTTGTCCGTCCCTGAACAACTGTCTAATGCGGCGGCTATCAACGAGACCATCGTCAATGGCGTAGGCATATATGACGCCAACCCGGCGATTGTCCTGGCGCAGACCGCCATCGGGAATTGGCTGCCGTTCATCGGCACTGGCGAGATGACGCCGCAAGAGGCCTTGGATAGGGCGGCCGAGGAGTATATCGTCGAGGCAACCGCCCAGGGCTATCTACCCTAGTCAACACAATGATGAAGTCGCGCCCGCTGGAGCGAACTAACTGGGCGCGACCTCCTCCTTCTGAACCAGACCAAGGCGTGAAGAAGAGGAAGAGACCATAAAACGAGGAACGTTCTTCTGGTTTACTGCTCCTAGCAACATCGTGATGATCGCGCTCATGACCGTGCCCCTGGTGATGGCGGTCTGGCTGAGTCTAAACTTCATCACGTTTCGCACGCTTGACGCGCCGGAATTCGTCGGGCTCGCAAACTACCAAGAAGTGCTTTCCGATGTGCGGTTCTGGCAGGCGCTCCGGTTCACGTTGTTGATCGCCTCGATCAGCGTCCCGGCGCATATCATAATCGGTTTGGTCGTGGCGCTGCTGCTCGACGAGACATCGGGTCGGATGCGGAGCGCGCTCCTGCCCGGGATGCTAATGCCCATGATCGTGGTCCCCGTCGTGGGGACGCTCATGTTCAGGCAATTGTTCGAGTCGACCGGCTTGTTCGCGTGGTTCTTCAGCGAGATCATTGGGCAGCGATTTGTCTTCACAGAGTACTCTGTGAAGGCGCTTATCATACTGCACACGATCTGGGCGAGCACGCCCTTTGCCCTGGTCATCTTTTTTGCCGGCCTACAGACGCTGCCCGGGGAGCTGGTCGACGCTTCGGCAATCGATGGCGCCAACAGGTTGCAGCAGGTCCGCTACGTTGTTATTCCCCACCTGAGGTCATTGATCGTGCTAGAGGCTCTAATCGCGCTCATGGATTTCTTTCGCCTCTTCGACAGCGTCTTCATCCTGACTGAGCAGAATCCGATTTTCAAGGCAGACACCGTCATGACCTATAACTTCAGAGTGGCGATTACCGTGCAGCGCTTGGGAAAGGGGAGCGCGATGGCCATCCTGGCGATGATCGGGATCTTCGTGGTCCTCATCCCCTTCCTCATTATGACCTACCGCGAGCAGATTGAGGAGCGCTGACATGCGGCCTGTCACGAACCCTTTCGGCCGGTTCGTCATCTACGTTTTGCTGATAGTGTTCCTACTGTGGAGCGTCGTCCCCATCCTCTGGATAACGCTCCAGTCGTTCAAAACACAACGGCAGGCGGCAGCACGCGTTCCGCTGTTCGTTTTCAAGCCTACCCTCGAGAGCTATAGCCGTCTGTGGTTGGACTCGACACCGGACAACCTCGCAGTGCTCGCAATTGGATTGATGGGCGTCGTCGTCCTAGTGCTCCTTGGTGTCTTTGCGGAACGACTGCCCATCCCGAGAAACATCATCTACGTCGGTATCCTGGGTGCTGTGATCGCGATTATTTGGGGCATTCCCAAGATCGTGGATACGGCAAAGTTCTATGACTACTTTGTGAATTCGCTGATCGTGAGCGCGGGAGCGGTCGTCATCTCGGTCAGCATTGGTTGTCTTTCCGGCTATGCGCTGGCGCGCTACTCTGGGATGTCTGGCGTGGTAATTTTGCTCGTGGCGCTCGCTTTTCGAGCCCTGCCCAGGATGGCGTTCTTACTCCCCTTCTATTGGATGGGCAGGATAAGCGGCTTGCACGACACTTACTTTCTGGTGATAATCGCTCTGGTGGCAGTAAACCAACCGTTCACGATCTGGTTGTTGCGTAGCTTCTTCATGGATATCCCGCGGGAGATCGAGGAGGCGGCCATGATCGACGGTGCCTCCCGGCTCGGGTCTTTCCTGAAGGTGATCACCCCGATCATGTGGCCGGGCATTTTCTCGACGGCGCTTTTCACGCTCTTGCTGGCCTACCACGAGTTCTTGTTGGTGAGAATACTCACGCAGTCAAAGTGGACACTGCCGTTGGCGATGGTCCAATTTATCGGCGGCGCGCAGATCCCGGGCCAGATTGCGATGCAGGCTGCTGCGGCTGTGTCCAGCACCATCCCGATCGTGTTGGTGATTCTCTTCTTCCAGAAGCAACTGGTGAAGGGCTTGTCGGCCGGGGCAGTGAAGGGCTGAGCCAGACGCTTGGAGTCGCCGGGGATGCCGTTCGTGAGCTGGGGACAGGTAAGGTATTTATCAATCTAACGCCGAAGGAGATGAAGATATGTCTACTGAAAAAAGCAAAGAAGAAAAAAACAAAGAACTGATCGAACGTTTGTACGTAGCCCTCAACAAGAGCGTGCTCGGGATTATGGAGGAGTTTTGGACCGAGGACATGGCTTGGTACGGTCCAGCGGGTATCGGCACCCTGCGCGGCATTGAGGAGTTCGAGGAGGTGTTGCGCCGGCCCGCCATCGATGCTATTCCCGACAAAGTGGCGCGCGACGAGATCCGCATCGCTGAAGGGGATTATGTAGCCGCACACGGCTATCAGCATGCCACCCACACCGGGGACTGGTTCGGTATTCCCGCCAGCGGAAAACCAATCAAGTTGCGCTATATGGATTTCTGGCGCGTCGAGGGGGATAAGTTGGCGGAGAACTGGGTGCTCATCGACATCCTGGGCTTTCTGGAACAAGTGGGTTACGACATCCACAAGGTACTCGCATTCATCGGCTCCAAGCCGCCTGAGTTCTTTGACAGCATGGAGACGGACTGATATTCGAGGATATGCACATTAGTGCTGAGGATAACTCACCTGGGAACAAACAAGTTACCGTTCGAGACAAGACCGATATTCAGTTGATGAACGATGGTGTCGATCAGATAGCCGCCATCAGCGTCTTTGACAGTGAAGCATCGGCAATGGCGTCGAACAGCGCCGCGGCCGACTTTGTCGCCGGTAACTTGACGGAGTATCTGCCGACTGCTCCATCCATCACCGCCGGTCATGTGAGAATCGCCTGGGGATTGAAATACGCAAATGTTGGCTGCTCAGGGATCTAAAGCTTTTGAGTATATTCGCCACTATCAGGGATGGCTGGCTTACGCAGCATTATCCGGGTCCAGCGAGAGCACCGTCATAACGGGCAGATTCGACGCCAAAATGCCTATTATATCAGTAGCCTTAAGGCTTCTGCCGCAGTGATCTTGGGGTCAACGCGGCGACACTGGACAATCGAAACCAGCTACCACTGGGTCCTGGATGTCATCTTCGGCGAGGATTATTCCCGCATCCGAGACGGCGAAAGCTCCGAAAATATGGCAACCTTACGCGCTATAATCTTGAATCTGCTCAAACGCGATACAAGCAAAAACAGCTTATGGCAAAACGCTTCCGAGCAGCGATAGATTACGATTTCTTGTTTCATCTGCTTCGACCAATTTGATGCGATTGCCCTGACATGATACCGTATCACTTGCTTTTCTTCAGCAAGCGTGTTAGACTTACCCTCAGATTACGAAATCGATTTCGATACTTGAGCAATAGATTTCGCTATTTTTGGGCAATTGGAGATACGCAAGGTGCCCGTTACGATCAAAGATTTGTCAAATCAGCTGGGCCTATCACGTTCAACCGTTTCCAAAGCCTTAAATGGCCGTAGCGACGTCTCGTCGGCTACCAGAGAGCGAGTTTTGCGTGCCGTGGACGAATTGGGCTATCAGCCTTCGGCAGCTGCGCGCAACCTGCGCCGGCAGCGCACGGAGAAACTTGGCCTGGTCGTCAATTATCCTTTTCAACGAGTCGCCGATTTCCTCGCCGAGCTCATTCCTGGTATGGCAGCGGTTGCCGAAGACGCCGAATATAACTTGATTCTCTATACCTCTATGGCGGGCAACGAGCAGCGGATCAAAAGCCTGTGCCGCTCGCGCGAAGTTGACGGCATCATCGTAGCCTGGCCGCCCGGCTCCAGCGAGACAGTGGCGCTCTCGCAACTGATGGCGGACGAGCAGATGCCGCATGTCTTCCTGCCGCGACGCGTTTCAAACGCCGGAATATCCTTTGTGGCTGCCGATCATGTACAGGGAGCAAGAGCCTTGACGCAGCACCTGATTTCCTTGGGACACAAGCGCATTGGCTTTGAAAGGCTGCCGGAAGTCTACGAGACCGACGGCGACAGACACGCGGGATACGCGGCTGCGTTGAGAGACGCAGGTATTGCTTATGATCCATCGCTGGTCATATCGGCAAAATCCACTGATCCGCATTACCATACGCGGTCGTTCAAGACCTTTCTGTCTCATCCCGCCCCACCGACAGCTATTCTCTTTTTCACTGACCCAATGGCAATCAATGCCTTGTCTCTGGCAAAAGACCAAAAGATACGCATTCCGCAAGACCTGTCCATTGCCGGTTACGATGGCATCTTGGCTTCTGGCGTGACAGAGCCGGCTTTAACTACCGTTGGACAGGCGGTGTCGGACATGGGCAGGCTGGCTGTAGAAAGTTTGCTGCAGCTGATCGAAGAACAGCCGCGGGCGCCGATTCAGCATACGCTCCCGGTGGAGCTCATCGTACGCAGATCCACTGGTCCGAATCCAAAAGATTAATGTGAGCCTAAGCCGAAAGCAATGTGTCAAAACGCGCCCTAAGCTCGGCGTGAACGGAACGAGGAAAAGGTGGCAGTCGCTTGAATCAAGCGCGCCTTTTTGAAATGTACGGGATGTTTGAAGTCTATCAAAAAAGGAGTCTGTTATGCCTAAGTTAATATCTGTAGTGCTGTTGTTGGGATTGTTCGTCTCGATCCCGGCATTCGCGCAGAGCGGAGACCCTTGCAATATCGATTCTCCGATGGAACCCGTCGAAATCGAGATGATCAGTTGGCCCTTCGCCATCACCGAGTTCTACGCTGCCGAAATGGAAGCCTGCAGCGAAGTGGACAACCTGACCATCAATACCAACCTGCTGGATTCCTCATCGCTGCAAGAGCAAGTGCGCCTGGCGCTCTCCGCCGGTGGGGATTCGCCCTATGACATCCTGCACGGCGCCAACGGTCAGATCGCCGAGTGGGGCGCGCCTGGCTGGGTCATGCCGCTCAACGACCTGATCGACAAATATCGCGACGAGTACGACCTGGACGATATCCCGCCCGGCTATTGGGAGAGCGGCAGCTACAACGGCAATATCTACGGTATCCCCATGGTGGGCAATACGCTGCACCTGGTCTACCGCGCTGATGTTTTCGAAGAGAACGGTTGGGAAGTCCCCGATACCTATGACGACCTGCACGCCTGGTGCGATGAAGTCGGTTTGGGCAACCCGGATTGGGAATTGATCTATGCCATGGATGTGTCGCGCGCCCGCGCCTGGGAACTGGAGTTCTTCATGCTGCTGCGCGCCATGGGCGGCGATTATCTCGATGACGACAATATGCCCGCCTTCAATAGCGATAAGGGTCTCGCCGCTGTCGATCTGATGATCGAGACGGTTAATCGCTGTGTCGGTGAGGATGGCGTCGCCTACGGCTTGAACGAGATCCAGGTCGCCATGGGCAACGGTGGCTTGCCCTTGACCAAGATCTGGGCCAGCCGCGCCGCCACAATGGCAGATCCCGAACGCACGGACCTGGGCGATGTTATCGGCTATGCGCCAGCGCCGAGCGTCGTTGAGGGCGGTCCGCGCGCCGGTTCTGCCTGGCTCGATTTCTACTTCATCCCGACCAACACCACCAATGACCCGGATCTCATCTTCCAGGTCATCATGGAAACGGTTGACGCCGCCAGCCAGCAAGCCGCCGCAGCCGTCGGCTCAACCACGCGCAATTCGGCTGGCGAATTTGGCGGACCCTATCTGCCGGCTGCCAACGAGACAATCGGCAACGGCATCGGCAACTATGCGGTCAACCCGGCCGTCAGCATTGCCATCGCCAAGCTGGAGCAATATTTGCCGCTGGTATGGCCCGGCGATATGACCGCCGAAGAAGCGCTGGAAGCCGCCGCAGCCGACTACATCACCGAAGCGACCGCTCAGGGTTATATTGAGGGCTAAAGTCCGCGCTCTACGCGACAGAACTGTAGGGGCGACGCTGTGCGTCGCCCGCAGCCGCCACCAATGCCATTTCGGGCGGCTTGCCAGGTCGCCCCTACACAAACGTTGCGGTGAGAAGAAGCAACGGAATCAACAGTGAAGCGTAATACCTTCTTCGCTTTCGCCTCGCCAAGCATCGTCGTGATGCTCGCCCTCATGGTCGTGCCATTGATGATGGCGCTCTGGCTAAGTACGCAGTACATGACCTTCCGCAATATCACCGAGCCGGACTTCGTCGGCTTGCGTAATTTCGTAGAAATACTGGAAGATCCTCGTTTCTGGCGTTCCTTCAACTTCACCGCGCTTTACACGGCAATCGTCGTGCCGAGCTGGGTACTTATCGGTTTCATCATCGCTCTCTTCCTCGACCAAGTCTCGGGCTTGGTCCGCGGCGTTTATCTGTCAATCTTCCTGCTGCCTTTCATCATTGTGCCGATCATCGGCACGATCATGTTCAAGCAACTCTGGGAGCCTTCCGGTTTGCTGACCTGGGTGTATCAGCAATTGACAGGCAGCCGCTATCGCGTCAACGAGACCTCGGTCAAAACTTTGATCATCATTTTCGGCATCTGGTATGTTACGCCCTTCACCATCGTCGTCTATTTCGCCGGTTTTCAGACATTGCCGGCGGAGATGATCGAAGCCGCGTCGATTGACGGCGCAAGCCGCCTGCAAAAGATCCGCCACATCGTCATCCCTTATGTCAGTTCCTTGACAGTTTTCATCTTGTTATTCTCAATAATGGACGCTTATCGCGTTTTCGACAGCATCTTTGTCCTGTCCGAATTGAACCCGCAATTCAAAGCCGACACCGTGATGACCTATACGTTCCTGACCGCAATGCAGGTGCAGCGGCTGGGCAAAGCCAATGCGATGGCGATCCTCACTGTCATCGGCATCATGGTTGTGCTGGTGCCCTTCCTGCGTCTGATGTACAAAGAACAGATCGCGGACCGCTGATTCATGGATAAAGTTAAAAGACCCGCGGGACGGGTGTTCATTCACACTGTGTTGTTGCTTTTCGCTGTTTATAGTTTGGTTCCGTTCTTTTGGACAGCGCTGCAGTCCTTCAAGACCTTCAAAGACGCCTTCTCACGTGTGCCGATCTTGATCTTCCAGCCGACTTGGTCCAACTACCAAGACGTCTGGATTCGCTCGCTGCCTGATGCCGGTTCAGCGGTCGGCTACCTAATTCTGGCAGTGGCTTTGGTCCTAACCTGTTTGATGCTCTTTGCCCGCTACATCCCCGTCAACCCGGCATGGATCTACATCGGCTGCCTCGTCGGTTACGGCGCGTTGCTCTGGGCGATTCCGCAACTCGTCTACATGCAGAAGTTTTACAGTTATTTCATCAATACGATTATCGTCACGGTTTTCACGATCCTCATCTCGATCAGCATCGGTTGCCTGGCGGGCTACGCGCTGGCGCGATATGCCGGTATGGCGGCTGTCCTCATTTTGATCTCTGCCTTGGCATTCCGCGCGCTGCCGCGCTTGGCATTTGTACTGCCTTACTTTTGGATCGGCTCGCTGCTCAATCTGCTCGATTCACACCTTTTGTTGGTCATCGCGCTGGTAGCGGTAAACCAGCCCTTCACAATCTGGATGCTGCGCAGCTTCTTTATGGAAGTGCCAAAGGACCTGGAAGAATCGGCCATGGTCGACGGCGCAAACCGATTGACCTCGTTCCTGAATGTTATCGTCCCGGTCGCTTGGCCCGGCATCATTTCCACCGCGCTCTTTACGCTTCTCCTGGCTTATAATGAATTCTTGCTGGTGCGCGTACTGACGCAGACCAATTGGACCTTGCCCGTTGCCATCTCGCGCTACACCGGCGCGGAAGATCCAGCGCAATTAACCTTGGCTGCCGCCGCTTCGGTATCGGCGACCATTCCCATCATTGTCGTCATCTTGTTCTTTCAAAAGCATCTAGTGAAAGGCTTGGCGGCTGGCGCCGTGAAGGGCTAACTGCGAAACCTGGGCGCGCCGGATAGACGCATACAAGTGAAACGCCGATTGTCGGTATCTAAGTAAAAGGAGATATAACTTGTCAGTTCATAATGCCCAGCGCAATCGAGAGATTATTCGTCGGTACTGGACCGAGCTTGACGCATCCAGCGCGGAAAACCTTCCGGAAATCGTCAGAACCTATACCCACAAAGATATAGCATGGCACGGACCACAACCGTTCAATGACATTTGCGGCGTCGATAGCCTAATCGACAAATTGTGGATTCCCCTGCGTCAATCCTTTCCGGATCTGCGTCGTCGCTACGACGTGCTCCTGGCTGGCTCTTTTCGAGATCAGAATTGGGTGAGCGCGACCGGATGCTTTGAAGGCACATTTGAAGAGGATTGGCTGGGCATCGTCGCGACTGGCGAAAAAACGCAGATACGCTATGGCGAGATTATGTCGCTGGAAACGGGCAAAATCGTCAAGACTTATTTCCTGCTCGACCTGTTGGATGTTATGCAGCAGGGCGGTTACCATCTGGGTTGGGATGCGCCAGCCCAAGAAGGCTTGCGCCCGCCTGTGAAATTCGGCAGCGGCATCTTGAACACGGTACAAGACCCTGCCGAAACGCGGCAGACCCTGCGCTTGATCGAGTCGATGCTATTTGGGCTGGTGCGCAAAGATCAACCGATGTCACTCTATTGGGATGAGAAGATGACCTGGAATAGCCCGAGCGGGGTTGGTACGGCGCGCAGTCTGCAAGAGTTTCTGGAGCGAATTCACACCGAATTCTTGCGCGGATTGAGCGGCGCCTGGGCTGGCTCGCACAATGTCCGCTATGCCGAGGGGCGATTCGCCGTATCCAGCGGCTGGCCAAGCCTGGTAGCGGTTCATGACGGTTTCTTCCTCGGGCAAGAGCCAACGGGACGGACATTGCGTTGGAGAATCATGGACTTTTGGGAAAGAAAAGACGATTTTTTGACCAGCAATTGGGTTCACATCGACATGATCGACGTGTTCATGCAGATGGGCATTGACGTATTCGAGCGCTACCGCGACTATCGCAATGAGAAAGGTTTATGAGAGGGCGAGCCGTGACCGAAGAGCAACATACGTTGGACGAGCGCAAAGCGAATGGCAGCCGGAACTCGCCGGACGACGCAGCCAGTCCTAGCAGCGCGCGCTTCATGCCGACCGACTTTTCAATCTCGCTGGCGGCCAAAGGCGGCACAGACAATCTGCTGCGGAATCCTGGCAATGAGCGCCTGCAAAGCATGCGCGGCTTTGAAGATACTTACGTCGACATCATCGACTATATCGTGCGCATCACCCACCGGATCTGGGAAGAAAAGGACATCGGCTATATCTACGACACCTATCGGCATAACTCGCGCGTTTACGACGACTATGGCTTGCAATACGGCAGCGAGAAGATCGTCGCCGACACGGTCCACACCATTAACGCCTTCCCCAATATCCGCTTGTACGCAGACGAGATCATCTGGGCAGGGGACGATGTCAGCGGCTTCCATACCTCGCACCGCACGGTGATCAGCGGGCACAATACCGGCTTCTCGCGCTATGGACCCCCGACTGGCAAGAAAGTGCTGCTTTGGTGCATCGCCAACTGCGTTTCCTTAGAAAACGAGATCTTCAACGAATGGGTGATCTACGATACCGCCAGCTTGATTCATCAACTGGGTTTTGACCTGCGCGAGATGGCGCGAGAGTTCGGCAACCAGATGGAAAGCGGAGCCGACAGCGAAGTCGCCGGCGAAGGGGAACGCCTGCCCGGGCAAGGCAAGCCGGCCTACCTGCTGCCGAGCGGCGCCGGCGGATTCGATGGATTCGATGTCGAGGAATTCATTCGCCGTACCTACCACAACATCTGGAACCGGCGCATGCTCAATGACGTCAGGCGCGCCTACCATCCTTCGCTGCAATTCAGGGGCTCGACCGGGCGCGTTTTCAGCGGGCGCGGCGATTATCAGTCCTATGTCCTGTCGATTTTGGCGCTGTTCCCCGATCTGGCGCTGACAATCGACGATATCTACTGGATGGGCAACGACGACGAAGGCTACCTGGCTGCTGTGCGCTGGAGCATTAAGGGTACGCATCGCGGCAACGGCATCTATGGGCAACCGACCGGACGGCCGATCAAAATGTGGGGCATTTCCCAGCACCGGATCGTCGACGGCGCGATCGCGGCGGAATGGATGCTATTCAATGAATTCGCCGTGATGCAGCAGATCTTTCGCGATTGAGAGCTATAGAAAATGCGCGTATGTTACAGGTGCTTCAATCGCGCTGGTCAACTATTTTATTAACTGCGTCGCTCAAGCGACGAGAAAGCTTATTTTTTGTGCGAGCGCGACATTCCTGGGACCATTTCGCCGGTTACGCGCCGAGCGACTGTGGTATACTGTTGTCGTGAGTTGGTTAAGCGAATCGTGTTGTTACCCAAGAAGAATGAACGACCGGAATTACAAACATTGAGGACGCATCATGGAAACGGAGTGGGCGCAAACAATCCTTACGATCGCTAGCATCATAACCGTTTCAGGCGGCTTGTTCAGTTGGCTGCGCAACGATAGCAAAAGCATGCGCGACGAGTTTCGCAGCGATATGAAGCAATTTCGCTCTGATATGCAAGACGATATGCAGCAGTTGCGCTCTGATATGCAAGACGATATGCAGCTGTTGCGCACGGATTTACAGGGCGAAATGCAGCTGTTGCGCACAGAATTGCAGGGCGATATGCGACGGTTGGAGAACAAAGTGGACACCGGTTTCAAAGATCTCGACGATCGCCTCCGCGCCGTTGAAAACGAGCAATCGCGGGTCGTTGGTCTGTTGGAAGGACTTGGACTGGCCGGCGCGTTGCCGAATCGGGACAGCTAGAATCCCACGAGTTTGTCAATCGGATGTCTTCGCTGGAACTCTCTACGCGTCCCGCAAGCGCTGGGCTTCCAGCGCCACCACACGCGCGCCATCGACGCCGACGCAGACATTGACCAGCGGCCGATTCTGCCAGGGCGGCAAGATGTGCTTGCCGAAGGCGGGCCAAGTCTTGCCCCGTCCCAAGCCCTGCGTACCGACGCGGATCGCCCAGCGCTTGGTCTCAAACAGCGACGGATCGAGAATATAGGCGATGGCGCTGGAATCGTGCACGAAGATTCCCTCCGCTGGATAGTTCGATTCGAAGTACCTGCGATAATGCGGCAGGATGCGGATGATATGGTCGGACATGGGATTGCCGTGCGTCTCGTATTCGGCGATGTCTTCCGGCCTCATGTGCACCTTGTGCGTCACGTCCAAGCCCACCATGGTCACGGGCCAATCGGCCCCGAATACCAGATCGGCCGCTTCCGGATCGTTGCGGATATTGGCTTCGCCGGCGGGGCTGGCATTGCCCGGCGCAAGCGCGTTCCCGCCCATCAGCACCACCTGGTCCACCCACTCGGTGATGCGCGGCTCCAGGCGCAGCGCCAGCGCGATATTGGTCAAGGGACCGACAGGCGCCAGCGTGATCTCCCCGGGATGCGCCCGCAGTTGCTCGACGATAAACTGCGCCGCGCCGATTTCGCCCGGCTGCCCTGACGGATCCGGCAGAAAGACGTCGCCTTGGCCGTCGCTGCCATGCACAAAAGGAACGGGACCTTCGAAGGGTCCGGTCAGCGCGTTATCAGCGCCATGAGCAACCGGAATATCGGTCCGGCCAGCGATTTCCAGCAAGCGCAGCGCGTTTTTGGTCGCGAGCTCGGTATGCACATTGCCGAAAATCGTGGTCAAGCCAATCACTTCCAGTTCGGGCGAGCACAAGGCAAAGAAGATCGCCATGGTGTCGTCAACGCCCGGGTCGGTATCAATGATGATTTTGCGCGGCATGGCTATCCTCCCAGTATCTTGACTTGGGCGCGACGCTTGCGCGGTCCGTCGAATTCGTAGAACAGGATGCTTTGCGAGTGCCCGAGCAGCAATTTGCCCCCCTCGATCACCAGCGTCACACTATGCCCGACCAAAGTCGCTTTGATATGCCCGGCGGCGTCGGCCGGCGTATCGTACTGATGCTCGAAATCGACCCGCGTTGGCACAAGCCGCTTGAGATCAGCCAAGATATCATTCGGCGTGGCGGGATCAAGTCCCGAATTGATGGTGATGCCAGCGGTAGTATGTGGAACAACGATGGCGCAAAGCCCGGCATCTACGCCGCTTTCATCGATCACCTGCTGCACATGTGCCGTGATATCAACCAAGGCATCGCCGCGCGGCGTATCAAAAACTACGGTCTTTAGCATGAGAGTTGCAATCCTGTCTTGTGCTTGTCCAATAAAGCCTGTACCTCGCCGCAGGCCGGCGCCCCGCGGCCGGCGCCTGCTTTTGTGACGCTTGCGGCGCCCATAGCGTTGGCTATAGTGCCACAATCCGCCAGCGCATAGCCCTGGGCGCGCGACCAGATGAAAGCCGCGGCATAAGCATCGCCCGCGCCAATGGTATCGATGACCGCGACCGGAAAACCGGGGCAGCGCATGTCGATTTCGGGCGCCATAATGCGGCAGCCCATTTCCGCCAACTTCAGCACGATCAAAAGGGACGGATAGCGTTGGAGTAATCGGCGGCAGGCTTTGATACCGGCTTCCCCATCGCTGACAAAAGGAATCTCGTCTTCGGTCAGCAGCAGGACATCCGTCAAACCCAGGATGCGCTCCACCATTGCGCGCTCCAACTGACCCATAAATGGACCCACATCCACGTACAGCGGCGTCGGGCTGTCATTGACAAACTCCAAAACGCCGTCGATCAGCGGACGCAGCCGCTCTTCAACCAGGGAGTAACCCGGGACAAAGACTACATCCGCGCGCTGCAATTGTGCGCGGGCGGCATCCGTCAGCGCGATGTCGGGTCCCTTGCCGTAGTTGCCCAGGAAGACATGCCCGCCGCCTTCCTGATCCGCGAGAGCGACCACAGTCGTCGTGGTGCTGCCTGTGGGCATCAACAGCGCCGACGTGTCGACGCCGACTCCCGCCATGATATCGAGCAGCATCCGTCCCTGGAAATCAGCGCCGACCGCGCCCAGCGCGGCGACATCCAAACCCAGGTTGCGCGCCGCCAGGATGGTGCTGCAAGCGCCGCCGGGTTCGAGCAGCAGCGTCGGCGACATTTGATGGTCGTCGGCTCTGACGGGCAGCCGAACATCCAACAGTAGATCGACCACCAGGTCGCCAACTGTGACGAGTACTTTAGTCATCAGCAGGCTGATTTGTTGATGAGCGCTTCCAGCCCGGCGGCGATACCGCGCACATCATAGGCGCGAAAGACTTCATCGTTTTCCAGAACGGCGACATCTTCGGCCGGAATCGCGTCAAAGCCGGCGTAAGTACCGGCCATGGCGCAGGCGATGGCGCCGATGGTATCGGCATCGCCGCTCAGATTAGCGGCCAGAATCGCCGTTCGCTTGGGATCGCCATTACCCATCGCCAGCAGGCCGAAAGCCGCGCCAACCGTTTCCGGCACGTTTAAGGTCGTGCCCACCTCTTCAAAGAGCCGGCGCAAGCGCGTCCTGTCGTCCTCACCGCTCGCGGCAATATCCAGCGCCTGATCAATCTTGAAATCCACCAAGCAGCCGAACCACGGGCGCCCTTTCGCTCTGCCGAGTTGCGCGCCTTTCCAGCCCGCATCAAGCACCGCCTCTAACGTGATGCCGTCAAGCATCGCCGCCGCAACAGCCGCCGCCACTGCAGAGGCGCCCGATACCGCCGGCTGAGTGTAGTGCGTGGGCATGCAGACAAACACGGCATCGGCTACCGCGGCGAGTATGTCGCCGGGATTGAGCAAGCCGATGGGCGCAATGCGCATGGGCGCGCCGTTGGTATCGCCCCAGAGACCGGTCGTACGCGGATCTCCGCCGGCTTTCAGCGCGTTGATGCCGCGCCGGGTGCTGGGACCGACATAAGGCGAGTCGTCGCCGCCAACGCGGTCGTACCAGGCGACCAATCCGCGGACGACCGCGTCGAGCGTCACGCCGCCGGCCTCAATCACCGCGGCCGCGATGGAGAAAGCTTGTTCGGAATCATCCGTGATGCGGCCAGCGGGCAAGCCGGCGTGCACGATGTGATCATCGGGCGCGTCTTGCCAGCTATCGAGCCAGCCGAAGCTGCGCTCGGTATCATCCGGGTGGACCTGCGCCGGCATGGCGAAGGCATCGCCCAGCGCCTGGCCGTAAAGACATCCGAGGATTTTGTTTTGCATAGGGAGCTTAGCCTCTCATCGGATCTTGTCGAATCCAGGATGTGTGAAAAAGATGTTCTCTGCACCATGCTATGTGTTTGCCCGAACCCACCCTTAGACTCATGTGTAGTTATGCCGTTGGCTTGCCAAAATGAAAATCACCCATCTCGATATAAGCAAAGTGCATAAGCGTTGCACATGTGCTCTAGTTTAGGGTACTATAAGAATCCTGTACAATAGTAGTATATGATTCTCGGATTCCGAACTCTCTCATTTGTATAGGGGGCATGAGAATGAAAAGGTTCGAACCTAAAAGAGTCTTGCCAACGCGTCCTTTCGTCACTGGCATGACCACTGCCTTGGACATTTACGGGGCAAGCGGATTACGAATGTACGAACAGATTCAACATCATTGGTTCACAACGGTATCACAGCCTTGGGCGACTGCTGAAGATTCGATAAGCGACAGTATCGCCGCAGTCAACGGCGAGTATCAAAGACTGCTTGCGGAACACAAGGACTAATGCTGTCTGAAGAAGGTACATTCCACGATTCAGCAAGTGACGACGATTCGCCTCAGCTTCTTGCGGAGTTTTCCGCGGTACAGTTTGACGAGCGTCTTTTGCCCATCTACGAAGAGCACCAACGGCATAAAATGGCGTTGGAAAAACAAGAGCAAGAGGACAGCACCAAAATAGCGCTCAAGCTGATAGGTGATACATTCGCAATCACCAGAATGGGCCAATTGATTGGTGGTGGAATCGCGATTGTTGCCTTAGTTGGCGGTCTTATTCTCGTTGCCCTGGACAAAGATGCGGTCGGTGCAGCGGTCCTAGTCTTGGACGCCGTATTCGTCTTTTCTCAGAAACTTGTAAAGCCAAGTGAACAAGATAATGCGGACAGGCCAAAGGACTAGCTTTATCCCGCAAGACAGGCCCTCCATATTAACTTTCACTCCGCCCTCATCAGCACCCGCCCGCCGGTGATCAGACCTGTCGGCAAAAGGGGCGCGCTTCATTTGTTTTCTTTCTGACGACCCTAAAATGATCAAATTGCAAAATCTCTGGCATAATGCGAGTACAATATCATAATTCGCAGAGACGAGGCTCACAAGGTAGACCATGACTGAAGCAACGATGAACGATCGACTGACCAGGATAGAGACACGCGCCGAAGAGTATGTGAAGCGTAGCGAGATTGCCCCAACGCTCGTCCGCATCGAAACAAAACTGGATAACCTGAAGTGGATTCTGGGCGTGATTGTCGCCATCATGGTAGCAATAGCCACCGGTGTCATAGTTGGAATAATCATGTTTGCGCTACAAGGCTCATAGCAGGCTTCGAGGGGACTTTCCATTCCGCTCACTCCGCCCGCATCAGCACGCGGCCGCCGATGATCAGCCAGATCGCGCCGGCTGCCAGCAACCCGATAACGAATGCCAGAATCGGCTCAAAGAAGAGCGCCAGAAACAGCGTCAGATAAATGCCCAGCGAGACCACCGTCACGGCCGCGCTGGCTTTCCAACGCTGCTGAATCTTGAAGATATCGCGGACGAAGGGCAGGCTGATGAGGAAGAGCGCGATGGACAAGGCGCCGATCAGCAAGCCTATCGGGACCGCGCCATCCGCGCCGCCGAAGCCGTTGGGCGCCGCCAGGATGCTGACGCCGGTCACAACGCCGATGACCGCCACCATCATCAGCAGCATGTGCAAGATGCTGATGCGCTGGATCGATCGCCAGAAGGCGGCGTCGAAAGCGGCGCCGGAAGCGGTGCGCATCTCGCTCACGCGTTGGGAAATGCGCCGTTGCAGCGCATAAATCACCAGTGCCAACACAGTCGCGAAATACGGTATCGACTGCGGCAACTGCGACGGGATCTCCAGCGAGCCAATGCGGATGCCCAGCGCGTCGAAAAAGCCGAATATGGAAGAAGCAATCATGGTGCCGGTGGGAGTGCCGCCGCCCAGCGACGGCGTGACCAGGGCGATAAAACCGCGACCCGCCGTCATATCGCGCTGGAAGAGCTGCAAGTAGCCCATGCTCATATGGATGCCGCCCAAGCCGGCGAAGAAACCGCTGATCAACAGCGCCAGGTAGCGAATGCGCTTGACGTTGATGCCGACCGATGCCGCCGCTTCGGGATTTTCGCCGACCGCGCGCAAGTGCATGCCGAAGGGCGTACGATAAAGAAAGAATGTCACGAAGAAGACGGAGATAAAAGCCACCCAGGTCATGACGCTTTGATTGTCAAATACGCCGAAGATGAACCCTCCGATGACGGGAATCTGGTTGATGAATTCCGGGAGCTGAATGAAAGGCATCTGCAAGCTGGCCAGTGTGCTGGTGTTGCCACGATCCCCGGTCAACTCGAACATGATGGCGACAGTGGCCGACGAGCCGAAGATATTCAGCGCGATGCCGGACAGGAACAAATCGCCTTTGAGATCCAGGTGGAAGAGCGCGAGCGCGAAGGACAGGAGCAGCGATACACAAACGCCCATCAAGAGTCCCAGCCAGGGACCAATAGTCAGGCCCGTTTCCGCGCCGAACCAGTCTTGCGAATACGCGCTGACCACCACACCGGTGAAGGCGGAGGACAGCATCATGCCTTCCAGACCGATGTTGAGCACGCCGGCTTTTTCGGAAATGAGCGCGCCCAGCGATGGCAGCAGGATCGGCGTGGTCACGCGCAGGATGGCGGCGAGAAATACCGCGCTGAAAATGCCGTCAATGACGTTCTCAAACATCGCTACCCTCCACGGCTGCCACGGCGTGTCCGCTTTCGTCGATATCGGCGCGTTTCTGTCGTTGTTGGAAGAAAGTGACCAGCGCTTCGGCCGTGATCAGCAAGATGATGATGGCTTGGATCATGCGCACCACTTCGAAGCTGACATTGGCATCGCGCTCCATGAATTGCGCGCCGGCTCGCAAATAGGCGTACAGCAAGCCGGTGAAGGGCACCACCAGCACATTCAAGCGCGCCAGCAGGGCCACCACCACCCCTTCAAAAGCCAGCGCGAACGATATGTTCAAGATCAATTGTCGATGGATGCCCGTCGCCAGATGCATACCCGCCAAACCGGCAACGATACCGCTGATGGCCATCACCAGCATGATCGTTCGCCGCGAGTTGACGCCGCCGTAATCGGCGAACTTGAGGTTGGAACCGATGATGCGAATCTCGTAACCGAGCGGCGTGCGCCGGATCAAGAGCCAAGAGATGAAAATGACGATGACCACCACAAAGACGCCGATGGTGACCTGTGTCTTTTCCACGATGACTGGCAATATTGCGTTTTCAGTGAATTTACTTGATGCGACATAACCTGCGTCAGGCGGTTTGAGTTGAAAGTTGAGCACCATCTCGAAGAAGCGCGTCGCGATCACGTTGAGCATCAGCGTCGAGACCAGTTCATTGGCGCCGAGATAGGCTTTCAGCGCGCCGGGTATCAATCCGTAAACGAAACCCGCCGTGCCCGATGCCAGGATGATGAAAGGGATCAAGAGGATGCCCGGAATATGCGGCGAGTTGAGCGCGATAATGCCGGATACCAAGGCGCCGAAATAGAGCTGCCCTTCGGCGCCCAGGCTGAACTGCTGCGCGCGAAAGACGATCGCGAAAGACAAGCCCAGCAAGATCAGCGTGATGGCGTCCTGTATCCAGACGCCCCAGCGATTGACGCGCTCGATCGGACCCAGCAACAGCGCTTCGAAGGCCAGTTGAGACTGGCTCATCGCTTCGGAGAGCACCGTGCCCGTCTCGATCTCCTCGGGTCGTGAATAAAGCGTGTAGATGCCGTCGCCGGGCAGCTCATAGCCTTCGATGACAGCGTCTTTCGTGCTGACAAGGTCGTCAAATGTATCATCTACCTGTGTCATGGTGGCGGAAGTGGCAGATGCCAGAACAGCGCCGGAGTCATCGCGCAATTCGACCAGCACATCGACCTCGGAACGGCGATTTTTGGCATAGGCGAGCAGAGAGACGACGTCCCCTTCGCCGCCAGCAAATGTCCAGGCGATCTCGCTGACGGGCGCGACCACGTTTGGTTTATTGAAATGCCCGCCCCGGCGCTTGTTGTATTCCAGGTCGACATCGTCATTTTCCACCGGCTCGGCATCAGAAATCACCTGCGCGCGGAACTCGCCGCTGGCGAAGCGATCAGCCGCGTCGAGGTTAAAGACGAAGGTGACGATGAATCCCAATATCAGCGCCACAATCACTGTGAGCAAGACGCGTATGGCCTGCCTGCGCAGTTCAACGACAAAGAGCAAGATGCAAGCGCCAACCAGCACATTGACCAGCAGGATATTCTGCCAGGTCGGGGTGCCGGTCATCTTTTCCATCGAGCCGTCGAACATGGTGTTGGTGATGAAAAGCGTGACCAGGATGCCGGCCAGTCCGCCGACCATCAGCAGAAGATTGGTCCTCAACGATGTCATGCGTATCGCTCCATTTCGGCGGCGTCCTGCCGTTCGGCGCCGAGCATATAATAGCCGATGCGCTCCTCGGTCAGGCTCTCGTCATTGGGGAAGATGCCGACGATCTCGCCCTCGTACATCACCATGATGCGGTCAGATAGCTTCATCACTTCTTGCAGGTCGGCCGAAATCAGCAGAATGGCAAGCCCGCCGGTGCGTTGATCGACCAATTCCTGATGGATGAACTCGATAGCGCCAATATCGACGCCGCGGGTGGGCTGGGCGGCGATTAAGAGCTTGGGCGTCGAGGACAATTCGCGGGCGACAACAACTTTCTGCATATTGCCGCCGGAAAGCGCGTTGACCGGGATGGCGCCGTCCGGCGCGATGATATTGAACTCGCGGATCAAGTCTACCCCGTTGTCGACGATGGACTTGATATCCAGCAGGCCGCGCCGGGTAAATGGTTCACGATAATAACGATCAATAATCAAGTTGTCTTCGATGGACGATGTCAGGGCGACGCCGTTGGTCAGACGATCTTCCGGGATATGCGCCACTTGATGCTCGCGCACGGAACGAGGACCGTGGCCCAGGATTTGTTCGTTGTTGATATAGGCTTCTCCGGTGGTGGGCGGGCGCAAGCCGGTCAGCACCTCGGCGAGTTCGGTCTGTCCGTTGCCTTCCACGCCGGCGATGCCCAGGATCTCGTTTTCATAAACGCGGAAACTGACCTGTTTGAGCAGTTGATGACCGCTGTCGTCGGCATAGGTCAAGTGAATCACATCCAGCACAGGCCTGCCGCGCGTCACTTCTGGTCGATCGACCTGCATGAAGACCTCGCGCCCGACCATCATGCGCGCCAATTCGCGCTCGTTCGTCTCGGCGGTATTGACCGTGCCGATCACCCGCGCGTCCCGCATGACCGTGACGCGGTCGGATATCTCGATCACTTCCTTGAGCTTGTGCGTGATGAAGATGACAGTCTTGCCGCCCTCGACCAGGTTGCGGATGGCCGCAAACAGGTCTTGCGTCTCGCTCGGCGTCAAAACAGCGGTCGGCTCATCGAGGATCAGTATCTCTGCGCCGCGGTAAAGCGCCTTGAGGATCTCCACCCGCTGTCGCATGCCCACCGGTATATCCTCGATTTTGGCATCCGGATTGACGTTTAAGCCGTATTCTTCCGATAGCGCCACCGTATCGGTGACGGCGCCCTGGAAGTCGATGGACATGCCTTGTCTGGTCTCGCGGTTGAGGATGATGTTCTGCGCCACCGTGAAGGAATTCACCAGCATGAAGTTCTGGTGCACCATGCCGATGCCCTGTTCGATGGCGACCTGCGGATTGCCGATTTCAACTTCCCCTTCGCGGATGAAAATGCGCCCCGACGAAGGATGCTCCAAGCCATAAAGGAGTTTCATCAAGGTGGATTTGCCGGCGCCGTTCTCGCCGACCAGGGCGTGGATCTCCCCCTGCTCGACCGCGAAGCTGATGTCATCGTTGGCGTGCACGCCGTTGGGATAAATCTTGTGGACGTTTTGGGTTTCGATTATGGGCATGTGTTTTCACCAAGGAGTAGCAAGCTCAAATCAACGTATTTGGGCGATATGCGACGGCAGAAAGGCTTATCGATGTGAGACCGCATTTCACCAGAATCTTCCCAAATGCTATCCGGTCTAAGATCTTAATATCATTCCTGGATTCTCGCACGCGCTCAAGGCTAACGGGACACTCTTCTGCCAAGCCCGTCAGCGCCGCTTGGATCGTGCCTGTTGTCTTCCATAACAAAATCAAAGCGCTCAACGGAAGGAATATGAAAAGAGAATATAGTCCCGCCATCTTTGTTCGAAACAGCAAAGTCGCCTCTGTTGATTATGTCCATGCCGATTATCACCTCAACGTTTTTCGCCAAGACCAGACCGACGCGAGCGTTCGCGACTTGCACGTTATTGAAGAGCAATAGGTCAACATGATATATCGGAACGTCATGAGCCTCGCCGCCAGCATGGTGGATATTTACGTACCCCTCCGCCTGCAAACCAAGCTCATCAACAACGCGCTTGGACACCATGCTGAACGTAGCTCCGGTGTCCCAAATGGAACTGTACTGACGTTGCGCAGGTCCGTCGGTCACGCCGCTTGGTTTCGTCGCAACCGAAACGAAGCATGGGGTCACCAGTTGACGAAGAATTCCGCTAGCCTTAATCGTAAAGCTGCGCCTCTTTAACATTTCAGTGGGTTAACCCTCTGGAACGGGGAAAATGCCTGTGAAGTACTCGTAATCACGGCCGATTTGTTGCATGAGCACCGTGCCGTATTGATGTTCAACATAAACCGCGACAGACGCCTGTCGGTAATTGTCGAAGATGCCCAACACTTCTTTGCCCTTTATCGCAACGTACTTCCCGTTATTCTCCCGCGCCAGTTCCTCACGTATATTGAGGTAATAGGCGTATTCTTCCTCCAAAGGTTTCGACATCAGAGCCACCTCTTCACTAATGCGGGCGACAAATGCGTCCGCCTCGACAACAAAACCCCCCTCCCGCGCGGGAGGGGGTGCGCCGTGAAGACACAGGCGGTCGGGGGTGGGAGTGTCCCACTCTACATATCGTCCATCATCAGATCGTCGACGCTCATGCCGGCGGTGGGCATATCGGCGCAAGCCGTGCCGACCGCAGCCATCATGTCCTCGCTGGTGAAGACGGTCTGAACTGCGATATCGCCATTGACGACGGCGGCTTCGGCAGCCTCTACCATCGCTTTGATGTCCTCAGACGTGGCCATATCGTAGAAGTCATTCTTGGCCAGGCCAACACCGCCTTCGGGAATGCCCAGGCTCTCGGAGGAGCCGTAGGGCAACATGCCCTCAAGGTGCAGGGTGATGGCGCGGAAGATCGAGTTGTCGACATTCTTGAGCATGCTGGTCAAGATGCGCTCGGCTTGGTCGGGATCGGTCTCGGCCACGATCACGGCTTGGTCGGAATCGACGCCGATGGCGTAGCGCCCTTGTTCCTGCGCCGCTTCAAAGACGCCTACACCGGTGCCGCCAGCGATCTGGAAGACAATATCAGCGCCCTGCTCGTACATGGCCAGGGTGATTTCCTTGCCGCGAGCCGGGTCGTTCCAGCTACCGGCGTATTGCACGATGCTGACGGTGTCCGGATTGACCAGGCAAGCGCCCTGCTCGTAACCGACGATGAAGTCGTCAATGACCGGAATCTGCTGCCCGCCGACAGCGCCGATGGTCGGGGCGTCATTGGTGCCGTCGATCCCGCTCATAGTGACGGCAGCGGCGTATACGCCGGCCAGGAAGGAACCCTGATTCTGGGCGTAAGTCATCGAATAGACATTGGCGCAGCCGTCAACACAAACATCGGGATTGTCGTAGGGCATCGGGGCGTCATAGAACATGAAGTGCTTGTCGGGATAGTTGTGGGCGTTGGCAGCCATGAAGTCGATCATCTGGAAGGTGCCGGCGATCAAGATGTCATAGGAATCGGTATCGGACATGACATCCAGCAAGCCCGGTTCCCAATTGGCGGGATCAATACCGAGTTCGACCGTATCAGTCTCGATATCGTATTCATCGGCAATGGCGTCCATACCGCGCTGGGCGCTATCGAAGAAAGACTTGTCGCCGAGCGTCCCGTTAATTACGGAAACGACGCGCAGCGGTTCGTCCTGGGCGAAGGCGGTAAACGCCGTCAGGAACACGAGCATAACAACTAGCAGAAAACTAAACTTTCTCATTTGATTCCTCCACTAAAAACTTGGGTTTGATCAGATGCAATTCTGATTTGGCTATTATACCCATGTTTGGGCGGTTTGGGCAAAATCCAGCCCGGGGATTCGCGCGCTAGCGGGAGCATACAATAAAAAAGCCCGCCTTTTCAGGCGGGCTATCCGATGGCGTGACTCACTCAATTCCAGTTGTGAAGCAAGCCCCGCTCGGTTTGTGGGGCGCGCGCCGCCATCGCGCTTATTCGATTGCCGCCGATTGGGAACATCGCAATTTCGGCCAGGAAAGGGACGCAGCAAGCCGTCAGCCCGCGGAAAAGCGTGTCAGGCATTGCTTTGCCAATTGCGATACAGACATACCCAAGCCAGAATCAAGAGCGCGAAGGCAATCACATCAAACGCAATTACCAGGTTGTCTCCGTACATCGCTGCCTCCTCTTCAATTCAGTTCTTCTCCCCATATACTGCCGATCTTGATTGAGAAAACAGAAACCATCTACCAAGAAAGAACTGACGGCGAAACTATCTGTTATCAATGAGCGGTTATCCTCAGCTCCTTGGGAGCAAACTGCGGATAACGACTCCTGCAATCACGACAATCACGAGCACGTTTACCAGTTCGGCATGACCCAACTCAGGCATTTCTCGCGCCTCCTTATTCCGTGAACATCGTCATCCTCATTGAAAGGAACTTTGCTTCATAAGTCAAGGTGTTTTTGTATATGTTGCATATATAAACTTCGCTTTTACTTGTGAAAAATAACTCAATGCGACTGACATGATCCCTTTTCGGACTCCATTCAACCGGGGAAAACGCGCTGGCGGTTCGGCTTCGCTGATATTCTTACGGGGAACAATCGGGCTGTGTTATATTTGAGATGACAATTTCCCCGAGAGGGAGGCGAATTAATATGAAACTGATCATTGATACAGACGCCGGCGTCGACGACGCCCAAGCGATCATGTTGGCGCTGACCCACCCCGATGTCGACGTGCTGGCCATCACTACCTTGACCGGCAACGTGCATATCCGCCAGGTCAATCCCAACGTGCTGACCATCCTCGAAATCATGAAAGAGGACGTACCGGTATACGCCGGCATCGACCGTCCCTTGATCCAGCCCTGGGAAGACGCGGCCGAGTTCCACGGCGGCGACGGCTTGGGCGACTTCCGCGACCGCCCGACGTTGACGCGCGCGATCGAGGACGAGCACGCAGTGCCGGCGCTATTGCGGCTGTCGCGCCAATACGCGGGCGAACTGACCTTGATCGCGCTCGGTCCGCTGACCAACCTGGCCGCCGCTATCCGCCTCGATCCAGAGTTTCCCGCGCGCATCAAGCAATTTGTCTTCATGGGCGGCACGATCGCGGCTCATGGCAATACGCCCAACCTGACCGCCGAATACAATATCTACACCGATCCCGAAGCGGCTTACATCACGCTGGCTGCCTTCGACGACGCCACCATGCTCAGCTGGGAGACGACGCTGGCGCATGGCTTCGCCTGGGACAAGTTCAATCAGCTATGCGCTATCGACACGGTCAACGGGCGCTTCTTCGACCAGATCTCCGGCAAAACAGCCCAGCGCCTGCAGCATACTTACAGCCGGCCCGCCTACTTGCTGCCGGATCCATTGGCGATGGCGATCACGCTACAGCCGGATTTGATCCAAAAGAGCAGCAAGCATTGGGTCACCGTCGAGTTGAACGGTCAGCATACGCGCGGACAAACGGTCATTGATTACAACCACATGAGCGGAAACGCGCCCAATGTCCACGTTGTTCAGGCGCTGAATACCGACGGCGTTCACGCGATGTTCGTCAAGGCGCTCTCGCAATCGTGAATGGCGCTCCCATGACCCTCGAAAACCTGATAACTCGGATAAGCAAAGATCCCGTCTATTCCGCCGACGCGATTTACGGCTATTTGAGGCGCCTCCTGGCGGCGCCCGCGCCCAACAGCGGCGCTCCCCTGCCCGGCGCGGTCGGTGAAATCATCGGCGATATCGCCGGCGAATTGGGTTTGTCGCTTTCAGCCGACCCGCGCATCCGTGCGACGGGCAACCTGGCCATCGAGATCGGCGCGGAGACGGCGGGGACCGATTTGCTCATCACGGCGCACATGGACCGTCCTTCCTTCCGCGTTTTGAATCTGACTGACGCGACGCTGTATCCGCTCTGCGCGATACGGGTCCCGCATCCGCAGTATCGCTGCCGCGCCATCGCCCTCCGTTACCTGGCCGGGCGCATAGAAACCGCCGCCGAAGGAGAATTGCAATTCGGCGAGGTCGGTGGCGAGCGGCAGATCCGCTTCGATGTCAAGAAGGGCTCGCTGGCATGGGGCGACACGGTCTTGATGGCTGCGGAACCTCGCTTGGTCGACGGGCGCGTCATCGGTACGGGATTGGATAACGGGGCGGGTGTCCTTTTGGGACTGCTCTCGGCGCGGGCGCTGAGCGCACTATCGGATGACCTCGTTTCGCAGGGTCGCAAGGTCGTATTCGCTTTCACCGACCAGGAAGAAGGACCGCCCGACGGTCTCTTCGGGCAGGGCGCGTCGCGACTGGCTCATGCCCTGCCGCCGCGCCTCGGTTTCATCAATATCGACGCCCACAACGTCGATGAGTCGACCGGTCACGTGCCCGGAATCGGCGCCTCCCACGCTTTCGTTTCCGGTTATGGACGCGGCTCGGTCGTCCCGCTGGATTTTCAGGCGCTGGCGACGGACCTGGCGGAGGAAGTCAATCGGGTGCGTCCGGGCACGGTCAAGCTCAATTACAGCTACGTCTCGCGCAGCGACGATATGCTGCTCAGTTTGAACGCGCGCTGCCTGGGTTTGATCGGCGTCGTGCTGGAAAACGCGCATACGACTGAGGAGACGGTCGCGCTGGAGGATTTGCTTGCGGCTGTGAAGTGGCTTAGCGCGTACCTGGCTAAAATACTTGCGACGCAGTAGGGGCGACTCTTGAGTCGCCCGCTTCCTGTCTCTCTCTGTGTGCCCCTGTACTGCTCAACCCTGTACAGTCGCGCCGGCAAAGTTTACATTCTTGCCATCAGACACATGCGCAGGAAGGCAACATGGCGCAAGCAAATTTCAGCAATCGCACAGTCTGGGTGGGCGACAACCTGCACGTCATGCGCGGGATCAACTCGGCGTGCATCGACCTGATTTACCTCGACCCGCCCTTCAATTCCAATCAAGATTACGCCGCGCCTATCGGCTCAATCGCGGCCGGCGCGGCTTTCAAAGATACCTGGACGCTTTCCGACATTGACGTGCACGAGCACGGCGAATTGGCTGACCGCAACCCAGCAGCCTACAGCGTCATCGAGGCGGCGCGAAACGCCTCCGGCAAGAGCATGATGAGCTATCTGATTATGATGGCGGTGCGCCTTATTGAGATGGAGCGCATTCTCAAGCCGACCGGCAGCATCTACCTGCACTGCGATTCGACGGCGAGCCATTATTTGAAGCTCCTGACCGATGGCATTTTCGGCAGGCAGAACTTTCGCAACCATATCATTTGGAAACGGACAAGCGTACACAATTCCGCCAAGCGCTGGGGACCGAACTTGGATTCGATCCTGTTCTATACCAAGAGCGATAAATTCACTTGGAACAAAATCAGCCAACCATATGATCCAGAATACATCGACAAGTTTTACCGTTACGAAGACAAAATTGGACGATTCCGTGTTGGCGATTTAACTGGAGCTGGCATAAGACATGGAGATTCAGGAAAGGCTTGGCGCGGAGTAGATCCTAGCGAGAAAGGGCGGCATTGGGCTGTTCCAATGAAAATCCTTTCGGTTGCTTATCCCGACAGAGATTTGACACCACTTTCTACGCAGGAGCGGCTAGATTTGCTCGATGAGGCTGGTCTTGTTTATTGGCCAAGGAAAGGGAGTGCTCCCGCGCTGAAGCGCTATTTGGAATTGTCGAAGGGCGTTCCTATCCAGGAACTTATCGCAGATATTCGACCTGTTGGCTCACGCTCGCGTGAACGCACCGGCTACCCGACGCAGAAACCAATCGCCCTGCTTGAGCGAATCATTGAAGCATCAAGCAACGAAGGCGACATCGTCTTCGATCCCTTCTGCGGCTGCGCGACAACGCTAGTGGCAGCCGACCGCATGGAGCGGGGATGGGCTGGCATTGACCTCTCGCCCCTCGCCGTCAAACTTGTCAACGAGCGCATCAGCGAAGACCGGGGCGCATTGTGGGGCGGCGCCAATGTCGTCGACAGGCTGCCAAAACGCACCGATCTCGGCGAACTGCCCAACTACCGCACCCATCGCCATCGGCTCTACGGCGAGCAGGAAGGCCTCTGCGCCGGCTGCGACACGCATTTTCCTTTCAAGGTCATGGAAGTCGATCACGTCTTGCCCAAGTCGCGCGGCGGGACGGATCACGCCGATAATCTGCAACTGCTATGCTCGCATTGCAATCGCAGCAAGGGGAATAAGACGATGGCGGAATGGCGGGCAGGTCAAACCGCCTAGCCCTACGCGCCCTGACCAGTACAGGAATCATTTATGTGGAAAACTGTAGGGGCGACCCATTGGGTCGCCCGCCGAAGCGCAAAAAATATAGCGGCGACCGACCCGCTGTGTTTACGCGCCGCAATGACTCGCCCACAAGACCTAAAACGCCGTTTTACAATGCAAAACCTGCGCCATTCACTTCCCAATCGCCGCTCCTTACGTCTGCAAGGTTACGATTATCGCAGTTCGGGCGCCTATTTTGTTACCATTTGCACTGTGGAAAAGCGGCCGCTATTCGGTATGGTTCGGGAAGGGTGCGTCCAACTTAATGAACTCGGGCAAATCGCAGACAACTGCTGGAAACAGATTGAGCGTGTCCGCAGCGGGATTGCTATTGACGCCTACATTGTCATGCCAAATCATATTCATGGCATCTTGCATTTTTCTACAGACGCCGCGCTAGCCAACGCGCCCGCCGCGGCTCACGATTTAGCGGCTGGCTCGCTCGGCGTGATTCTTGGACAATATAAATCCATCGTGACGAAACACAGTCAATTCTTACGGTCGCCACCGACACGTCCCATATGGCAGCGGAATTACTATGACCACATCATCCGTAGCACGGCATCACTGGAAAAGATCCGCCAATATATTGTCGAAAATCCAGCCCGCTGGGTGGATGATGACTTGTACATCGGTTAAAGTCGGGCGACCCAATGCCATGTAGACGCAGCGGGCGAGCCAATGGCTCGCCCCTACATGCCCACTGTTCATAGGATTATGGAAGGAAAACCCACATGACCCAACGCTCCCCCATGCACCAGCAAATCGACACGCTGCCCGAGCTCATCCGCGCTATCGTCCAACCCTTCGACGCCTCGGCGCGCCGCGCCTTCGACTTCGAGACCTGTACCTCGGTCAAGCGCATCTATCTGGTCGGCTGCGGCGACAGCCATCACGCGCCCGTGGGCGCCGAACTGGCTTTCCATCAGTTGACGGGCCTGCCGACGCAAGCTCTCAGTTCTTTGCCCTTCAGTCGTTATACCGCCGGCTTCCTGCCCGATACCGGTCCCAAGACCAACTTAGTCATCTGCGTCTCGGTCTCGGGCGAAGTCAGCCGCACCATTGAAGCGATGGATTTGGCGCGCAAAGCCGGCGCGACCGCCGTGGCTTTGACCGGCAACCCGGGCGGACCCTTGGGCGCGGTGGCAGATACCGTGTTTGAAACCGCCGTGCCTCCCCTGCCCGATGAACTGGCGGGCATGGTGGTGCCCGGCATCCGCTCCTACCTGGCTTCGCAGATCGCCCTGCTGCTGGCGGCGCTGCGCATCGCCGAGGTGCGCGGGGCGCTCACCACCGCCGCAGCCGACGCCGAACGAGCCGCCATCGCCGAATTGGCCGACGCGGTCGAGGAGACCATCCAGGTCTGCGAGCCGATCGTCGACGACCTGGTTGAGCGCTGGCGCGAGGCCAGGCTCTTCGAATTTGTCGGCGCGGGACCCCTCTACGGCGTCGCCATGTTCAGCGCGGCCAAAGTCCTGGAAGCGAGCGGAGACGCCGCCCTGGCGCAAGAGACCGAGGAATGGTCGCATTTGCAGTATTTCGCGGCCGAGGCCGATACGCCGCTGATTTTGCTCTGCGCGGATCAATTCGACGCCGACCGTATGGCGGAAGTGGCGCGGGCGGCCCAGAGCATTTCGCGTCCAATTGCCCTGGTATCAACCGAGGACGCAAGCGAGATTCGGCAATATGTCGATACGCTGCTGCCAATCCCGCGGCGGATCCCGGAGCGCTACGCCTCGGTCGTTTACAGCATCCCGGGCGAGCTCTTTTCCGCGGCTCGCGCGGCTGCGCTGGGCGCGCCCTATTTCCGCAATTTCGAGGGCGGACGCCGCCCGGACTGGGCTGACGGCGCCAGCCAAATTCGCTCCAGCCACATGATCACCGAACTCAAGCGATAAGCCATGTCCGCGCCAAAGCCGCTCGGCGGCAGCGAAAAGGTCCGCCCCGCTCACGCAGAACATCAAGCTCGCTTGTCGGATGAGCGCGGCGGTTTCCATGAACAATTCATCGCCGTCGGCAGCATCATCATCGACGACATCGTCTATCCCGATGGGCGCACCAGCATGGGCGTGCTAGGCGGCGGCGGCACGCACGCGGCTTATGGCATGGCGCTGGCGGGAGAGCGGCCCGCCCTGGTCGGTCTGGTGGGCCAGGACCTGCCGGCGGATATCCGCGCGCGGCTGGAAAAAGATTTCGATACATCCGGTCTGGCTTGGACCCGTCATCCGCAAGTGCGCGGCTGGCAGATCTTCGAATGGAACGGCGTTCGCAACGAGATCTTCCGCGTCGATGTCGTCGAGCCATTCATGTACGGACCGGACGCGGACAGCCCGCAAGTGCCTTTCTCCGGCGCGGCCGGCATGACGCTGCTGCGGGGAGCGTCCCACGTGGCGGCTTGGCGGCGGCGCTTTCCACAGGCTGTATTGCTTTGGGAACCCGTGCGGATATTCATGCTCAGCGCCGACCGCGGCGCATTCCTGCGCGGCATTCCCCACGCCGACATCATTTCCCCCAATCTGCACGAAGCGCAGACCATGTACGGCGTCGAAGACGAAGCCGAGATTATGCGGCGCATGCTGGCGGATGGCTGCAATATGGTCGCCTTGCGCATGGGCGAGCTTGGCTCGCTGGTGGCGCGCCAAGGGGAGGACAAAGCCTATGCCATTCCAGCGGTCGAGGTCGGCGACGTAGTCGACCAAACCGGCGCCGGGAATACCTATTGCGGCGGATTCGTCGTCGGCTGGCGCCGGGAGCGAGACCTGGCGACTGCCGGCTGCTATGGCGCGGCGGCCGCCTCTTTCACCCTGGAATACGTCGGCTGCGCCGAAATACCCGCGGACCTCGAAAGCGAATGGCGCCGGCGCTTGGGCGAGGCGCTCGCCGGCGTGAGAATCGTCGCTCTCTAACTCGACTGGGTAGCCAAGGCGAAAACCGCCGCGAATGAGCCGCTCGGCGCCTTCGCCCGACTACAGAGCAATCGCTTCAAATTGTTTTTTCACCACAAAGACACGAAGAACACTGAGTTCAAGCTTTTTACCTGGCAAAGCTCCGCTAATTCTGCTCCAAAAAATTACGAGCACAACATTTGACCTATCACCAGTTCTGATTTGCAATAACAAATAAGTCTGTATTATCAATAAAATCTTATTCTCTGTGCTCTCTGTGCCTCTGTGGTTAATTTTCAGTTTGATTATATGTCCTTGTAGTAACACCATTTTGAAGCGATTGCCCCGCGCCCGACTGTCGCCTGGTTGCGCGCTCGCAGTCACTAGACTATATTGAACGGGAGGACTAGCGCGATCGCTCGGTCCGGCGCCGCTGGAGACAGGTGATGCTCGCAGCTGTTTTTGAAGGGATCGACAGGATCAATCTGCGCGAAACGCCACTGCCCCAAGTCGGCGCCGGCGATTTATTGCTGCGCGTCCGGGCGGCGACTATCTGTGGCACGGATCTGAAAATAGTTGCCGGAAAAAAGACAAGAGGGGTACGAAGTCCCTGCATTTTGGGACACGAGATCGCCGGCGAGATTGCCGCTGTTGGCGCCCAAGGCAGGGATTGGCAGGTCGGTGAGCGCGTCGCTGTCGCGCCGGTCATCGCTTGCGGGGAATGCTATTACTGCGGACGCGATCTCGAGAATCTTTGCGCGGGGCGAAAAGCGCTGGGATACGAGTACGACGGGGGATTCGCCGAGTTCCTTCGCGTGCCAGCCCCCGCCGTCAGCGCCGGCAATGTCTTCCGCCTGCCGACGGATTTGTCTTGCGAAGCGGCGGCGCTGAGCGAACCGCTGTCTTGTTGCATCAATGGGCAGGACAACATGGGCGGGATCAAACCGGGCGAAACAGTCCTGATCATCGGCGCCGGTCCCATTGGCGCCATGCACCTGCAATTGGCCAAGGCAGTGCCGCAAACCCGCGTCATTGTATCGGAGACGCTCGCGGAAAGGCGGCGCATGGCGGCAGCAAATGGCGCCGATTCCGTACATGATCCCGACAATGCCGATCTCTACGAGCGCGTCATGGACGAAACATCGGGTATCGGAGCGGACAAGATAATCCTGGCAGTCGGCATCGCGGACCTGGTGAACGATCTGCTGCGCCTGGCGCGAAAAAACGGCGCGATCAATCTATTTGCCGGGTTCTCCGCCGGCGCCAGGGCCAGGCTGGACATCAACGAGATTCACTACCGCCAGATTCGCATCAGCGGAGCCAGCGCTTCCACCCGGTCGCAATTCCAAGTCGCGCTCCGCATGATCGCGTCAGGCGCCATCGACGCGGGCGCGCTCGTTACCGAGCGCTTCCCGCTGGAACAATTTGAAGACGCTTTGGATTGCGCGCGCGCTGGGCGAGGCTTGAAGGTCGCGATAATGCCGGATTGGCGGGACAGCGCATGACTGCGCTGCCAAAGGCGATTCGCCGCAACTGACTTATTGGAGGCTGACAATTGACGGGAAAACTAGGCGTGGCGGTCATCGGCTGTGGCAAGGCGGGTCAGGCGCAACTTCACTGGTTCGCCAGGCAGGCCAAATGCGAGATCGTCGCCCTTTTCGATCCCCTGCCTGAAAAAGGGCGTCAAGCCGCCGCAGCGTATAACGCTGCCTTCCTTCCAAGCTGGCAAGCCGCCGCCAGCTATGCCGGGGTGGACCTGGTGTCCTTGTGCGGCCCGGAGTCCGTACGCGCCCAACAAGCCATCTTCGCGCTGGAAAATGGCAAGCACGCGCTCTGTGAAAAGCCCTTCGCCAATACGCTCGATGAGTGCGACCAAATGATCAATGCCGCCGAGCGCTGCGAGCGTACGTTGTTGGCTTATTACAACATGCGCTTTCACCCTGTGGTTCATGCTGTGGACGAACAGTTCGCTTCGATCGGTCCCGTTTACGCCGCGCGTTTCAGTTACACGCAATTCCGCAGCAACCTGAGTTGGCGGCATCGCATCGAACAAGGCGGTGGCGTTCTCAAGTCGCAAGGCGTACATGCGATTGATCTCGCGCTTCGCTGGTTGGGGCCCGTCAAGACAGTTTCCGGTGAAATGGCGATCATCCACGGCGGGCGCGAGGTCGAGGATTTCGCCCTGGTCAATCTGCGCCTGGAAAGTGGAGCCATCGGCGAAGTTTACACAGCTTACACCGACCGGCAGCCGGAGGAAATGCGGGCGCAATTGCAGGGGAAGCTGGGCAAACTGGAATTCTGCCTGAACCCATATTTGCCCGAGCGGAACGGCGTCTGGCTCAAAAAAGCAGGCCTCACGCGGCGCATTGCGCTGCGACAGGCTGCCGAGATTGATCCGGTCTATCCGGGTTTGATGGATTGTTCGCACGGGGCGATCAAGCACGTGGTCGATCATCTGGTGGCTGGTCGGCCCTCGCCGCTCGATGGCCCCGCCGGGCGTCGGTCGATCGAGGTTGTGCTGGCCGCTTACGAATCGCAGCGCCGCCGGACCAAGATCGAACTGCCCTTGCGATCATTTGAGCTCGACTCGCTGGCCGACTGTTTTCCGCGCTTTTCCGGCGGCGATGAGCCATTGACGGAGTAAAAAGCGACATGGACGGTCACGCAATCGTGCTGGGCGGGCTCAACTTCGACCTCGTGATCCGCGGCAGCCGCATGCCTGGCAAAGGCGAATCGGTCTTCGGAAAGAGCTTTAGCACATTCCCCGGCGGCAAGGGCGCCAACCAAGCTGTGCAACTGGCTCGGCTCGGGGTCCAAACCTACATATTTGGCCGCGTCGGCAACGATATCTACGGCGATCAGCTTGTCGCCAGTCTGGAAGAGGACGGCGTAATAACCGACGCTCTCATACGTGATCCCGAACTTGGAACCGGCAAAGGCTGGGTCTTCGTGGATGACGACGGCGACAACTATATTATCGTCGTGCCCGAAGCCAACATGAACTGGGCTAAAGGAGATCTTGAAGCGCTGGCTGAACTGTTAGGGGGCGCGGCATGCCTGCTCTGCCAGTTGGAAACGCCCGTGCCGATCGTTGAGGCTTGTTTACGCCAGGCGAAGGATGCCGGCCTGATGACAGTGCTTAATACCGCGCCGGCGACGAAATTGCCCGCCGATCTCTTCACTCACGTCGACTTGCTCATACTCAACCAGACTGAAGCCGCCTTCTATGTTGGCCGTTCTGTCGATGGCGCGGACCAGGCGCAAAGGGCTGCCGAAGCCTTGCTGGCGAGAGGCTGTGGCGCCGTCGCGATCACCCTCGGCGACCAGGGCGCGATCGCCGCCGACGGATCCAGCGCTCGTCACTACGCTGCCTTTTCTGTGCGGGCGGTCGATGTCACCGCTGCCGGAGACTCCTTTTGCGCCGCCCTGGCCTACGCCTTGTTAGAGGGCGACGACCTTGGCGGCGCGCTGCAATTCGCCTGTGCCAGCGGCGCGCTGACTGTGACGCGGTCGGGCGCGCAACCTTCGCTGCCAAAATTGGCGGAAATCAGTACATTCATAAAGAGCGCGAGGGCGCGACATGTCAACTAAGATCATTTTCGATACCGATATCGGCTGGATGAATGACGATTGCATGGCCGCCATCTTCGCCTTGAAATCCCCCGATATCGAAGTGCTGGGCATCACGCCCGTCATGGGCAATTTCGATCTCAACTACGAAATGGCTTGCGCCTTGCGCTTGCTGGAGATACTGGGGCGTGAGGACGTTCCTGTTTGCCGCGGCTTCGACCGTCCGCTGCTTCACGAGCGCAGCCCATACGCCGACAAGGTTTGGGGGAAATGGGCCACGCTGGAAGACGTGAAGAATATCCCGCCCGGCCTGCCACAGTTGCAGCCCGACCCGCGGCACGCCGCGGTCTTCCTGGCTGAAACCGTCCAGTCCCAGCCCGGCGAAGTAACCATCGTCGCCGTCGGCCCATTGACCAATGTGGCGGTAGCGCTGCGGATGAACCCCGAAATGGCGCGTCAGGTCAAGGAAATCGTGATCATGGGCGGCGCTATCGGGCGCTTGCCGCGGGGGCAAGGCAATATTACGCCCGCGGCGGAATTCAACTTTTGGGTTGATCCCGAAGCGGCGCGCATCGTGCTTCATTCCGGGGCTAATATAACCTTGATGCCGCTCAATGTCTGTCGGCGATCCTATTTCGCCAGATCCCTGTACGACCGTATTGTCGATCCCGAGGGCGATCACCCGGAAGTCGCAGACCTGTTCAGACGATATATCGGTCCGCGTTTTGATGATCCCGAGCTCGACCGCCGCGAGCCTGTTCTTTTCTACGGCGTCTTCGATCACGCCTGCCTCGCCTATGTCATTCGTCCGGAAATCTTTGCATTCGCGTCAATGTGCGTCGAAGTCAGCATTCAACGGGGGATGGACTATGGGACGTCTCACGGTTACGTCAAGGGGGGCTACGTCTCCGGGGAAGACGCCTTGCCGATCGACAGCAATCTCGAGCCGATCAAGGTCGCCTACGACATGGATTTTGACGCTTTGGTCGAGCTTTATGTCTCGGCATTGACCGGGCGCTAGCCAGTCGGCGCATAGGCAGGAGGCGAAAATGGATCAAATGGATAGATTGATGCGCGCGGCGATAGACGAGGCAAAGCGGGGTCTGGCGGAAGGCGGCATCCCAATCGGCTCGGTCCTGGCGCTCGACGGCGCGATTGTCGGCCGCGGCCACAACCGGCGGGTGCAAAGCGGCAGCCCCGTGCTTCATGCGGAAATGGATTGCCTGGAAAACGCCGGGCGCCTCGGCGCGCGTGATTATCAACGGGCGACCCTGGTTACCACCTTGTCGCCCTGCGATATGTGCAGCGGCGCTATCTTGCTTTACAAGATCCCGACGATCGTCATCGGCGAAAACCGCAGTTTTCAGGGTCCCGAGGATTACCTGACCGCTCGCGGCGTGCATTTGATTCGGCTTGATGACGAAGAATGCTACCGACTGATGCAAGATTTCATTCGCGACAATCCCGCGCTTTGGAACGAGGACATCGGCGTTTAGCCGCATCCAGCGCGCAGTTTTGCGAAGGGCGCGGTAGTGTATCCTTTTCGGTTGAAATATTTTTAGACAGTCCTCGATATGAGATCCTTAACCCAAAATACGAACGACGTTGGTAGGGGCGACTCGGTGGGTCGCGTAGACACAGACCGTCAGTCGCCCGATGCACATTCAGTTTCTACTCGTCGGGCGATCCATCGGGTCGCGTAGACACTGACCTTCGATCGCCCCTACCCGCTGTCAGGTAGTTGTTGTTCTTTGTTTCAACCGAAAAGGATTCGCTACCAAGGCAGGGCAATCGCTTCAAATTTTTTTCACCACAAAGACACGAAGAACCCAAAGTTTAAGTTTTATTACAAGATAAAACTCCTCTGAATCTGCGTAACAAAGGGGATAGTGACTTGTCACTGAAGACCATTTGTAGAAAAAAGCGCGCAATTTTCATTTTGAATGGCTTTTCTCTGTGCCCTCTGTGCCTCTGTGGTTATATTTGGGTTTGAATTGCTGATATATTGATGGACTATGATTTTGAAGCGATTGCCCTGTACCAAGGGCGAGGCAAGTTGCTTGTGTGGGCTATTCCTGTTATACTGCAAGCTCAACAAAAATTGAAATTTGGCCGCTTGGCCACATGGGCATCGCGCGAGCGTGAGTTGGGGCAAGCGTGATCTGCCGGCTCATGCGTACTTAAGATTCTTTGTCTTGAAAAAAATGCTTGGCTGATAATATGCCGCGATCCATCCTCGAAATGCGAGGAATTACCAAGACCTTTCCCGGCGTCGTTGCGCTTGACAACGTCGATCTGGATATCGCTCACGGCGAAGTCCATGCCGTCGTCGGCGAGAATGGCGCGGGCAAATCCACCTTGATGAAGATCCTCTCCGGCGCCTATCAGCGCGACGCTGGATCCATTTTCTTAAACGGAAAGCCGGCTGATATCAGCATGCCCGCCGATGCCATTCGACAAGGCATCGGCATCGTCTATCAAGACCTGCCCTTGGTACCCGCGCTCACCGTGCTTGCCAATATCTATTTGGGACGGGAAAAGACGACTCGCCTGGGCAGGATTGACCGCGCGATCCATTTGGCGCGTTACGAACAACTTTGTGACAGCTTCGGCATCTACCTCGCGCCCGAGCGTCGTATCCGCGATTTGAGCGTTGCCGAGCGCCAGTTGGTCGAGATTTTGAAGGTGCTTGACCGTGATGCCCAAGTCATCGTCATGGACGAGCCAACAGCGACCCTGGACCAGAACGCCAAAGAGGCGCTCTTCCAAACGGTGCGTCAATTGCAGGCTGCGGGCAAGTCCTTCATTTTCATCACCCATTTTATTGACGAGATCTTCGAGATCGCCAACAGGGTGACCATTTTGAAGGACGGTCGCCGCGTCGACACCCTCGAGATTGACAAGACCAGTCCGCAAGAAGTAGTGGCGATGATGATTGGGCATTCGCCAAGAGACATGTTCCCCGAAAAGACCGGTACAGCCAACGGCAAACCCATTCTCCAGTTGCGAGGGGTCAGCGTCGGCGCCCGCATTCGCGACTTCTCGATGACACTCCATCAGGGAGAGATCCTGGGCTTGACCGGCCTGGTCGGCAGCGGCTGCAGCGACATCGGCAATCTCATCATTGGCAACCTCGCCTACGACAGTGGCGCGGTCATGCTCGATGGCGAGCCGACGCGCTTCTCGTCGCCTTACGAAGCGATCAAGCGCGGCATCTGTCTGCTGCCTAGCGACCGCAAGGGAAGCGGCTTGCTGCTGGATTTCGAACTGGCGAAAAACATAAGTCTGTCATCCATCGAAAAAATCTCGCCGAGGCAGGTGATTCAGTTCAAGCGCGAACGCCGGATCGCCGCCGATTTCATCGAGCAATTGCGCATTGTCACGCCCTCGGCTCGGCAGCGAGTGCGCAACCTCAGCGGCGGCAATCAACAGAAAGTGGTATTGGCGCGCATGCTGCATACCGACGCGCGTATCTTGATCCTCGATGAACCGACGCAGGGTATTGATGTGCGCGCCAAAGAAGAGATCTTTCTCCTAATGCGACAGTTGACCGATCAAGGCAAAGCCATCTTGTTCATCTCGTCGGAATTCAAGGAGATCGCCGGCGTCGCCGATCGCGGCATAGTCCTGCGCAACGGAGCGATTACCGCCGCGCTGGAACGCGACGACATCAGCGAGGCGCGCCTGGTGGCCGCGGCGACAATGCTCTAATCGGGAGCGGTTATGGCAATGAAGCGACAACAAGAAGGACAAAACCGCCTTTCGGCTCTGATGAAATCACTCTCGCTGCAAAACATGGCCATCGTCTATGTATTCCTTATCCTGTGCGTCGTCCTGGCATTATCTTCCGACGCCTTCTTGCGTCCGCGAAATATCATCAACATCATCCGTCAGGCATCCGTTGTCGGCGTACTGGCAATCGGCATGACCTTTCTGCTGTCGACCGCGCAATTCGATCTGGCAGTGGGCGCGCAAGCAGGCTTCACCGGGGTGGTCATCCTCTTGCTGATCCCGGTCATAGGCTTTATTCCCGCCTTGTTCTCTTCGCTTTGCATCGCCGTCGTCATCGGTTTGATCACCGGCGCTATCATCACCAAGATCGGCGTCAACTCTCTGGTGACAACCTTGGGCACCCTGTCCATCATCAAGGGCTTGCTGCTGGTCTTGACCGACGGACGCATTCTGCGCGGCGCGACGCCGGAATTGCGTTGGTTCGGCAGTGGCGAAATCTTGTCGATTCCCTTCCCGGTCATCGCCTTCCTGGGCTTGGGCATCCTGGGCGAATTCGTCTTGAACTATACGCGCTACGGGCGCTATCTGCTGGCCATCGGCGGAAATAGAGAAGCCAGCAAGCTGGCCGGCTTGCGCGTCGACGAGATCATCATCAGCGCCTTCGTTCTCAGTTCCATCTGCGCCACGATTGGCGGCATCATCTTGCTGGGCCGCATCTATTCGGCTTCGCCTTTGGGCGGCGTGGGCACGGAGTTCATCGCGATCACGGCGGCGGTGCTGGGCGGCACCAGCATTTTCGGCGGAGAAGGCAGCGTTTGGAAAACGGTGGTCGCCGTCCTTCTGCTGCAAGTGCTGGGCAATGGCTTCAATCTCTTGAATATCGGCGCGAATTATCAGGAGTTGATCCAGGGTTTTATCATGATCGGCGCCGTCGCGCTATATACCTATCAGCGCCGTCGACAATAGCCGCTCGGCGCGTAATCGGCGAAAAGGTCCCAGGAATGTCGCGCTCATGCAAATTGTAAGCCTTCGCGTCGCATGAGCAACGTGGTTTACATAAACAGGAGAGAAAGGAGGTCACATCAGAAGATTTCATGCGCGAGCGACTTTCTGTTCGAATGATTAGATTGTAGGAGACAAATCATGAAGATACGTAGATTCATACTGGCCTGCGCGATATTGCTGTTTGTGCCTCTGCTCATACTGCCGGGCGCGGCTTTTGCGGATGACGATGAAGACGCGGAAATGATGGAAGAGGTTGATCTGTCCTTCCTCTTTGAACTGGGTGATAATGGCATGCCCATCATGTCGCCCTACGAGACCACCGACGCCTATCTGATAGGCGTATCGCAGATCGGCAACAACTTCCCCTTTGTCGTCGCCATGGTAGAAGGTTCGGATCAAGCGGCGGAAGATATGGGATTCGAGCAGATCCTGACCGATGCCCAATTCGATGTTCAGAAGCAGATCACACAACTGGAAGACATCATCGCCCTGGAACCGGATGGTATCGTGCTGGTCGCCCTGGACGCCGAAGCTGTCATTCCCCAGCTGGAAGCTGCGGTCGCCGCCGATATCGCCGTTCTGACCTGTTGGAATGATCTTGGCGGTCCGCCCCGCGCCAATTATGAAGGCAGCGTCAGCTTGATCGGCGTTGACGAAGTCCAAACCGGGCGCGACGTAGCGCAATTCGTCCTGGAGCTGCTGCCCGATGGCGGACAAGTCGCCATTGTTGAAGGCGCCGCCGGTTTCCAGGCGTCGATCGAACGCTCCGAGGGATTTGTCGAGGCGCTGGAAGAGAATCCCGATATCGAGATCGTAGCTTCGCAGCCGGGCAACTGGACGCGTGAAGATTCTCTGGCTGTCACCGAGAATTTCATCCAAGCCTATCCGGATATCGACTTGATCTACGCGCATGACGACAATATGGCGATGGGCGTCGTTTCCGCCTTGCGTGATGCCGATATGCTAGATGACGTGCGGGTCATTGGCATTGGCGGCAGTGTTGAAGGTCTGGAATCGATTGCCAACGGCGAACTCTATGGCAGTGTCTTCGATTCGCCGCGGGCAGCCGCCTACATTTGCTCGAAAGCGCTGGTCGCTCACCTCGAAGGCGCCGAGATCCCCAGCGATATCTTCCTGCCGCGTCCGATCGTGACGAAAGAAAACGTGGAAGATTTCGAAGGCGAGTGGTAGAAAGCCCGCGCCTCCCCGGGGATAGCCGGACCCGGTTTCGGCTATCCTCTGGCAATTGCGGAATCTCAGTAAGTGCAAGTAAGTCATGAGAATCCGAAAAAGCGACGAGGTGTAGGGGCGTTTCGCTGAAACGCCCGAAAACAGTTAGTGAAGGAACGGGCGGCACAGCGCCGCGCGTAGACACTGCGGGTCTGCCGTCCCTACAGCACACGCATTTTTTCGCACGACTAACTTGCACCTACTTCTGATCGTTAGCGGAGGGAGAATAGGTCATGCCAAATAGCGGTCCCTTTCGCCGTATGGTCGTTCTGGGCGACAGCAATTCCTATGGCATGTGCGCGCGCGAGCCGCGCAACGAATGGAATCAAGTGCTCGCCCACTGGCTGCGGCGCTTCCAGGACGCGCCACTGGAAGTCTTCAATCGCGGTTTGCCAGCGGAAGTTATTTCTCCGCGTTGCCCGGGCTATGCCGATTCGGCCAAGCCCAGTCTGATGGAGCGCTACCAGCGACACTGTATCGACCTGGATCCGGATCTGGTCATTGTAGCGCAAAGCTTGAACGATATGCGCGCGGGCATGCCGCTGCAAGAATACATAGCTGATCTTGGCGCGATTGTTTCCGACATACAGGCGCAGACCGCCGCCCTGGTCGTCATGCCCGGCGTCTACCATCAAGTTCACGGGCGGGGCGTAAATGACCCGGCGCTTTACCCAACCTGGGCGAAATGGAATGACCTGGAAGCCCACGCCTACAACCACGCGATCGGCTTGCTCGCGGCGGAGCTTGGCGCCTTGTTTGTCGATACGCGCGCGGTCTTCGCCGGCGCGGATTGGGTCTTGCACTCCGATTGCTGCCATCTCAACGATCTGGGGCAGGCGCTGATGGGCAACGCCGTCTTTCAGGTCATCGCCACCCATTGCGCCGGGATCGCCGACAAGACATTGCGAATCATGGAAGAAGAGGCGGTGTCAATCCTCAATACCGGCGGTACCGACACTGACGAGGAGATTCGCGCGCTCTGGAACGAGGCATTGGATCGATTCACGATTGAATTTGATGACAACTTGAAGAAGTGACGGGATTAAGCTCATGAACCATGGTCCTTTCCGCAGAATGGTAGTTTTGGGTGACAGCATTTCCTACGGCATGTGCGCGGCCGAGCCCGAGAACGAGTGGAACCAGGTGACGGCAAACTTGTTGCGCAAATTCCAGGACGAGCGCCTGACCGTATTCAATCGTGGCTTGCCAGCCGGCGTGATTTCGCCGCGTTGCCCGGGTTACGGGGAATCGGCCAAGCCGAGTTTGCTTGAGCGCTATCGACAACACTGCATCGACTTGAAGCCGGACCTGGTGCTGATTGCCGAAGGGGTCAACGACATGCGCTCGGGCATGCCTTTGGGGGAATACCTCGAAGACCTGGAAACCATCGTCACCGACATTCAAAAGCAAACCGGCGCGCTGCTTGTCTTGCTCGGCGTCTATCATCAAACTTACGGGGTGGGCGCCAACGACCCGGAAGTCTACCCCACCTGGACCCGCTGGAACTATGAAACATCCCGAGCCTACAACGTGGCGATTCGGAAGCTTGCGGAAAAGCATGGCGCAATCTTCGCCGATGCCGAGCAAATCATGGGAGGCGCCGACTGGTTGCTGCACGTCGATGCCTGCCACCTCAACGACCTGGGACACGTCCTGATCGGATACGGCATCTTCCAGGCGATTGCTACGCGTTGCAAATCAGTCGCGGACAAGACTTACCGCGTCATCGAGGAAAAAGAAGTGTCCATTCTCAATACCGGCGGCACAGATACCGACGACGACATTCAGCAATTGTGGGCGACCGCGCTAAGCCGCTTCACCGAACATCTCGATGAATAAGCCGCTCGGCGGCGGCGAACTTGGGCTACTGCGCTCGCGCAAAATATTAGACCTGCTCGGCTACCGCGAATCGCGGTTTGTTAAAACTGCGGAACTCAGGCGTACAAAGCCTTGGCTTCTTGAAACAGCCGCTTCAACTCAGCCAGCACTTGCCGACCATCGCCTCCCCCCAGCAAATACTGGCGGATGGGCGCGCCGCCATGATCCTGAAAATGCAAGTAACCGGGGAATCTCGGCCGCAGGTAGGCTCGGTCCAGCGCGGGCAAGGTATTGCGGAAGTAGTTGCTGCTGCGGCGATTAACCTCGTCGTCGGTCCAGGCGGCGCGATGCCCGGGCTGGCCGCCATTCTCGAAAAAGATTGTTCTCTGGATGACCGGGCTGGCGCTGAACATGGCGTAATCGCGCGCGACCTCCACCGACTTGCAGCCCGTGGAAATCGAAAGTCCCGTACCCCCCAGCGTACTCTGGCAGCGCCCCTGGCCGTCGATGTCGACCATGTCGTCAAATATCAGCACATGGTCCGAGTAGCCGGGGCGCGAATAATTGGAGTAACCATAGGCGAAGGGACAGTATACGTAATCTTCGCGCCGCGAAAGCGCCTCGTATACGGCAATCGGATTCCAGGCGAAGATATCCCGCGGGCACAGGCTGGCCAGCTCTCGCAATTGTTCCAGGGCGCTTAAGCTCATTTCATCGGATACCGCCCATTCATCGTCGACAAAAGGCGCTTCGCCCTGGGTGGCGCAGAGCATGTAGAAATTCATCAGCGTATCGATTTCGATGCCCGGCATAATAACCCGACCCTGCCGCGCCAGCGCCAGCAGATCGCTCCAGGTATCCGGCTTTTGCAGATCGTATCGCGCGAGCAAATCGGGCCGATAGGAAGCCACGGGCGTGGCGGCGTCAATCGCCAGGGCGCACTGATTGCCGTTGAAGATATAACTGGGGTGCGAATGCCCGACCGAGTTGGCCGCCTGATCCGCCATATAGTCCGCCGGGATAATATCCTGTAGCGGGACCAAGACTTGACTGTAAGCCGCGTAACCCGCCCAGGGATGATCGATCACCAACAAGTCATAATCCTCAGCCAAGCCTTGAATCGGCGCGTCGGCGAATTCCTGCAATGAGCGCTTCTCCCAGACGATTTCCACCTCCGGGCGCATCTCGCAGAAGCGCTGCGCGGTGGCGACCACCGATACAAAGCCGCGTGAATGATTCCAGGTGATGCCGCGTAACAGGGTCTTCGCCGTCATTGCTTCGCCTCCAGTCGGTCACAAATTCCGGTATCGGCCGCCACTGAGAGTGGCGGCCTGTTTTGCTTGCAAAAGTCAGTTTTATATGCAAAATATAGTGAGCGGGTTGCTCCTTGTCAACCGGCGCGCGGTTTCGTCCCCAGCCGCTCGGCGCGTAACCGGCGAAAAGGTCCCAAGAGTGTCGGGTTCACAAAAATAACAAGCCTTCTGCGCGTATGAGCCTGGCGCTTAATCAAATAATAACAAAGACAGGACGTGCTGATGATCAAGACCACGTATTTCGAAGACTACCTGATCGGGGAAAGCCGCGAGACCTTTGGCAGAACGATCACCGAAGCCGATATCGTGCTGCATGCCGGTCAAACCGGGGATTTTTTCCCGCACCATATGGACGCCGAGTGGGTTAAGACCCAGGTCTTCAAGGAGCGCGTGGCGCATGGCACCTTGATCCTGTGCGTAGCCATCGGCATGACAGCCAACGAGATCAATCCTGTCGCCTTCTCCTACGGCTACGACCGCGTCCGTTTCATTCGGCCCGTTTACATCGGCGATACCATCACGGTCAAGGCGACCATCAGCGAAAAGCGCGATTATCCCAAGCGTCCCGATCACGGTTATGTGGTTGAGCAGGTCGAGGTCTTCAACCAGCACGACAAGATCGTGCTCGCTTGCCAGCATTTGTATCTGGTCCAACGCAAGGAAGGCGCGGAAAGCGATTGACTCGGCAAGAAAAGCAAAATGCGGACAGACAGAAATCAATCAGTCCCAATCAACAATGAATGAGCAAAAAGCGGCTCCCAATTACAGCGTCCCGGCTTTGGAAAAAGGCTTGGCTGTTCTGGAATTGCTTGCCGAAGCCTCCGAGCCGCTTTCGCTTTCCCAGATTTCAGAGAAGAGCGAGAACAGCACCAGCCAACTCTTCCGCACCATGACCTGCCTGGCGGAAAGCGGCTTTGTCGTCAAGGACGATGTCTCGGGCAAATACATACTGACGCTGAAGCTCTTTGAATTGGCGAATCGACATTCGCCGCTGGAGCATCTGCTGCAAGTGGCCAATTTGCCCATGCAAGAACTGGCATGGACGATCCGCGAGTCCTGCCATATCAGCATTATGCAGCAGCGGCAACTCCTGGTCGTCGGTCAGGTGGAAAGCCCGGAGAAGGTGCAGATCATCGTCTCGGTAGGCGCGACCTTTCCGCTGGCGCGGACCGTTTCGGGGCGTTTGTTGCTCGCGTCCATGCCCGATAGCAGCATCGAAATAACGCTTGAACAAGATCCCGACTACTGCGGTATGAGCGATGGAGAACGCGAGCTCTTTTGGCGGCGCGTCGCTGATATCCGCCGCACCGGCATTTCAACCGCCGTGGACGAATCCTTCATCGGCATGAAGGACACCGCCGTCTTGGTAGGCAACCCGGAAGTTGGAGTGACGGCGGCGGTTGCCGTCACGCAATTGACGGCGACCCGTCAAAGCAGCGAACCGCACAAAGTGGTCGCGGCGCTGCGCCATTGCGCGCGTCAGATCAACGAACGCGCCGGCTTGAGTTATGGCTTGGAAAAGCCGACCTTGATGGCGGACATTGTCTGATCCAGACCAACAAAGGGAATTTGCTATGCCTCCACTCAGTGTTCGACAAAAAGCGATCTTGCCGGAGAAACCGCCGCCGATCGTGAGCATCGGCTTGGGCGGTATCGTGCACGACGCGCATTATCCGGCTTATCGCATCGCCGGTTTCGAGGTGGCCGGCGGCTTCGACATCGACGCCGAGCGCGCCGCTATGATGAAGGAGAAGTTCTCCATCCCGCGGCTCTACGAATCACTCGGCCAGGCGATCGCAATGGCGCCGGAAAACGCTGTCTTTGATGTGGCGGTACCGGGCAGCGCGATCAGCGAAATCATCCGCGAAATCCCGGCGGGACGCGCCGTTCTCATTCAAAAACCCATGGGCGAAGACCTGGCGCAGGCGCGGGAGATCCTCGAGCTTTGCCGCGAAAGAAACCTGGTGGCAGCCATCAATTTCCAGTTGCGCTTCGCGCCCTTTATCATCGCCGCGCGCGACATGATAGCGCAGGGTCTGATTGGCGAACTCTGCGATCTGGAATTCCGCGTACAGTGCAATACGCCCTGGCATCTTTGGGGATTCCTCTTTCCCCTTCCTCGCGTCGAAATCCTCTATCACAGCATCCATTATGTCGATCTGGTACGGTCCTTCTGTGGCACGCCGACATCGGTATACGCCAAGACGATGAGCCACCCATCGGCGCCGGATTTGAAAGGCGGCGTCCGTTCGATGATCATCATGGATTACGGAGAGAACCCGCGCGTCAACGTGATGACGAATCACAGCCACGCCTACGGGCCCGAAAAGCAGCAATCCTATGTCAAGTTCGAAGGGAGCAAGGGCGCCATCCAGATCCGCGCCGGGTTGAATATGAATTACCCGGACGGCGTGCCCGACCGCTTCGAGTACGTTTTGCTGGATGGGGAAACGCAGCCCGAGTGGCGGTCGCTGGATATTGAAGGGTCATGGTTCCCGGAAGCATTCATCGGCACCATGGCCAGCTTGATGCGCTACGCCAATGGCGAGACCGATGTTTTGCCGATATCGGTTGAAGACGCCATCGAAACGATGGCCACCGTCGAAGCGGCTTATTCATCCAGCGCGCAAGGCGGCACTGCTTTGCCTTCATGGTAACGGGGCGGCAGGCATACGACGATTGCTGAAGTCGAGTTTGATCTAAGTAATACCAATAAAATAATGCGAAAAAATCTCATTTGTAGCGAAAGTTCTGGATGTAATCCTAGTCCCGCCGAATGCGCTCCCCCTCCCTGATGCTTCGGGGAGGGGGCCAGGGGGTGGGGTTGAACAAACGCACTTTCGCATTCTCATTACTTACTTGGAATCACTTAGAATCCCTGTCGATGTCTTGGCGGCGCCATAACAAACCAGGAGAATGCCAATGGAAGTGAAGCTGGACCTCATCATCCTTACCTTGATTATACTTGCTTCCTTTCGCTGGCTTGAATGGAGGATAGACCGTCGCTCAGCCAAATTTCAGCGGAAATCCAAAAGGAAAAGGCGCGACTCCTCCAGCGAAGGCTATGGCGTGAAATCTGATCTGCGATATGAGCTAAGAGAAGATATCAGACGCGTCGAGGCGAAAGTCGATGATGCCGAGCAGCGACTGGCGCGTATTGAAGGGCGGCTTGAAATACGCGAGGAGCGGACACCCTCCAGCTAGTGCCTAAGTGTTCGACTACAAGCCCAAATTGTAAAAGCCGTTGGCGGCGCCGCCGAGCAAAGCATCCTTTTCCGCGTCGGACAAATCGGCGATGGCTTTGTTGGTTTCGTCCCAGACCTTGGCGTAATCACCAGCCAGCACAGCAACGGGCCAATCACTGCCGAACATGAGCCGATCAACGCCGAATTGTTCGATCGCAAAGTCGATATGCGGTTTGATATCCTCGTAGGTCCAGTTCTCAAAATCGGACGTAACCGTATTCAAGCCGGACAACTTGGCAAAGACATTAGGGCTTTCGGCGGCGGCAGCCATCTGTTTTCGCCAGACCGCGCGGTCGGCTTCCTCCAGCGGCGGCTTCGCCAGATGATCAATGACCATTTTCAAGTTGGGCACACGTTCAACCAGCGCCGGCACGTGCTTGAGGTGATTGGGGAACACCGCCACCACATCAAAGGTCAAGCCGCGGTCCGCCAGCAACTGCAAGCCTTCGATCACCTGTTTCTGGATGACCCAATCGGGATTGCTCTCTTCGTGGATCAAATGGCGCATGCCCTTGAAATAGGGATTCCGCGCATATTCATCCAGCTTTCTATCAGCCTCTGCGGGATCATGCAGCGGCACCCAGCCGACCACGCCAGCCACCCAGTCCTCTTCCGCCGCGATCGCCAACATCGAGTCGGTATCGGCGTAAGAATCCATCGCCTGAACGATGACTGTCTTGTCGACGCCGGATGCCGCCAGCTGAGGCGCCAATTCCGCGGCATCGAAATTGCGGTAAATCGGTCCATAAGCGGGCACCAGCCAGGGGTACGCCACTTCGTCAAGGTTCCAAAAATGCTGGTGGGTATCAACTCTGAGCATGCTTGCCTCCCCGCTGGCTTGCGCCCGCCGCGGCGGACCGCGAATTTCGATTTGACAGATCTGATTTTGCTGACTATATTTTACATACAAAAAGTGTTTTTGCAAGCAAAACAGAATGGCGGCGCGCGACGACGCGTGACGAAGGAGAACAGAGCCATTATGCGACCTCTGGAAGGCTTATTGGTACTCGATTTCAGCATATTTCTGTCCGGTCCGTCGGCGGCGCTGCGCCTGGCCGATTTGGGCGCGCGTGTGATCAAAGTCGAGCGGCCCGACGGTGGCGACCTATGCCGCCAGCTTTATATCTCCGAGCTGGAGCTGGACGGCGAAAGCACCCTCTTTCATTCGATCAACCGCAACAAAGAAAGCTTCGCCGCCAATCTAAAAGACCCGGCAGATCTGGCGAGAGTGCATGAGCTAATCGCCCGAGCCGATGTGCTGGTTCAGAATTTTCGGCCCGGCGTGATGACGCGCCTTGGGCTGGATTACGATGCCGTTCGCGCCATCAATCCGCGCCTGGTTTACGGTGAGATCACGGGCTACGGCAACGAAGGCGTGTGGGTGTACAAGCCCGGGCAAGACCTACTGCTGCAATCGATATCGGGCTTGGTCTGGCTGAACGGAGACGCCGATCGGCCGCCGACCCCCTTTGGCTTGGCGGTGGTTGACCTGTTCACGGGCGCGCACTTGGTTCAGGGGCTCCTGGCTTGCCTGGTGCGGCGCGGCGTGACTGGCGAAGGCGGGTTGGTGCAAGTCAGCCTGCTGGAATCGATTCTCGATTTCCAATTCGAAGTCTTGACCACGCACCTCAACGACGGCGGCAAGCTGCCGCGGCGGAGCACGATCAATAACGCCCATGCCTACTTGGCCGCGCCCTATGGCATTTACGAGACGGCGGACGGTTATCTGGCGCTGGCGATGGGCTCGATCCCGGTATTGGGCGAATTGCTGGATTGCCCGCCACTGCTGGCTTACCCCGACTCGTCTACCTGGTTCACGGAGCGAGACGAAATCAAGGCGATTCTGGTGGATCATCTGCGCGGAGGATCGACAGCGCATTGGCTGGGCATTCTGGAGCCGCAAGATATCTGGTGCGCCGATGTGCTGACCTGGGACCGGCTGCTGCAGCACGAGGGTTTCAAAGTGATCGACATGATCCAGGAAGTCGCGCGTAGCGAAACCGTCAAACTGGACACGCTTCGCTGCCCTATCCGCATTGACGGCGAGGTCTTGAAGAATCCCAAAGGCGCGCCGCGCATCGGCGAAGACACGGGACGTATCATGGCGGAATTTGAGATCGGCGGCTTATCGAATTAATCGCGGCGCTCGCAAGAGCAAGCCATACGACAAAACGTAAGAGCGCGGCAGACCGTTTTCGCCGGTTACGCGCCGAACGGCTGAGGAGGGACCCATGCCGGAAAACACACCCCTTGAAATGCACAAAGACCTGCCCCTGTTTAATACCGAAACCTGGATGTACGAGGACTTCGAGATTGGCGCCAAGATCAAATCGATACGGCGCACGCTTTCCGAAGGCGAGTGCATGATCTTTAACGCCATCGTGCTCGATATGCACCCCTATGTCGCCGACGAGATATTCGCGCGGGACGAAGGCATCTTCGACAAGCGGCTGGTCGCCGGCTCGATGGTTTTCAGCATCGGCCTCGGCTTGATGGCGCATAACAACGTTCACACCTTCAGCTACGGCTACGACAAGCTGCGCTTCATCAAGCCGGTTTTCATCGGCGATACTATCTACACCGTGCGCACGCAACTGAGCAAGGAGCCGAAATACCCGGAGATGGGTCTGGTCAAAGTCAGTTACGAGATATACAAAAACGAAGGTGTGCTGGCATTGTATTGCGAGCACCTGCAGACGGTGAAATATCGCCATCCGGAGAACTTCAAATCGAACGGCGGTAGCGCATAGGATCTTCGCGGACGATTCGCTTAAACATTTGCGACATTGAGCGCATTTGCGGATTCAGTTAGCAGTGATAAACAGGAGAGCGACATGCAACGGTTTGGACAAGTGATCGGCATCAAAAAAGAGTGTCTGAAAGAATATACGGAACTGCATGCCAATACCTGGCCCGGCGTGCTCAAGAAGATCGAAGAATGCAACATCCGCAATTATTCGATTTACCACTACGGCGATTTGCTTTTTGCCTACATGGAATATCATGGCGACGACTTTGAAGCCGATATGGCAAAAATGGCCGCCGACGAGACGACGCAGAAGTGGTGGGATATCTGCATGCCCATGCAGGAACCCGTAGCCGACCGCGCCGAGGGCGAATGGTGGAAAACGCTTGACGAGGTCTTCCACACCGATTGACGCTCCCAACACCATCAGCAAAGCCCCTGTGAACCCCTCTCCCTCAAGAGCTGAGGAGGGGGCATGTTTGAAGTAACACGGTACGAAAGCGACGGGTCAGCTAATAGCGTAGGGCTGTGTCGACGATCAGTGTTTACGCGCCCTGACCCTACAAGGTTCATCGTGAAAAACGTAGGGGCGACCTATCAGGTCGCCCGAAAATCACCGCAATTCATACTGGTTTTTAGTAATACCGCACCCGACGAAAAAATGTCCGCTCCTCAGCCTCCCTGTGGGCGCGCGTGGACACAGCCCGCCGGCACTAACCTACGGGAAGGGACCGGGAGACTTGCCGGCCGGGCGAATCCCTGCGCCGATGGCTTAATGAATCGCAATTGTCGCGTTATCGATGAAATCCCAATCCCATTCAATGCCTAAACCAGCGCCCTGCGGCGGATGCGCGTATCCCTCGGCATCTATCTGAATCGGGTTCTTAACGCCCAGCCTCATCAGCGTGCTGGGGATCAAAGCTTCAAAAAATTCGCTATTGGCGATGGCGCAACAGCAATGCAAGTTGACGATATCCAGGGCGGGATAGACAGCCGTATGCACTTCGCAGCGGACGCCAAATGACTCCGCCAAATGCGCCGTTTTCATCAGGGCGGTCACGCCGCCTTTCCAGGAGACGTCGCTGCGCACGATATCGACCACCCCGCTGGCAATACACTCCGCCGTTGAATAGTGCGAGCCAACCAGCACCTCGGTACCGGCGATGGGAATATCCAGGTCGCGCGCCAGGCGCCGCAAGCCATGAAAGTCGACATCATAAAGCGGTTCCTCGAACCAGTGATAGTTCAGCTTTTCCAATTCCCGCCCCATGCGCAAAGCCTCATCATAATAGAGGTGCGCCGTGACCGGATCCGCCATCAACTTGAACTGCGGATCATCGCCGATTTGCTCGCGGCACAAGCGATAGGCTTCCAGCGCCTCGTTATACTCGCCCGGCGGGTGGAGCTTGTAGCCGTGAAAGCCCTGCTGCTTGAATTCAGCCACTTGATCGGCGTAATCCTGCGGCGAATCCAGGAAGAGCGAGCTAACGTAGGTCGGCACTTTTTCGCGATAGTGTCCCAGCAATTTGTATAGCGGCAGATCGGCGATTTTGCCGGCGATATCCCATAGCGCGATATCAAAGGGACCATAAGAATAAATCGGCGGGAAGTGCCAGAAGCGATCGTAACGTCGAAAGTCATGCCAGTGTTTTTCGCGCGCCAGCGCATCCTTGCCCAGGAAGAAAGGCTTGAGTGAATCGGCGGCAAAAGTACCAGCCATCTCGGCGCCCATGCCGGCAAAGCCCATGCTGATGCCGTCAATGCCCGCGTCAGTCGACAATTTGACCATGATGAATTGCAGGTCGGAGCTTTGCACGTCCCGCATCTCGCCCTCAGCCATGACGGATTCCTCGTGTTTGCAGACGCGGATTTCAATATCAGTGATTTTCATGTCTCACTCCAGTTATTGGCGGCTCAGCCCTTGACCGCGCCGAAAGTTAATCCGCTGACCAGGTTGCGCTGCACCAGGATGACAAAGATGACCGCAGGCGCCATCATGATCACGCTCATCGCGGCCATGCCGCGCCAATCGACCGTGAACTGCTCGGTGAAAGCGAACAAGCCGGGCGGGAAGGTTTTGGCGGCGTTATTGCGCGCCAGGACGCTGACGATCTGAAATTCGTTCCAAGCCGCCAGAAAAGCGAAGATGGCAGCCGTCGCCAAGCCGGGCAAGGAGAGCGGCAGTTCAATGCGCCAGAAAGCCGACCAGTAGCCGCAACCGTCGATATAGGCTGATTCAGTCAACTCCTGCGGGATCTGGCGGAAAAAGCCATCCATCAGCCAGGCGGTGAAGGGGATATTGACGGCGACATAAACAAATGCCAAGCCGAAGACATTGTTGGTCAGCCCGGCGCGGTTAAAGAGCAAAAAGAGCGGCAAACTCAGGGCGACGCCGGGTACCGAGCGCGAAAGCATGATGCCGAGGAAAAGCGTGGTATGAAAGCGGAAGCGAAAGCGCGCAAAGGCATAACCGGCCAGCGTGCCCAGCGATACCGCGACAATCGTGCTCGTGCCGGCCGCCAAAAGCGAATTGCGCAAATAGGCTTCGACGGCGACGCGCTGCTGCACTTCGGGGTTCAAGCCGAACATATTGGCGTAGGCTTCCAGCGTCAAACGCCGCGGGATCCAAACCGGCGGAAAAGTGTTGACTTCGGAATTGGGGCGGAAGGCTGTCATGATGATCCAGAAGGCGGGCAATGCCAAAAAGAGCAGGATCAGCCAGGCGGCGACATTCCAGATGATATCGTTGCGGCGACGATTGGGACCCACGCTGCGCGTGATCATCGCACGATCCTCGCTTTGACCAATTGCCGGAAGAAATACAGCGTGAATAGCACCGAAAGCGACACCGTAATCCAGGACATGGCGCTGCCCAAGCCGAATTTAGTGTTTTCGATGGACAGGCGCGTGATATAGGTCCAGAGCATTTCGGTGCGATGGGCGGGACCGCCGTCGGTCATGATGCGCACGATATCGAAGGCGCGGGCAATATCCAGCGACATGATCGTCAAGGCGATGTAGGAAAAGGGCGCCAGCAGCGGGAAGGTAATGAAGCGGAACTTCTGCCAGCCAGAGGCGCCATCGACTTCCGCCGCCTCGAAGGTCTCGGCCGGCAGCGACAGTGTGCCAGCCAGCAAGATGATAGTCAGCACGGGTATGTTCATCCAAACAGAGGCTACGATGATGGAGAACATGCCCAGCGGCACATCGACCAGCCAGGCAATTTGCCCCTGCGCTTGGATCAAGCCAACGCTGTAGAGGAAGTTATTGACCAAGCCGACGCTGGCATTGAAGAACCAGCGAAATTGCATGCCAACCAGGATGGGCGCGAACATCATCGGCACCATCAGCAGCGTGCGCAAGATGCTCTGGCCCACGGTGACCCGCGCCAGCAACTGGGACAAAGCCAGAGACAGCAGGTAGCTGAGATTGACCGAGAGAGCCAGGAAGATGATGGTATTGCCCAACGAGCGCCAAAAAATCGCGTCGTTCAAAAGCTTTTCATAATTGCGCAGCGCCTTGCCGAGCGTGAAGTTCAAACTATTGGGGCGCAGCAGCTCATAAGGCGTGAAGCTGACATACAGAGAATAAATCAACGGAAAACCGATGACGAGCAGGATGATGGCGACGGAGGGCAGAATCAGCATATAGGGAAAACTGCCCGCCTCCAGCCGTCCGCTGCGGGCGATTTGCTCCGTCGCTTCGACTTTCGACTTTCTTGCGAGGTTCAAGGTCATGAAACCGACAATAGCAGATTGTACTTTGTTGCGGGCGACCCTGCGGGTCGCCCGCTTTTTGTGATATTGCAGAGACTTGGGCGGCTCAGCGAGCCGCCCTGCCAGTCTATCAATTCAATCTTGGCATCGCCCCCGGGAGAGAGGGCTTAATCGTAATAGCCGGCATCCGCCATCAGTTCGCGGGTCTCAGCCGCGGCTTGATCCAAGCCTTCCTGCGCGCCGATATCGCCTAACATGATAGCCTGCACCTTGGGATACAAGATGTTGGAGAAGGGGATCCACTCGGCAATCAGGGGTGGCGTGCGGAAGTCTTCAGCCACTTGCAGCTTTGCCAGCTCCAGCCGTTCCCGGTCGAGCGAGCGATCGGAAGCGGCGGCGTCAGCGATCACGCGATCCCAAACATCGCCGCGCGTGGGCAAGTAACCCAGTTGCGCTTCTTCATAAGCTATGCGCTCGGAGCTCAGGAACTTGATCAACTGTATGCCGGCTTGCGGGTTGGGGGCGGTGGCGGGCACAGAGAAGGCATGGGCGCCAGCCCAGCCGCTGGGACGCACATTGTCGCCGCCGATGCTCAAGCCAGTGAAGCCGCGCGCCAGGCCGAAGTTCTCGCTGATGGCTGGGCAGTTGTCGGGATTCTGGAAGTGGGCGTACCAGCCGTACCATTCCAGCTTGAGGGCGGTATCGCCGTTGCAGAAGTAGGCGGCCACGCCATCCCATACCAGCGAAGTCGTATCGGCCGGGATGATGCCATCGCGGTACCAGCCGTGCAGCATCTCTGCCACCGCCACGCCGATTTCGTCGTTGAAGACGGGCTCCCAGTTCTCGTCGAACATGGCGCCGCCGCTGGCGAAGACCATCTCGTAGAAGCGGCCGTTAAGCGCTTCATCGCGACCAGCCAGGGTATAGCCATAGGTGCTATGGCCATTCTCGACGAAGAAGCGCGCCTGGCGATCAATCTGCTCGAGCGTCGTCGGCACTTCCAAAGCCTCGCCGGTGGCTGCCTCATAAGCGGCGGCGATATCCGCGTCGTTGTAGAGGTCCAGGCGATAGTGGATGGGGCTGATGTCGGCATGGCGCGGGATGAGATAAAGGTTGCCGTCAATGGTGGCGGCGTCGAGGATGGCGGGGCTGAAGGGAGCCAGTTCTTCTTCGCTGAAGTAATCTTGCAAGGGCAGCAAGAAGGGCGTGTACTGGGCGACGAAGCTGGTGTGATCCCAAGCCACGTCATAATCGGCCGCGCCGGTGGCGAAGTCTACCTTGAGTTTCTGGTCAATGGCGAAGCCGTCCAGCAGGGCGACAATCTCCACCGTCGCGCCAGTGGCTTCCTCGAAGATGGGAATGGATTCGTACATGGCTTCATAGGTGCCTCCGCCGATATTCGCCATCTTGATGTGCACGCCGGACAAGTCCATGTCCAAGCCGGCGTATTGGGCTTCGTCTTGCGCTACTGCCGTCACTGCTGTCAGCGCGACGAGCGCGAATACGAGAACGATCAGAATGAGTTTGCGAACCATGTTCTGTTTTCTCCTATCCTGTACTGAATCTTGTGTAAAAACCGCTCGAATTGCTTGATTTGGAATTGACGATGTCCTGCTCCCTTCTTCTCGATAAAATGTCCACTAATGAAGCGCTTGGCTTGATCTTAAACAATGGCAGCGCAAATGAACTTCAATCGCGTTACTTACCGTTTCAGGCGCGAACTGCATCAAACAAGCGTATCCTATTTTACCTGCAAAATATGTTTTTGCAAGCAAAACGCTCGTTAGGAGGGCAGCGTATTAAAAGTAGCGCAAGTAAATCATGCGAAAAAGTTGATGAAGTATAAACAGCCACAAAATAATCGAAAACTGTAGGGGCGTTTCGCTGAAACGCCCGAAAATCACCGCATGAGCGACATCATCAGGCAAGGAAATATGACGACGGGCAGCTCAGCGAGCCGCCCCTACAGGCTCCTCATTTCGTTGCATAACTAACTTGGTTCGACCTCTGCGCCTCTGTGGCCAACGAAAAACCTTTGTGCCCTTCGTGTCTTGACGGTCAGTGTCGAAGGGCTGTGTCGGCGGTCAGTGTCTACGCGACCTACGCGCCCTACGCGACCTGTGGTGAAAAAATATCTCGGTGTACTCGGTGTTGTAGGTCAGTGTCTACGCGACCCTCGGTGGTTAAAATCTCTCTGTGCCTCTGTGCCTCTGTGGCAAAAAAAACCTCTGTGCCCTTCGTGTCTTGACGGTCAGTGTCTACGCGACCTACGCGCCCTACGCGACCCTCGGTGCTTAAAATCTCTCTGTGCTCTCTGTGCCTCTGTGGTGAATCCCCCGAAAATCTCCATTAGAAATATGTAAAAACGCGACTAAATAGTCGCCTTTTTCCAGAACACTTGTGCTACTCTGTCTTTATCGCAAAAGCAGAACAGGAGTCCACACCATGCCAACAAAATACAGCCTCGATACAAAAATCGCGGCGCTCAACCTGCTGTGTCGGC
>DAOULD010000052.1:0-22933 GCA_034420635.1 Anaerolineae bacterium | reverse complement strand
CAGTTCGTCGCCGCTGATTACTTGCTGCCGCTGGAAGACTTTGATATTGACGCGCTCGATCCCGACGATATCGCCTTCTTCAACTTGACCGAATACGAAGGCAAGCACTGGCTTGTTCCCTGGCTGAATGAATATCAGGGCATCCTCTATCGGACCGACCTGATGAATGACCCGGATGAACAAGGGGCGTTCATGGAAGAGTATGGCTATGAACTGGCCGCGCCGCAGAGCATGCAGCAGTATTTCGATCAGGTTGCCCACTTTAATCGCCCGGACGAAGGCCTTTACGGCAATATCGCCTACGGCTTGCGCGCCCCCTGGATCACGATCTTGCATGAAGCCCTGTCCTTCATGTACGGGCTCCAAGTCGTCGATAACGAGTCACTTGAGATAAGCGTTAACACGCCGAGTGGCATTGCCGCGCTGAACGATATGATGATGCTCTACGAATATGCGGATCCGGCTTCGTACACCGCCGGCTGGGTCGAAGGCAACGCCAACTTCACCGCCGGGCGCGACTACAGCCTCGTCACCTGGAATAGCGTCCTGCTCTATGGCAACGATCCGGATACCTCGCAAGTGGCGGGCAATATCGGCTTCCAGTTGATTCCCTTGCCAGGCGACGGGGTCGAAGAGCCGGAAGGCTTCCTTAGCCAGTGGGGTCCCGCCATCTCCAGCACGACCGAGAATCCAGAGAAGACCTTTGAAATGCTGGTCTGCTTGACCAATACGGAAAGCGGTGTCCACGGCGTCACTGCAACGAAACTGGGCAATTCGCCATCGCGGATTTCAGTCTTGCAGGACGAACGCGCGCTGGCTCGCTTCCCCTGGTTAGGCGACATCGCCGCTGGCATTCAGGGATTGAACATCATCAACACCCCAAATATTCCCGAATACGGCGATGTAAGAGGTGAGGTACTGCCGCGCCTCCTGTCGGCAATGGTCACTGGAGAATTGACAGTTGAAGAAACCGCCGCGACGATCGAGGCTGAAATCCTGCAGATCCTTCGCGACGGTGGGCATATCGAAGGATAAGTCAAAGCAGATTCCTTGCTGAAACGCGCAAAGGCCGATGGCAGTAGTTCATCGGCCTTTTCTGTTGCTGCTAGCTCAGCAGGCATCTGCGCCAGTGCCGCGAGCCCGGCGGCGAAATCAGCCGAATCCGCCTTGGCCTGCCATGCGCGGGGCCGATACCATTTGTCGTCTTTGACCCGATAGCAGAGGAGATAGTGAAATGGATACCGCCACTCTAAAAGAAATCCTCTTGGAAGAACTGCAAGGCTACGCCGGCGAGGGTTTGAATGACTTTGCCTATCTGACAGCCAACGAAGCCGAGCAGATCTATACCATCGTTGATATTGCCAGGGTGCGAGACAAGCGCTTGGTCGGCACGGTGCTGGTGGCGCGGCTGGCAGGTGACCAGGTGGTCATTGAGCTGGACCGGCATGACAAATTGCTGGTGGACGCGTTGCAGGCGCGGGGCGTACCGGCATCTCAAATCGTTCTCGCCTATCGCGGGGATGCGCTCCCGGCTTAATTGCCTGAATAGTCCGGGGGACGTCTTTCGTTAAATGACGCCAAGCCTTCTTTTGCGTCTTGCGTGTGGGCGGCAAGCGCGCCAGCAAGAGCCTCTAATGTAGAACCCGCCGTCCCCTGAAGCGCGCCATCGATAGCTTGCTTGGCAAATTGCACAGCTAGAGGCGCGTTCGCCGCAATCTGCCGCGCCAGTTCATCGGCGCGACTGTCCAGTTGATCGGGCGGCAAGACTTCGTTGACCAGCCCCCAATGTTCCGCTGTTTTCGCCGAAATACGTTGCGCGGAGAAAATCATTTGTTTCGCGCGTCCGGCGCCTATCAAGGCGGGCAAGCGATGTGTGCCGCCCCAGCCCGGCGCCGTCGCAATTGATGCTTCGGGAAAGCCGAGTTCTATCTCATCGGCTGCCAGACGAATATCGGCGGCCAGGGCAAGTTCTAAACCGCCGCCCAATGTGAAGCCATTAAGAACAGCGATCACTGGTTGGCGGAGCGCCGCGATACGATCGAACAAGCGATGGCCATCACGTATCCAGCGTCGCCACATATCCAGGGGGGCAAGCGATGTCCAGGCATGGATATCGGCGCCGACGCAGAACGCGCGCTCGCCCAGCGCGCGAATAACAACCACCCGCGCCTGCTCGTCGCGATCAAGCTGCTCGACAAACTCACCTAAGGCGACGAGCATATCGCGATCGATCGCATTCAGTTTTTCGGGACGGTTCAGTTGAATATGAGCGATATGCCCATGGATTAGCAATTCGATTTTGCTCACGAGGACCTCTCGTCGCCGTCAAGTTCCAGGCGCATCGGCTCGGGTGAAAACAACTGCGCATCCATCACACGAAGATTTGGGCTGACATGCAAGTCTATACCCGCTTGAGAAAGCACGTCCTCTTCCAAGCCTATGCCCGGCGCAATCTCTGTCACGGTAAGCCCTTGCGGCTCCAAACTGATGACACAGCGCTCCGTGATGTAAGTCACCTTCTGCCCAGTTTGACGCGCGCGCGGTCCGCTGAAGGTGACTTCTTCTATATTGGGAACAAATTTCTTGAAGCGTCCTTCTTGCAGAATCCGAAGCTGCCCGTCGTCGACCGCGAGTTTGAGACCGCCGGCGGTGAAAGCGCCGCTGAACACAATATGTTTTGCCCCCGATGTTATATCGATGAAGCCGCCGATACCCGCGGTAACATGGGGTTTGGACGCGAGCCGGGACACATTAACGCTGCCCGCCGCGTCGACTTCCATAAATGACAGCAAGGTGCGATCAAAACCAGCGCCTTGGAAGTAGGTGAATTGATCTGGCGAGGCGATAATGGCTTCGAGGTTGGAGGCGCAGCCAAACTGAAAACCCTGTAAGGGCAGCCCTCCGACCGCGCCCTGTTCGATCACCCATGTGACTGAACCGTGCAGCCCTTCTTCCAGCAGAACATAAGGAACCAGCGCGGAAATGCCAAAGCCGAGGTTAACTGTTTCGCCCGCCTTCAGCGTCATGGCGGCGCGCCTGGCGATGACTTTGGAGACGTCCCATTCCACCTGGGGGAAACTGGTCATGGGGCGTGGCAACTCACCGCTGATCGCGGGTTCATAAGAAGTTTGCGTGGTCTGCAATTGTTCCGGATCGAGAACGATGCAATCTATCAGCGTACTAGGCACGCGAATGGACTGCGGCGGCAAACTGCCATATGGCGCGATGCGCTTGACCTGCGCAATGACGATACCGCCGTTGTTCCGCGCGGCTAAAGCCTGGTCCAAGGCTCCCAGATAGGCGCCTTCATGCTCCATCGACAAGTTGCCGGTTTCATCGGCGGTTGTCCCTCGAACGATGGCGACATCGACTGGAATTGACTTGTAGAAGAGCCATTCGTCGCCGGCGAACTCAACCCGTGTAACGATATCTTCCCTGGTGATACGATTCATTTTCCCGCCACGATGCGCGGGATCAACGACTGTGTCCCAACCGATCTTTGTCAGGACACCGGGGCGTTTCGCGGCGGCTTCTCGGTGCATATGGAAAATAATGCCGCTGGGCAAGTTATAGGCTTCGACTTCATTGTTGTGAATCATTTGCCAGATTCGCGGCGACTCCCGCGAAGACGGTCCGCTTGGATAGGAACCGGCTATGACGCGCTTGAGCAAGCCCTTCTTGGCAATGTGATCGATGCCATTGATGCCATACATATCTCCGGCCGCGATTGGATGGATGGTCGTGATGTTGCGCGGCGCGCCCGTTTTATCGAAGCGCTGGCCTATTGCCTTCAGGGTTGCGTCCGGGCAGCCCAAGCCGCTTGATGAACTGACTGAAACGATGGCATGATCCGGGATCATTTCAGCGGCAGCCGCGAGTGAGGCGAGTTTCTTTTTTGGCATTCAGCCGTCCTGGTTAAGTAAAACTTTGCGGTCGTCGAATCAGCCCAATTTACCTGAAACATAATAGGCGAATACATCGCGGCTGTCAAAAGGATGAACGAATGAGTCAGGGCAATCGCATCAAATTATTTCTTAGCCCCAGGCACGGCGAGGGTCGCGCAGGTCGCGTAGACACTGACCGCCGACACATAGTTTTTATTTGCTAGCGAAGTTAACATGTAGTCAGAATGAAGCCACTCTCGGCAAGCGTTTGTTTTAGGTTTGTTTTTTGTCCGACTTTGTCCGTTTCGGACAATGAAATATATTTTTCGGACAATAGACGCGGTTTTGCAGCTGAAACGGAGGAAAGGCAGGCGGCTGACGGTATGAATTTTGTTTGCCGGCGCGCCCGCTGCCTTAAAGGCGGCTTCTGCCCCTGACATGCCTCTGAATCGCCCCTAGCTGTCCCACTAAATTCCGCAAGTGTATAGACACCGTATAGATACAGTCTATTTTTTCGGGAGATACTTTTTAGAGTCCGGCGGTGAAGGCGGGAATAGGCGGAGGGCATCGGCTGGGGACCGAAATTGAGGGCTTGCGATAATTGATCCATAGGGGGAGCATATCATTATTTTGAGCAGAAAGGAAGAACGGGTGTTCGCGGTTTTCGAGATTGCCGAAAAGCGATTTTTTGGGTGGGCTCGCAGGGTCGCGTAGACACTGACCGCCGGTCACGCCGGTCACGCAGGGCGGGTAGGTCGCGTAGGTCGCGTAGACACTGACCGCCGATACTGACCTGCGGGAAAAGATTCAGGGTGTGGATGGAAAGGCAATTGTTTTTAATGCGATTACCCTGACGGACGAGTTGATCGCAGCGGCGCCGTATCTGTCATCGGCAATCAGCAGCCGTAAGCGAGAGACTCAGCCGCGGCTGGACGCGCCCGCGTCATGTACTCTACACTATAATCGATTCATGCCAATTGAACAGGCAGCCTGGCGCCATATCTTTGCTTGCCAAATTCTAACTTGGTCTGCCGGAGTCTAAAAACATCAGTGGAGGCAATGTGATACAAGACAAACGGAGTCTCAGCGAGCGTATCCACAGCGCCTTTGCTTTTGCGGGCAAGCAACTGCGACACCTGCTGTCCGCCCATCCCGATTACTTCCCCATGTATACGCGGAATGGCAAATGGAAGCATGGTGGCGAAGCCTGGACTAACTGGTGTGAAGGTTTTCTTGGCGGGCAATTGTGGCTGATGTACACCTACACAAAGGAATCATGGTGGCGAGATCGAGCCATACATTATTCGCGCCTGATTGAACATCGCAAGACGGACAAGACAGTCCATGATCTGGGATTTCTGTTTTGGTCGACCTGGAAGCGTTGGCGCGATCATTCGCCGGAGGCTTTCATCAACGATGTGATCGTTGAGGCTGGGCGCGCTGCCGGCTCGCGTTTTCGTGAAAGAGGGGAATATCTGCCGTCCTTTGTATCTGACGAGAGTCTCTTCATCGATATTATGATGAATGTGGGCATCATTTTCTACGCTGCCCGGCAGAGCGGCGATACGACCTTATGGGAAAACGCGGCGAGGCACTGTCATACGACGCGCCGCTATCTGATCCGCGGCGACGGCAGCAGCGCGCACGAAGGGCTCTTTGATACAGAAACAGGCGCGTTCTTGCGCCAGACGACCCATCAAGGCTGGCGGGACGATTCGTCCTGGGCGCGCGGCTTAACCTGGGCAATCTACGGTTTCGGCACCGTCTTTCGCTTCACCGGCGACAGCCGCTTCCTGAAGACGGCCGAAGACTGTGCCGCATTTTACATCGAACGCAGTCCCGCGCACGGGGTGCCACCGAACGATTGGTCGGAGCCGGACCCAGCTTACCCCTACGAAAGTTCAGCCGCCGCGATTGCCGCCAGCGCTTTCTTGCAGTTAGCCGACCTGAGCGCCGACGCTATTCGCGCGAGCATGTATCGGCAATATGCGCTCACGATTCTGGATACGCTCTTGCAGCCAAGCTTTCTCGCAATCGACACGCCGAATTGGGAAGGCATCTTGAAGCGCGGGATGTACCACCAGGATAAAGGCTTGGGCGTCAATGAAAGTGTCATGTGGGGCGAGTATTTCTTCCTGGAAGCGCTGCTTGACGCGCTGCATAGCTTGAGTGAGGAGAAACCATCGGTATCGGCGCGGCCAGCCTGTTAGCGCGTTGTCTCAGCCCTCACCGCGGCTTATGACTTGCACGGCTTTCGCGCCGACCACGCGCGGCTCGGCTTGCAGCCCTAGCGCGTCAATGGCGACATGCCCTTTATCCCATACCACCATGCCAGCTTCCAAGCTCTCAAGGTGGACTTGGTTCTCCGCAAGGTCCAGCGTCAAGGCTGAAGCCTCCGGGCCATGAAAGGCGCCAACCCACAGGTCAGCCTCGGGGATGCCAACCAGCCAGGCGGCATCGCTGCCGCAAGACAAGCGAGCGTCCCCCAGTTCAATCAGTCCCGAGCGACTCTCGAGGGCGACAGGGGAGGCCAGCATGGGGCAACCAAGGTTCGCTCCCTCTGCCCAACGGCGCTGGATCCGCCAGCGCATGAGATCGACGTCAATGCCAAGCGCGAGATCGTCCCGGTTATAAGCCAGGCGCCATTGCCGCGCATTGGCGCCATCAAAACTGCGCGCGTCCTCCAGTTCTTCGATGAGTTGCCCGGCGGCGAAGGCTTCGTACAGGTCTTTGGGGCTGCGGCATTGACTTTTTGCCGCGACTTCAACGAAGAAGCCGTTGTGGGCGTAGCCCTGGAAAAACGCGCCGGGATTCGCCAATTCCCAAAAAGTTTTCTCAGGTCCGCGATAGTTGTACATCTCAAGCGCCAGACAGCCGTTTCGTTCCGCAATGATGATGGGCGCCTCAACCCCCAACTTGGCGCGCGCAAGCGGACGAATCAGGATATAGACATCACCGCATCCCACCACAATGGCTGAGCCCTCCGGAACCTCTGCTGGCAGGTCGCCGAGGCTCAAACCGTCGATCCATATCTCATCGACGTCTTCCGCGCTGCTCCAGATCAAGGTGGCTTTGGCGCTGAAACAACGGGACCAGGCGTCCAATTCTCGAGATGTATACAAGCCGAATGCGCGCGGACCCGCGAGTACGCCGCGAAAACTGCCTTCATCGCGGAAGATCTGATCATTGGATCGCGAAGGCGTGGTTCGGTAGTCGCCCAGCCACTTGTCATTAATCAAATAGCGGGAGAAAACCACGCCCGGGCTAGGCTTGTTCTGTCTTGTGTACTGGATCGAGAAGACGTTCGATTGGTTGCTGATGAAGCGGTTCGATTGCGTCGCCAGCTCTTGCGTCGCCAAGCCCATGCTGAAGTCAGAATGCAAGTAGCTGCTGATAACGACGCCAGCGCCGGCATCGGAAGTTTCGCTCACTTGCAGTGGGATAGGGCGGTGATTCCGCACTGTCTCAAGCCAGGCTGGGAGTTTGCCTTCTTCTATCGTCCGGGCGAATACGGAGGCTTCGGCAGCCGTTGCGCAGACCAGCGACGGATAATAGGCGCGGCAATGCGGCGGCGCAAGGCGGCCCGTTTCGGGATGCAGACGCAGGGCGACGCTTAATCCGATTCGCGATATGATCAGTCGCGCCAGCAGGCTAGCTTGGGACTGTTCCGAAAAGTCGACTATCTTGTGCAGCGCTTCGATACATACGAATGAGTACGTCGGACTGTTGTACTCATGCGGGATGCCGCTCTCATCAATGACGCTCAGCCAGTCACGAAGTTTTTTCGCGCCGCGCCGCTGGTACTCCGACAGATCTAAAAGTTGACCGCCCAAAATTGAATTGGCAATGTCCTGCGCCACGATATTGGAATATTTCGGTGACACATCAATCCGGCGGATTTCGTCCAAGCCCAGGCGGATGCGCGTCCGCGTCCGTTCAACGAGGTCGCTTGACAAGCGATCCGATCGACCCAGCAATAGCGGAATCAAGCGAATGAGCACAAATTGCACAGCATTCAAGTCCTCAACCGCTTCGTCTTCATGCTCCCACTTGAAGTTGCCGTAATGGGGCGAGCGCGTATCGGTATCCTGGCAGTCCAGGACGGCGTTGATTACCGCTTCGGCGCGTTCAATCTCGGCCCGCGAACCGCGCTCAACCAAGGCGACGGCGTACTCGGCGGACATCCATGCGCTGTGAAAGACGCCGTTATCGATGGTATTGGCGACCAGATGAACATCCGGGTCGTAGACGAGCGGAGCGGCATCGCTGGCTCGCGGGAAAATATCGGCAGGTTCCAGCATCATTTGCGGGCCTTTCGCGTAAAATGGGCGGCTTATCTGTTCATCGACTACCCGATCGCTTCGAAACCGCGCAAGTCGAGCTCCTCGGCAAAATGGCAAGCCACCCAGCGATCCTTCTTTATTTCACGGACCGCCGGTTCTTCATGTCGACAGCGGTCCTCGGCATAAGGACAGCGCGGCTGAAAATAGCATCCGCTCGGAGGATTGCTCGGGTCGGCGACTTCGCCCTCCAGGCGTATGCGAACGCCCTTGTTCCGTAGTCGCGGGTCCGGCTTTGGGACCGCCGACAGCAGCGCTTCGGTGTAGGGGTGCAGAGGATTTGTGAAGAGATCCTCGGTAGTAGCCAGCTCAACGATCTTGCCGACATACATCACGGCGACGCGATGGCTGATATGCTCCACGACACTAAGGTCATGAGCGATGAACAGATAGGTCAGGTTTAGTTCTTCCTGTAGATCTTGCAAGAGATTCAATATCTGCGCTTGTACCGATACATCCAGGGCGGAGACGGCTTCGTCAGCGACAATGAGCCGCGGATTCAAAGCCAGCGCGCGCGCAATGCCGATTCGCTGGCGCTCTCCACCGCTGAAAGCGTGCGGATAACGGCGGATGTATTCCGGTCTTAAACCGACCCGCTCCAATAGCGACGCCACTTGGTCTTCCAGTTCTGATCCGCTGGCGACGCGGTTGACTTTGAGCGACTCGCCAACGATCTGCAGTATCGACAGTCGCGGATTCAACGAAGAAAACGGGTCCTGAAAGATCATTCGAATCTCGCGGCGGAAAGGTCTTAGACCGCGGTTGTCCAATTCGGCTAAATCAATACGCTCTCGCTCTTCCGCCTTATACAGAATCTGACCCGATGTCGGTTCGTAAACGCGTACAATGCAGCGGCCCGTTGTCGTCTTGCCGCAGCCGGATTCTCCTACAAGGCTCAGGGTTTCCCCCTGGCGGATGTGAAAGCTGACATCATTGACCGCTTTGACGAAACCGACCGTCCGACGAAAAGCTCCCCGCCGAATCGGAAACTGCATGTGGAGGTTGCGTAGCTCCAATAGGGGTTCGATGCTGCTGTCTGCCGGCATGATTTCAGATTTGCTGTTCAACTGGACACATCCTTGTTGGCCGGAGCTTCGTCCGCGCCGGAATAAAGCAGACAGCGAACGCTATGCTCAGCGCCGATTCTGTGGCGAGGCGGGTCTATGCTGTCGCACTGTTCAGCGATGAAATCGTCACAGCGCGGATGAAAGGGACAGCCATTGGGACGGCCAAATGGATGCGGAACCGTTCCTTTAATGGAGTACAGCCTTCTGTTCTCCCGACTGTCGTAGCGGGGAATTGACTGCAGAAGCGCGCGCGTATAAGGGTGCTTGGCGTCATGGAAGATGGAATCGACATCGCCGCTTTCAACATCGCGCCCGAGATACATTACCACAACTTCGTCGGCGATTTCGGCTACCACCCCAAGGTCATGTGTGATGAAAAGCACGGACATGCCGCTCTCCCCCTGCAGGTCACGAATAAGGTCGAGTATATTCGCCTGGGTCGTGACGTCCAAAGCGGTTGTCGGTTCATCGGCAATCAGCAGTTGCGGCTCGCAAGCCAGCGCAATGGCGATCATGGCGCGCTGCCGCATACCGCCGGAAAGCTCAAAAGAATAGGCCTCAAGTTGTTCGCTTGGCCGCGGGATGCCAACCAGATCGAGCATAGACACCGCTCGCTTGCGGGCTTCCTGTCTGCTGACCGGCAGGTGCAGCAGAATCGCCTCCATGATTTGACTGCCGATGGTGTGCACCGGGCTAAGGGAAGACATGGGCTCTTGGAAGATCATGCTGATCTCGCCGCCGCGAATACTGCGAATCTCGCGTCCTTTCGGGTTCATCCCCGCCAGGTCGATCGCTTCGCCGTCTCGCTGCTGGAAGTTGATCTCGCCTGAGACGATCTCGCCCGGGCTGGGCACGATCCGGAGAATTGAGCGCGCGGTAACCGATTTCCCGCAGCCCGATTCACCGACCACACACAGGGTCTCGCCGCGCTTTAGGGACAGGTTGACCCCATCAACGGCTTTCACCACGCCTTCATCGGTGAAGAAATGGGTCTTCAAATCCTTGACGTCAAGCAAGGTCTGATTATCGATTTTCGCAGTATCATCAACGTGATCAAGCTTGGTATGGGTCGGCTGCATCTCTCAATCCGTCTCCCAAGAAATTCATCGCCAACACGGCAACCACAACCGCCAAGCCCGGGAACAGCAGCCAGGGCGCTGTCGCAATGGAGCGCACATTTTGCGCCTCCTGCAGCAGCACGCCCCAACTGACCACCGGCGGGCGCAGCCCGATGCCCAGGAAACTCAGGGCGGTCTCGGCCAGGATCATGCCTGGAATCGCCAAGGTCACGGAAGCGATGATATGGCTGGTCATTGAGGGTACCATGTGGCGGAGGATGATCTGCATCTCGCGCACGCCGTCCAAGCGCGCCGCGATAACGAAGTCTTCGGTCTTGAGCGACAGAAAACGGCCGCGCACCTCGCGGGCAAGGGTCGTCCAACCGATCAAAGACAGGAGCACAGTGATCGCAAAATAAACGCGCACCGGCGGCCAGGTCAGCGGGATGGCGGCGGAAAGGCCCATCCAAAGCGGGATCGTCGGCAGCGAACGCAGAATCTCGATTGCGCGCTGGATCAGATTGTCGATAAGTCCGCCGTAATATCCAGAGATGCCGCCCAGAATGACGCCAAGCAGCAGGCTCAATCCGACGCCGACCAGGCCTACTGACATTGACACCCTGGCGCCATATATCGTTCGGCTCAGCACATCGCGCCCCAGCCTGTCCGTGCCGATGAGGTGCACGGGGTCGCCAAACTGCGCCGCGCCGATCAGATGAACGTCGAGCGTGAACAATCCCCACAGCTTGTATTCCTCGCCGCGGACAAACAGACCTACCGGCAGGATGACAGTCTCGTCGACAACATAGGTGCGTTTGAAGGATTCCGGATCTATCTGCACCTTGTGGCCATAGACATGGAGATAAAAGCGCCAGCCGGCGCCCGTCCATTGAAATAGGTTTATGCTCTGTGGCGGCAGAAAGGTGTGTTGCGCGCTATATGTCCCGGCTGAATAAGGGGCGAAAAACTCGGCAAATAGCGCCACCACGTATAGCAGTATCGTGACCGCGCCGGCAAACATCGCCAGCCGGTGTTTGCGGAACTTCCACCAGATCAACTGCCATTGGTTGGCGATGACAATGCGCGTTTCGGCATGGACCTCGGCGGAGGCGCTGGCGCCGTCCCGCGCCGGCGGATACGTGGCGGCGGTCATTGGAGTTGTATCCTGGGATCAATCCATGCCAACAGAATATCGGATACCAGCGTACCGATGATGGTGAGAACGCTGACCAGCAGTATAAGGCTGCCGGCGAGATACATGTCTTGCGCCTGCAGTGAACGGTAGAGCAGGGGACCGGTGGTCTGCAGATTCAAGACGATCGATGTAATAGCCGACCCGGAAACCAAAGCCGGGAAGATCCAGGCTACAGCGCTCACCAAGGGATTCAGCGCCACTCTAACCGGATATTTGAACAGCAGTTTCAACTCGGAAAGGCCGCGGGCCCGAGCGGCGTCAACATAGAGCTTGGACAATTCATCGAGCAGGTTCGCGCGCATCACGCGAATCAACGCCGCCGTGCCCGCCGTTCCCAGTATGATGACGGGCAGCCATATGTGGCTGAGCAGGTCGAGCACACGGTCAAGCGACCAATCCGCGACTATGTATTCCGGCGAGAACAAACCGCCGACGCTCTGCCCGAAATACCTAAAGGCAATGTACATCAGCACCAGCGCAAGCAGGAAATTGGGAATCGCCAGACCGATGAAGCCGATCACGGTCACCACATAGTCGCCAATGGTGTATTTCTTAACGGCTGAATAAATGCCGATGGGTATAGCTACAATCCAGATGAAAGCCAGCGTTAAAAGCGAAATGACCACGGTGAGGCCTAGTCGCTCCCAGATCAAGTCGCTGACATCCTTATTCCATTCGAATGATCTGCCGAAGTCGCCTTTGGTGATAATGCCGCTGATCCACTTCCAATACTGAACATAAATCGGTTCATCCAAACCGTAGCGTTCGCGCAAAGCATCAACCTGGGCTTGATCAACCGTCTCTTCGGCTTTGCTGATTAGAGAGGCGAGGAAATCGCCGGGCGGCAACTGGATCACCACGAAGGCGATGATAGAGACGATCAGCAGCGTCGGGATCAGATAGATGATTCGCCGCGCGATGTACCAGAGCATAAATCAAGCTTTCCTCGACGACTACACAAGTCTAATAACCTGCGTTTTGATAATCGGCGACCGCGTTCGGTCCGTAACCCAATTCGCCGCGCCGCGCGCGGAAGTTGGCAAGGGCATCCCTGTAACGAGGATCATCAACAAAGTTGATTGTTTCTTCCGGATTTCGCGACAAGTCAAACAAGACTTCGGGCATCTCGCGCCCGTAATATTGATACTTGAGATGATCGCGCTTGATCATCAGATTCTCGTAACGATCAAAGTTTTCTTCGTGCCCCAGATGCGTGCCGCCGTATGCCGAGACGGTCTCGTTGTCCCAGTTCGCGCTATCGCCATTCAACAAGGGAAGCAAGCTGCGGCTGTCCAAGCCGTCAACCGCCGGCACATCGGTCAATTCACAAATCGTCGCGAATAGATCGCACAGGTTGACATTCTCTTCGACAACCCGCCCCGCGTTTGCGCCGCCGGGCAAACGGATGATTAAGGGCGCCTTGACGCTGCCCTCGAAGAACTTGGTCTTTTCCCAAAGCGTATGCTCCCCCAGCATTTCGCCATGATCGCTGGTATAGATGACGATCCAGTCATTCAAGTCCTGGCCGACATGTTCAAGCGCAGCGAGCACTCGGCCATAATCTTCATCAATCCCCTCAACCATGCCGTAATAAGCCGCTGTAGCCCGCCGGATTTCGCGCTCGCTGACATCGACCCCCGGCTTGACCGCGCGGCTGCTGAGAAAGGGGTGGTCAAAAGCTGTCTCGTTCACATAGGGCCTAACGCGGTTCAGGTAGTAAGTGAATCTGTCATGCGTGGTAAGGAAGGGGACGTGCGGCCGCACGAAGCTCACCATCAGCATCAGCGGGCGTGTTGGTATGGCGCGGTCGTAGTAGGGATCGGTGAAAAAGTTCTCCACGAAGCGCAGGGCGCCATCCAGCGTGTAAGCGTCGTGCCCGTTGATGGGACCCCGCCCGATGCCAGCGCGCTTGACTTCTTTGGCTTGCGTCCATTTATGCTCGGTTGGCAGCGGCAGGTCGCGCGTCGCTTCCAGATTGCGCCCCTCGATGAAGTCATGTCGCACGCTCATACCGTCACCGATACGGCGCGTCCAACCCTGCATCTGATCGCTGCCGTTATGGTGCAGTTTGCCGCAGGCGACGGTCGCATAGCCGTACTGAGACAGGCGCCGCGCAAAGGTCATATGACCCGGCGCCAGGTCTTCGCCGAAGATCTCGCAGCCGCAAGTTCGCGGCAATTGACCCGCCGCCATACTTTGTCTGGCGGGGATGCAAATTGGCGCCGGCGTATAGGCATTGTTGAAGACCACGCCGGTCCGCGCCAGATCGTCGAGCACAGGCGTTCGCGCGACCGCATCACCCGCGTAGCCAGCGATGTCGGCGCGATGCTGGTCGCTCATCAGGAATAAAATGTTGGGGCGCGCGTTATCTGCCAATCTCTTGCCCATTCTATGAAAGCTGCAGGGGCGTTTCGCTGAAGCGCCCGGATGGTTGCAAAATGGGCGTCACGCCGTGACGCCCCTACATTTACGTTTTGCAAGCGGTCCCGTCCAGCGATCGTTTTACTGCTGCGCGCCCTCTTCGATGAAGAACAGGGTCGTATTGATCGGCGCTGGCCAGGGGAACTTCCAAGATCCCGTCGATGTCGCCGGTACGTTGAGGAAGTAGTTCTTGGCGATGCCGTACCCTCCCGGGTTCGAGTTGATGCCCATTACATAGAACTCTTCTTTTGCGATCGCCAGCAGTTCCGCCATCAGCTCGGCTTGCAGGTCGAAATCGCCAGTGGCTTTGATCTGGTCGAAGAGTTCCATTTGCTGCTGTGCGGCTTCGGGTGGCTCTTCACCGGTTTCGGGATCGAAATACCATTTTGTCCACAGCGGCGCGTAGGCGCTCTCGACTGGATCAGAGGGGAAGTACCAAATTGGCGTCAGGTATACATCAAGCCCGCCAGAGGCGCCCCAAATCGTGGCGTCATGTTCGCTGTTGACCTTGCGCGAGACCAGCAGCGAGCGGTCGATAATGCGGGGTTCCATGTGGATGCCTACTGCTCCCCAATAGCCTTGGATCAACTCCAGCACATCGGGCCAACCGCGGCCGAACAGATCACCCGCTTCCACGATGATGCTGATGCGGTTGCCGTCCGGACCCAACCGGAAACCCTCGGCATCGCGGTCGCTGTAGCCAGCCTTGTCCAGGTGCTCGTTCGCAAGCTCGACGCTGTATTCCGTGTACTGGTGGGCGAATTCTTCGTCGTAGAAGGGCGAATCCGCCTGTGGCGCGACCTGCCTTGGCTCGCCTCGACCGAGGTAAACGATGTCGACGATTTCCTGGCGGTTGATGGCATGTGAGAGGCCGATGCGGAAGTCTTTGTTCTGGAAGATCTCCCGTTTGACCGGATCCAAATGCGTGAGGTTGATCGCCAGCGCCGTCATGTTGGCGTCTTCGCCGACCACGCCGTAGGCGTAGTAGCCGCCGGCTTCACGATTGTCGTAGACGATGGGTCGGTTGGCCGCCGAGTTGAAGTGGCGCGCCATCATGTCGATATCGCCGTTGAGGACTTGCAAGAGCAAGGTTTCCTTGTCTTCAAGCTGGTCGAAGATCATGCGATCGATGTACGGCAACTGATTGCCCTCGGGGTCGGTCTTGTAGTAGTAGGGATTGCGCTCCGCTTCGACGCGGCCGGCGCCGCCGCCGTAAGTCGACGTCAGCCTCCAGGCGTGCATGGTGGGGATTTCCGTCGTCTGCCAGAAGCTGGTATTGGTCCAGAAGCATGGCTCCACGCCGCCCTTCGATTGGAAGAGCTCGACCCAATCGCCAGCGCCGGCCTCTTCAACCATTGCGTCAATGTCATCAGCGTAGTTTTTGTGGAAAGGCGCCAGGTAGTGGCGCGGATAGCTGGTTGGTCCACAGCCGAGAATCGACGCCAGGTTCTGCAGGAATAGACCGTTCGGCGTGCTGAAAGAGAACTTCACCGTAAAGTCGTCCACCTTCTCAACCGTCAGCGGTTCGCCGCCAGAGATCAGCCAGGTAGCGATTGTCGGCGTCAAGTCTTCGTTCGTCAGGACATCGTCGTACCAGAAGGTGATATCGTCAGCCGTGAAGGGAGCGCCATCCGACCAGCGCAAACCCTCGCGCAATTCAAATGTGAACTCCGTTGCCTCCGCGTTCGCCGAGAATGACTTGGCGACGCCCGGCATCAAGCCCGACCAATCCGGCGTGAAGCGTATAAGATTCTCATAAGCCATCAGCCGAATCATCCAGATGTGATCCAAGCCGCCAACCATAGCCGAACGCCATTCGCCGCCGTAGTCGCCGATCCGTTCGTTGGGCGTAATCACCAGGGGCTCCGCTGGCAGGCGTTCTTCCACCGGCGGCAATTCGCCAGCCTCGACCAGAGCGGCCAGCATTGGCGCTTCACCGTACATCATGTCTTGCGCCCCCGCCGTCCCAAACGCGAGGATCAGCACAAGACCGAAGAGTGAAAGCGTAATCAACTTTTTCATGAGAATTCTCCATTACTGTTAAATCGATTTATTTGCGTCAGCGGTATTTTACTGCTTCCGTCAGCGGGTTGTCAAAAAAAACGGGGTGACCGGCCAGGGCAATAGCTTCAAATTTTTTCACCACCAAGACACCAAGAACACAATTTTAAGTTTGATTACAAGGCAAAACTCCTCTGAATCTGCGTACCAAAGGGGATAATGGCTTTTCTCTGTGCGCTCAGTGACTCTGTGGTTATATTTTGGTTTGAATTGGCGGTATATTGATGGACTATGATTTTGAAGCGATTGCCCTGCGCCTGACAACCGGTAAGGGCGGTCGGCGGTCAGTGTCGGCGCGATGCGATGGATCGCCCGACGAATAGAAACAGACCGTCTTCATTCTTCAAAGTCGTGCGGATCGAAGTTCAGCGTGCGGCTGTTTTCGCTGATTGCGCGCACGGTGGCGTCGTCAAAACCACCGTCGTGTACGCTCTCGATTTCGACCGTGATGCGGACATCCGCGCCGGGTATAGAAGCCAGCCGCACGATGATCTCTTCAGCGATCTGGCTGAAGTCGCGCGTGGCGCGCTGGGGATTGACTTGCACCGAGCCGTAATAGCGCGTCTTGGGCTTGGGCGGCGCTGGCGAGTCGTCAGGGGTATCGAGTATTTTGACATCTGGCGTTGAATGCCCGCCGACTGGCATCGCAACTGTCTCCGGCTGTCGCGCGGCGATTTCCGCGTCAATCTGCGCGCGGGCGACGTCGGGCTGCACGATCAGCGCCTTGTCGTCAAAGGAGGCCGCGAAGGTCTGGCTCATTGCCAGCCCGCTGTATACTCCGTTTTCATCGACGTCCTTGGCATAAGCGAAGTCGGGCATCAGCCGGTTTACACCCTTATGGATGGTTGCCTCCAGCACGTCTCTATCGGCCAAGCGCGGCAGGTAACAGTAGTTCGTCAGCCACTCCCAGAGTTTCTTGATGTTCAAGTGCTGCATATCGCGCCAGCCGAGCGGGTCCAACTCCATCAGCAGGGTTTCCGGCGCAAAGTCGTGGATGAGCCACTCGTTGCTCTTGAGCTTGCGCGCGGCGCGCTCCAGGAAGGGCGTGCTGCCTAGAAGCCGCTCTTTCTCGTAAACGATCTCGCCAGCGCTTTTTTTCTGGTTCTGGAGTTTCTGCTGCTCCTGTTCTTCCTGCAATTCCTGCAACTTGGGCATTTTTGGGAGTTTCGGTACGATAAGCCAACAGTATGTCGCTTGCAACTGGCTGTTGACCGTCTCGCTCTCTTTTCCGATGTTTTCGTCAACTTGCCGGATCTGCGCGACATCCAGGTTGAGATCGGCCGTCTGTCGCTTGATCGATTCCCAGGCGAGATATTTGCGTATGCTCCCCTGCAATTCGGCATAGCGCGTATCGTCCGGCGCGATGAAGACCAGCATATTGCGGTGATGGCGCGGCGAGTTGCCGCGGCTGTTCATAATATTCTTGATGTAATTCATCGCTTCAGAATTGGCGTTGTTGCTCTTATGCCTACGCTCAGGATCCAGGACGACCAGCCGCGTCCGCTGCTCATCGGGTACTTCGGCGCTTGTCGCTGGCAGGAAGTGCACAGCACCCAGGCTCTGCTTGTCCCAGGGCTGCTTGCGCAGACGTTCGGCCGCTTCTTCCAGCACACGATAGTCTTCCATGTTCTGCGCCAGGTCGGCCGCCGTGCGGTTGAGCGTCGGCCGCGTGTCATACCAGTAGCGCGTCTCGTTTCTGTAGAGGAAGCTCAACTGATCAGCCATGCGCCGCAGGGCATCGTTGAAAACCGCAGGCGATTCGCCAGGTTGCGCGGTGGCGAGATGAACTTCCTCTTGCGTCAAGCCGCGCGCTTGCTGTGAACGGTCTGAGGGCGCGCTGCCCATGAAGACCGCCCGCGCCACGCGCCGGCTCGCCATATGCTCGCCGAATCGCCTGTTGCTCTGATCTTGCTGAAAGGGCTTGGAGCGACCGCCGTCAATATCTTGCTCGATAATGGCGGGCCAATTCCCCGGCAAGTAACGCAGAATCTCGTGCAGCACCTTGCCTTCCCATAGCGGAATGCTGCCGGGCATGATCAGCAGCGCGTGGTCATTGTCCATCCAAAGGCGGTGGATGACGGTCGCCATCAATCGGAGGACGCCGCGCGTCTGTTGAAAGCCTTCCAGCGTCGACCAGTCCTGGTAAAGTCTTTCAAAGAGTTCCGGGTGAATCGGATAGGCTTGCTCCAGACGGTTAAAATAGTCGGTTTCGCCTGAACCCCGCGGGAATTCATTCGGGCTGTCGCGATACATCTTCCCGAAAGCGCGCGCCACAGCATCCCGCGCCGGGCGATCTATCTCATCAGAAAACAGCCGCCGCCGCACGATCTCGAAACTTTCGACCGCCTCTACTGGCTTCCAGACGGATTCCATCCTTCCCAATGTCTTGCTGACAAAGTCCATCGCTTCTTTGCCGCCGGCGCCACCCGCTTCCAGCTCGCTAACGGGCAGGGAAACCAGCAGCAAGGCGTCGCTCGTGCGCCGCACCGCCTCCGTCAGCGCCTGAACGAAGGTCATGATCGCGTCAAAGCTGGCGGCGTAGCGCCCGCCCTTGGCGTTGTAAAGATTGCGCGCGTGGGCAACCAATTCGTCAATGATGATCAGCGCCGGTCCATGCTTCTCCATAAGATCGCGCAGTGTGCCGGAGCCTGGGCTTACACCGGCCTGATCCGCTTCCTTGACCCGTTCATAGGCGGGCAAGCCGCCCAGTTGGTAGGCGATTTCTCCCCAAAGATTGTGCGTCGCGCAATCGGCGTGATCGCGCGGTTGCGTGCCATCAAAGTCGGTGCCGACGATAACAGCGCGCCGGCACTTGATGAAATCATCGACGGCGCCGATGCGCCTTACGATGTCTTCCGCGCCCGCGATATCTCGCAGCCTTATGCCGCCCGCCAGGTGGTAGAGCGCCAGCAGACTATGGGTCTTGCCACCGCCGAAATTCGTCTGCAGCTGTACGACGGGGTCCGCCCCTTCGCCATTCAGCCGCAGAAAACAATTGACGATCAAGTCCTTCAGTCCGCGCGTCAGGTAGGTCCGCTGGAAGAACTCCTGCGCATTGCCATATTCCGGCGAGGCTTTGCCCTGCACGACCTGCGCCAGATCCGCGCTGAATTCCGACAGCGTGAATTGTCCCTTGCGCACATCGGGATGGGGCTGCACGACTTGCCGCCAGGGCTTCAAGCCCACCGGCGTATGGCGCGCAAAGGCATCCGTCGGCGTCGACAATTGCTCCTGCTGCTTCACCGACCTGTCCGCCTCGCGGTCAAATCGGATTCTCAGCAACTCCCGCGCGTGCTCCGCCGCCGTCTCCGCCTCCTTCATCGCGTCCAGCGCCTGCAAGAGCAAGGTCGCTGTATCGGCGACGCGATAGGCTTCGTCATTGGTGAATGGTTCCTGGTGCGCCCACTTGTTGCGCGCGTTCACCAGTTCGTGCGTCCAATTCAACTCATTCTTGCTAAGCTGATCTTTGAACGCCTCATGCCAGTTTCTGATCATCAAGTTCAACCAGCCCTGTGTATCAATTTCTCTCAGCGCGGTCGCTTCGTTTGGCAAATGCAGACTGTAGGATTTGCTCAGCAGCTTCAACTCCATCTCTTGCAGATACTGATTGCGATAACGCAGCTTGTACCGTTGCAAGACAAAAGGACCCAAGCCGCTCTTGAGCAGGTCCATGATCTCGCCGACGCGCTCGCGATTCGATTTCGCCATAATTGTCAGCTCCTTGTATTGCGGGCGACCTGGTAGGTCGCCCCTACATTTGTCTTGCTATGCGGGTGTTTCGGCGAAACGCCCCTACAAGCTAATTGTCAAACATCTCATCCTGCGTCGGTTGACCCTGCTGAGACGCCGCCAAGCGCGTGATCTCTGACCAGCTAGTGACCAGGGCGTTGTAATCCAGCGCGTCCTCAGCCCAGCCCGCCCGGTCGCAAATATGGTAGAGCCGGTAAGCCAGGTCACGCACCGACTCGGCGATATCGCCGGGCAGCCGGTTATAGAGCGCCGCCGCGCCCGTTTCGCCGTGGTGATTCAAGCGTTCGATCAGATGATGACACCCTTCCCAGACGGTCGGGCGCTTGTCCTGCTCCGGAACGTAGCCGCTTGGGTCGTATTCCTTCCAGTGGATCAGCCGCACCTTGCCGCCTTCCGCCTCAACTACGCCGGCCTCACGCACACTGTCGACTGCCGTGTTCTTTGCCCGCGCCAACACATCGGCTTGACCAAATTCGCGTGATTGGTAGCCATACTGCGTGAACCAGTCGACGGCGAAGCGCGTCTCGCGGTCGAGATGAGCGTCTTGTTCCGCCAGCACCTCGTCCAGCGCGGCGTTGATCAGACCCAGCGCCGCCCGCACCGTCAGGGCTTTGCCATCGGCTTCCCGCACCGCGCTGTAACGCGAATAGATCGCCATGCCCGGACCAATAGTCGCCTGCGCCATATCGACCGGGGCGATGCTGCCGGTCTTCATCTCGGCGATGGCGCCGGGCAATTCGGCGCGCAGGGCATCGAGGAAACGCCGGCGGGAGGTGGCTGGGGCGTCTTGCGGGCGGGGGCGGCAGACGAGCACGATAGAGGAGGCGAGCGCGTTGGTACCTTGGGCATTCATACGCGAAGCCCCTTCCGTCCGTATTGGCCAAGTCCCTACAATTACGAAACCAGACCGAATTAGGCTTGACAGCATAGTTTCCCAGCCGGAGTTCGCAACGTTTTCTGAATTGTGGCCTCTCATGAATCCGGCATCTTGCTGCTTGAACGCGTAATAAATCGTTTGCGGATAATCTTGTATCGCAAACCGGCGCAAGTTCGTAAATGTTGCTCGCATTCCGGATTCAAAGAATGCTTTTGCTTGTTGTTTACCGCCGTGACGGTGGGTCGAGGCTATAAGTTCGGCAGATTTTGGTACGAGCATCGTCCCGAAAACATCCGGGAAGATATGTCGAAGGCATCGCCGCATCCAAACATAGAAGTAGTCAGACAAGTCCGCGTAGCCGATGTTGTCATAATAAGGCGGATCAGTAGAAATCGCAGTTGCGCCAAATTCAAGTTTGACCGCATCAAGTTGTTTTGCACTGGCATCAATTTGTGGGCGGAGATTCAGTAGTGACTTGACTACTTGGCGAACGCAAATCTCCCAATTGGATCCGCCAATAGAAAAAGGATTCGCTTCAGGATGATCCCACACCATGGGCAGCGCCTGTCGCGCAAAAGTGTGATTGATAGAACCATGAGTTCTCCAAGACGTCAGCGTTGACCACAGATTAGTGGCTCTATCCACGGCAAACGCCAAATACACGCTGACCGCCTCGCCATAGGAATACGCGCCGCAACCACCGTCACGCAGCGGCTTTCTATCTTCGGCCAGGTCGACTTTGAGCGCATCGTCATACACTTGTTGGCGCGCTTCACCTACCAAGTCGCTGAATGTGGTCAGTGCGGTCAATTGGCGCGGTGTGAAGAGTTTGTGGTATTCGTCCAACCCATACAGTTGTGTACTAATTGAGCGGTGCTTTTCAGGAAGTGCGCCTACAGGCCTCCAAGCCGGTTCGGCACGTTCCGAAGTTATCTGCTGTTCAGGAGTCGCGCTGAAATAGTTTCTTCCATTCTTTCCTTGCGTAACTATGGCCATCAACATAGCGCCCATTCGACCGGCTTTGCCTTCAGCCCGAATGTAGTCCAGCGGAATCGATGCATTCGAGATAATGCATTTAGCGCCATGTTTAGGGACTATCGTGCCTTGTTCACCTTTAGGCGGCAACCCAGATGTAACCTCAAAGTGCAGAGTCCTTCCCTCAATAACGGGCTTTGCCCAGCATTCGCGCCCTTCCTTTTTGCTCAATATATATGACTTGACCAGCGGCACCGGCGCGTTCACCGCCGGGTTGGGACTGATGACCGTCCGCGCCCAGAGCCAGGCAATGACCGTTTCGCCCTTGTGCTCCGGATAGAGATCTCCGATGCGCTCGAATGCGCGAGCGCGCATCCATTCGCCGTAATAGCGCACATCGGCGGCCAAGCCCGCCGCGCCCTTCCATTTCGCACCCCCACCCGTACCACCTGCCTGGTCGCGCGGGTTCACCGGCGCCATGCCCGCGAAGCGCGGCGGAATCTCGATCATGGCTTTGTTGATCATCACCGCCACCGGATTGAGGTCGCTGGCATGGGCTTCCAAGCCCAGACGCTGCGCCTCCAGCGGGATGCTGCCCCCGCCGGCGAAGGGATCCAGCAGTGGCGGCGGATTTCCCTTGGTGGCGATGCGGATTAGCTCGCGCGCCTGTTCCATGATTGCCTCGTCTGTCGTCGCTTCCCAGGTCACCAGCCGCTCGATGAAATCGAAGAGCTTCATGCGCGGGCTGTCGCCTTCGCGGCTGACGTTGGGTCCGTCGCCGGGCAGCGCATTGCAGGCGGCGACGAAATCGGGATTGGCCTTCGGGTCATCGGGGTCGTCGACAAGCGATGTGAATATCACTGCCCGCGCTGCCGCCAGTGGACGGCGCGCCCACCACAGATGCAGCGTCGAGGGATGGCCGTGGCGGATGGATTTTTCGCGGGCGCTGGCGGCGTTGATGGCGTCCAGCGGCAGCGCGACTTCGATCAGTTTCTTGGCTGCGGCCATAGTCTTGTCCGTTCCTTGCGAGCTCTGTCGCGCTAAATATTAACACGAATAACGCGCGTCTGGCAGCCCGCGCCCGCCAGAGCGCAAAAAATGGTGGGGCGGCGGTAAGTGAAAGTAAGTCATGCAAAAAAATAAGGCGCGTGTAGGGGCGACATATCATGTCGCCCGTCGATGCAAGGGCGCGGTTTCGGGCGACCAGATTGGTCGCCCCTACGGGATTCGATTATTTTGTAGTTTTCTATATTTCATCAAATTATTCGCAGGACTTACTTGCATTTACTTCTGCGCCTCTGTGGT
>DAOULD010000051.1:0-23379 GCA_034420635.1 Anaerolineae bacterium | reverse complement strand
GTGCTGTAGGGGCGGCACGCTGTGCCGCCCGTTCCTTCACTAACTGTTTTCGGGCGTTTCAGCGAAACGCCCCTACACCTCGTCGCTTTTTCAGATTCTCATTACTTACTTGCGCTTACTTGTGCCCTCGGTGGTGAAGAAAAAAAATGATGTGATTGCCCTGCCCAGCAAAATGTTTCCATTTGACAGATATCCGACGCTTGTCATAATCTTATGCAGTTGGCAGATCTCCGAGAGGGACGCGCCTCGTGACAACCATTGCCGAGTACCTCGCGAAGCAATTGTCGATTGCCGGAATCAGAACGGCGTATGGCCTGCCGGGCGGTGAAAACGTCGAAATGCTGGAGGCGATTCGGAAGCAGGGCATCGACTTCGTCCTGGTCAGAAACGAGAGTTCAGCCTGTTTCATGGCGGCTGCCTCAGCCCGTCTTACCGGCATCCCGGGACTGGCGATCAGCACCTTGGGACCGGGCGCGACCAATGCCTATGCCGGTTTCGCCCACGCATATCTCGACCGCGCGCCCCTGCTCTTGATCACAGCCGCCAGCGACCCCAGCCTCGCGGGTCGGCATAGTCATCAAGCGCTTGACCTTGAAGCGATATTCCGACCGATCAGCAAGTTCACTGCGGAAATCACAGGGGACAATGCCGCGGAGACGATACAACAGGCTCTTTATTCGGTCACAGCCGGTCGGCCAGGACCCGCTCACCTGAGCATTCATAATGACGTGGCTCTGCAAGCTGTGGGCGAGAGCCGAGCGCCACGCGTCGAACGTCTCTCATCCAGACCAGCCAAGTACGACCTCGAGCGCCTCGCCAAATTCTTTGAAGACAAAAACCGCCCCGTCATCGTTGTCGGTTTGGGTCTGGAACCGGAAGGACCCTATGCTCAGCTGCGCCATCTCGCGGAGAAGCTGGGCGCGCCGCTGATTGACAGTCCCAAGAGCAAGGGCGCCTTGTCAGCGGATCATCCCCTCTTTGCCGGCACGCTGGGTCTGACGGTCAGCGACCCGGCTTACCAGATACTGAACGAAGCGGACTGCATCATCGCCGTCGGATTCGATGTCGTCGAATTGGTCAAGCCCTGGGATCAAGCGCAGCCGCTGATATGGGTCGCCAATTGGGAAAACGAAGATCCGCGCATCGCCTGCGCAATCGAAATCGCAGGACCTGTCGCTGAGGCGCTTGAAGCGCTGACCCGCGTCGCGCCCCGTAAGCGCAAGAACTGGGGGGCGGCGCGGGTGAAGGCGTTTCGCGCAGAGCAGGCTCATGCTGTCATGCCCTCGCCGCAAAGCGGGCGCGTCTTGCCGCAAGCGTTTCTCGCCGCCTTGCGCGAACAGAGTCCTGACGACGTGATCATCACGACCGATGTCGGATCTCACAAGATTTTTGCGGCGCTCTACTGGCCGGCGCACTCGCCCAACAAGTACCTGGTTTCCAACGGCTTGTCGGCGATGGGATACGGCTTGAGCAGCGCCATCGCAGCGGCAAAAGTCAGCCGGCGTCCAGTTGTCTGCATCACGGGTGACGCGGGACTGGCCATGGTGATGGGAGAATTGGGACTTCTGGCGGAGTTGCAACTGCCCGTGATCGTCGCCGTCATGAATGACTCGGCGCTTGACCTCATTCGCTCGGCTCAAGCGCGCCGGGAACGCCGGGCTTTTGGCACCGAATTCCGCAATCCCGATTTCGGAATGATCGCCCGGGGATTCAGCCTGGATTACCGGCGAGCCGAAACGCAAGACGAATGCGCTGACGCGATCAAATACGGCCTGTCGACCGGAAAGCCACTATTAGTTGACGTGATGATCGACCCGATCGGATATCCGACGACGCCGCGTTAAGCGCAGGATTGCCAAGGCTGCCCCGTCATAGCGATTCAATCGAATCCGCCAGGCCTGGCTCCCTTGACAAGGCCTTTTGCACTTTAGTCAGCGCGGCCACCACGTCATTCGCCCCCGCTTCGCCAGCGCGGAAGACGCTCTCTTCCAGCCACAAGCCTTCGCGGCTGCTGACGCGCTCGGCAACCGGCAGGATCATGCGCCCGAAATCGAAATACTCGGGAAAGGCGGATGGCACGGGAAGACGGGAAAGCCTGGGTTGGAATAGATCATAACGATACATGGGGTCGTAGCCGGAGGAACATGGTATGCCTTCGGCAACGAGCGCGCGCGCGACAACCCTGTTCGTCGCGCCGAAAGTCCCGGGATCGATAGCGAAGGTATAAGAATAGACAGAGCGCCTATGCAGCCGGGAATCGCGCGGCAGCACCCGAAGGCCTTCAATCTCGCTCAGCGCCTCGTCCAGATAATCCGCGTTCTTCTCGCGCTGGTCGAATTGCGCCGGGAAGCGCTGAATGCCGACGTTCAAGAGCGCCGCTTGAAGCTCCGTCATGCGATAGTTGAAACCCAGCGTGACCATCTTTTCATCCGGGTCATGCGGACGCCCGCAGTCGATGATGCTCTCCGCCAGCCAGGCATGCTCTTGCGACCGGCACAAGAGTATACCGCCCTCCCCGGCGGTCATGCTCTTGGTCGACTGCATGCTGAAGGATCCAAAATGCCCTATCGTCCCGGCGCTCATGCCATCCCAAACGGCCCCATGCGCATGCGCCGCGTCTTCAATCACAATCAGATTATGCGCCTCCGCGATCGCCATGATCGCGTCCATATCCGCCATCTGTGACGCGACATGCACCGGGATGATCGCCCGGGTACGCTCTGTGATCGCCGCATTAACGGCGCTCGAGGAAATGCAGAACGTGTCTGGATCAATATCTGCCAACACCGGGATCGCGCCCGCCATCATCGGGGCGGCGGCCGTGGCCTGGAAGGTATATGCCGGCACGATCACTTCGTCGCCCCAGCCGATACCCGCAGCGCGCAATGCGACCTCCATCGTGATGGTGCCGTTCATCATCGCTACGCCGTATCCGCCTCCATTCATAGCCGTAAAGGCATCCAGAAAGCGCTTGGCCTCCGGACCCGGATAGGGATGACCGCCCCAATTGCCGCTGCGCACAACCGACGCAACAGCTTCGACATCAGCCTCGTCGTGGACGGGCCAGTATGGGAATGGATCTCCCCGAACCGGTTCTCCGCCGAGAATCGCGAGCTTTGTCATCGTTCCCCCGATATACGCGCGGTCGCCAACCTGGTCACAAGCCGGCCAGCCTCACAAATGTTGCGATGGCGATAAATACCACTGGAATCAAGCCCAATAAAAGCATGCGCCTGATCACAGGACCTTCCTGTCCCGCCAGTCCCACGGTGCTGCAGCCGACGATAATTTTTGCGGGAGCCAGCACACTGCCGAGCGATGCGCCGGCTGTTTGCCCGGCAAGGACAATCGGTACGCTCAGCGCCAGCAGGGAGGCAGTCTCTTGTTGCAGCGCGCCAAAAACTACATTGGAGTTGGTATTGCTTCCGGTCATGAACGCGCCCAACGTGCCAATAAAGGGCGCGAAGAGAGGATAGACTGACGCGCTGAAACTCTCGCTGATGCCGCGGGCGATCATTTGCGTCATGCCGGTATGCGTCATCAATGAAGCCATCGCCACCAAGGCGAGAATCGAGACCGTCGACTTCACGGCCGATTTGCGGACGCTCGACCAGATCTTGCCCCATACGCCGTCGCTTTCATAATAACCCGCTTGCCGGTAGAGCAAGAAGGAGATGCATCCGGCATAAAATAAAATGGCGCCGGCGTGACCGACGACGCTGATCGCGCGTCCCGATTCACCCGGCACTTGCCAGCCGAATGAGGTTGACACGGCAGGAAACTCGATCCTGATCAACAGGGAATCCACCAAGGCTTCGAGCGGTTCGATCAAATTAGTAGCGAAAGCCAAGACCAGCAGAATCCCGTATGCGGACAAAGCCAGCGCAATGCTCCGTGAGCGGTCGTCGCCAGCCGGCTTCGATGTGCCCGCTTTGCCACGATGAAGCGGCGACAATACATACAAGACGCCAACAAGCGCGCCAGCCAGCGCGCCGGTTGTTGAACCCAGCGTCCACATGCCATTGGTGGCGATCCACCATTGCGTGAGCCCCATGGCAGCGCCCACGATGAGGAGCATGGGGATGGAACGAAGAAAACCGCTCCAGCCGGCGCTGACATAGGCGACAAGCGCGCCGCTGAACAGGCAAGCCATGCCCAGGACAAGCGCGGCATCGTGCGCCAAGGCTTCGCCGGGCAGCCCGGTAACGGCCGTTAAGGCGACAAAGGACGTGCCCAGCGATCCAAATGTGACCGCCCAGCCATGCCCCAGCGACGCCATGATGACCGATTGCGTCGCCGTGTAGCCCAAGCCAACGAGCAAGGGAGCGACCACGGCTATTGGCACGCCAAATCCCCCGACGCCCTGCAGCAGCGAGACGAATATCCAACTGATGAGCAGACTTTGCGCGGCGCGATCAGAAGTGAGCCGTGGCAGGCTTTTTCCGATCAAGGCAACCGTGCCGGCTTCATAGGTGACGTTATAGAAGAACAGCGCCATCCACACGATATAGAGCACATCGACCGCCAGGAGAATGGACTTGCCGATGGCCACGACAACCAACGGCAAATCGCCGCCAAATGCCATCAGTGAAAGAGCCAGAGCCATCAGGAATCCGGCCGATCCCGCGCGACTGCCTCCCCATCCCAGCCCAACCATCAGCACAAGCACGGTCAGCACAGGAAGCAAAGCCAGCAACCAGTTGATCAGCGACAGGTCCACGTGAGCATTCCTTGTATTCCGGCTTCAGCCGTCGGCAGCGAACGCAAGATCGGGCCGGCGGCGGTAAAAGCCTGTCGCCTCTTGGAAGGCGTAAGCCAATTGCAGCACTTCGAAATCGGCATAGGGAGGACCGACGATTTGCAAGCCCACAGGCAGCCCGTCCTCCGTAAATCCGCAAGGTACGGATATCGCCGGCAATCCAGTGACCGTGATGTAGGCGCAACTCATCATCCAGTCGATGTAGGTATTCATTTTTGCGCCGTTTATTTGTTCAGGATACTCCCATTCAATGGGAAAGGGCGGCACTTGCGCGGTTGGCAAGAGCAAGAATTCGTAAGTATCCATGAATTCGCGCAGGCGGTGATAGAGTTCAGTTCGCTTCGCTTCGGCGCGGCTGATGTCAATGGCGCTCAGTCGCCTGCCGCGGGCCACATTCCAGCGGATCGTTTCCTTAAAGCGTTCCTCTCCGAATTCGGCAAAAGGCTCGGCGAAGGACAGCTCGAAGTTCCAGGCGCGCAAGGTCTGGAAGATGTCGTAGGCATCGCTGAAGTCGGGCGCGGCGCTTTCGAGGGAGCAGCCAATATCAGCGAATACCGGCAATTGTTCTTCTATCGCGCGCAGGACGCCTGGCTCCACCGACAACTCACCCAGGTCAGGGCTCCAGGCGATCTTCACTTCCTTGAAGTCGCGTTCCAGCGATTGCTCAAAAAGCGAAGCCGGCTGCTGAATGGCAATCGGGGATCGCGGGTCGTAGCCGGCGATCGCGCTCAGCATCAGCGCCACATCTTGCACGCTGCGTCCCATCGGTCCGGCGACTCCCAGCGTGGACCAGCCATTGGCTTTGGGATAACTCGGCACCCGCCCGGGCGACGGTCGGAAGCCGACCACGTTGCAGAAGCTGGCCGGATTTCGTAAAGATCCTCCCAGGTCGCTGCCGTCGGCAATCGGTATCATGCCCGCGGCCAGCGCCACCGCCGCGCCCCCGCTGCTGCCGCCGCAAGTCTTGGAAAGATCGTAAGGATTGCGCGTCGCGCCAAATACGGGATTGAAAGTGTGCGAACCAGCGCCGAATTCCGGCACATTGGTTTTGCCAAGCGTGATGCAGCCGGCTCCTTTCAAGCGCGCAATGTGCAAGTCGTCGATGTCCGGCACCAGATCGGCATAGAGGGGCGAACCCGACGTGGTGCGTATGCCTTTTGTCTGCGCGAGGTCCTTGTGCGCAATCGGAAGGCCGTGCAAAGGACCTGTTGCTTCGCCGCGGGCTTTGCCTTCGTCGGCTTGTCGCGCCATATCCAGCGCCATTTCCGGCAAGTAAGTGACAATCGCGTTTAAGGCCGGGTTGACCGCTTCTATCTGTTTCAGATGCGCGTTCAAGACCTCGACAGCGGAAATCTCGCCGCGCCGAAGCAAATCCGAGAGTTCAACCGCCGTCATCCATAGCAATTCGCTCATGGCTCAGCTCCTCAATATCACCCGCGCCCGACGAAGGGCATCTGGGTCGCCATAACAGTCAACGAGAGCACGTTGGCGTTCAGCGGCAAGTTCGCCATATACAGAACTGCGTCAGCCACGTGCTGGGCGCGCATGGTCGGTTCGGTCAGCAAGGAGCCGTCGGCCTGTTCAGTACCGGTTTCAATGCGCGCTGTCATGTCTGTGCTGGCATTGCCGATATCGATCTGACCGCAGGCAATATTAAAAGCTCTCCCTTCAAGCGCAGTGGACTTCGTCAAGCCGTTTACCGCATGCTTGGAAACGATATATGGTCCGGTATGGAGGCGTGGCACTTGCGCGGACAGAGAACCATTATTGATGATACGCCCGCCGCGGGGATTCTGCGCTTTCATAAGCCTCAGGGCTTCCTGCGTACACCAGAACGCGCCGCTGACATTGGTCGAGAAGACGTTCAGCCATTCCTCTTCAGCAACATCTTCCAGCGCTTTCCCGAAGAAGTTGGCGCCCGCGTTGTTGAACAGTACATCCAGGCGTCCGTACCGGTCTTTGACCGCCGCAAAGAGTCTGCCCACCGCTTGCCGATCTCTGACGTCAGTTGGCGCCACGAGCGCGCGATCGTCATCAACGTCCGCTTCTTCGACTGTTTCGCGCAGTTTGTCCTCGCGCCTGCCAGCCAATACGACGGAATAGCCCGCCCGCCAAAGCGTCAACGCTGTAACCTTGCCAATGCCAGATCCCGCGCCCGTTATCAAGGCGATTCCTGCATTATTCGTCATGCTGCTATCCTCCAGACCATAAACTCCGCCAAGTGTACGCGGCTCAATTTGGCTTGTCAATTTATGACAATTCAAGCCAGATACGCTAGTATCGTGCTGAAAATTCGCGACAAGGGCATTCTATACGATGAAGCTAGCCTGTTGCGCCTGGGCGCTGACCGAGCCTGAACAAGACGCGCTGCGAGGGATTCAAGATCTGGGTTTCCGATGGATTGACCTGCAACCGGGAAACCTGCGAGATGAAAAGCATCGCCAGTTGGCAAGCGAATTGGGGTTGAGGGTTTCTTGCCTGGGCGCGTCATTCGCTATGCCAGTTGGCGCGTCGCTGGATCACGCGGATAGCCGGTTGAGATCAGGGGCGCTCGAACATGTGACGAAGGCGATCCTACATGCGGCCGCATTGGGAGCTGACACGGTTTACGTGATACCGGGGCTGGATGATAGCCCCGCCGGGCTCTCCAGATATGGCGACAGTGTGGCAGAACTCGCGGAATTCGCCAGCGGGGTTCGCATAAAGTTTGCCGTAGAGCATTTCCCCGGCACAGCCTTGCCCACTGCAAAAGGCACGCTGAAGTATATCAAGAGCCTGGGTCATCCTAACCTGTACTTGCTTTACGATAGCGGGCATATCCAGATGACCGAAGAAGATCCGGCCGGAGTGATCCATGAGGCCGGGGAACGCCTGGCCTACGTTCACTTTGACGACAACGATGGCGCGGGCGATTTGCACTGGGCGCTATTGGACGGCGTGATGACCGAACAGACGTTGAAAGACAGTTTTCGAGCGCTCGATGACATTGGATATGATGGCGCCATCAGCCTGGAGTTGAGCCCCGCGCTTCACAATCCCCTAGACGCGCTGGCGCGGAGTCGAGATATTCTCTTGAAGACGATGCGCGCCTGACCCCTCATACAACCACCCGTACACTTAAAACTCAATAGAGTCGACTGCGGAACAGAGCAATCGCACCAAAACTAATATGTGTGGAATGTCACATAAATCTAACAAAATGTATGGGCGACACTCAAGAGGCTGTTGAGATACTAACTTGACCCTCACCCCAAACCCCTCTCCCATAAAGGGAGAGAGACTTAAAGGGCTCAATACGGATCATTAGCCTCCCCTTCTCCCCTTGTGGGAGAAGGGGCCGGGGGATGAGGGGTGTTTTTCAACAGACTCCTCAAAGTCGGCCATGCAAAAGACGCGCAAAATTTCGGTCGATTCACAGAATCGTCCCTACATTGCCTCCTTTTTGCAGATAAGCAGTTAATTCTCGGTGTCCTCGGTGGTTAAGAAAAGTCTGGTGCGATTGCTCTGACTGCGGAAAAATCTGCAAGCGCAAAGTTAGAGCGAATTTTTCATTGCAATGTGATTAAATCAAATTTATATTAGGTGAAAATTTTCGGTTCATCAGATTCAGTTGGACAGCTTCGGCAAAAAATTTGCGGCTGAGCAGTCAAATGCTTGAAGAACAGTCCGACGATCATTGGGATTAGACTGCCGAGATCTCGGCGCATCCTGCGCTGCCAATATTCGGATCACTAACCTGGACGGCGCGCGGGAGAATTCGATTGGCAACAAACAATTTTCGTTCAGTTTCCGAAGTGGAAGGAGAATCTTGTGTTTAAGAGAGCGACGTTCTTGTTGCTTGTGTCGGTCATTATGTTGGCGGTCGTTCCGCTATCGATGACGGTTTCCGCGCAGAACCCCGATTGCGAGGGCGATGTGACATTGACTTATTGGCACCACTGGGGCGGCAACCGCATTCCGTTGATGGAGGCGGTGGTAGCTGCCTTTGAAGATGCCCACCCGGGCGTCTGCGTCAACAACCTCTTCCTGCCCTGGGATAATCGTTTGCAGAACCTGTTGACGGCAATCGCCGCCGGCAACCCGCCCGATGTCACCATGTTCGGCCGCCAGGACCTGCCCTTCTTCGCCGCCACCGAGCAGATCATCCCGCTGGATGACTACATGGCGGCGGACGGCATTACCTCTGACGTCTTCATTCCAGCCGAGTTCGTGGGCAACGTCTACAATGGCCAAACCTGGATGCTGCCGAATCCAAGCGGCGGCGCGTTAAACCTCATGTTCTACAATACCGACCACTTCGCCGAAGCCGGCATCGACAAGTTCCCCGAGACCTGGGACGAAATGCTGGAAGCGGCAGCAGCGCTGACGCAAGGCGACGGCGATTTCCTCGATCGCATCGGCTTCAATGCCAATGCGCTCTCGGGCGCGCCCGCATTCATCACCTGGCTCAATGCCAATGGCCAGCAATGGATCAGCGACGATCTGCGCACGGTGACGATCAACAATGAAGCCGGCGCGCAAACGCTCGAGTTCATGCAGGCCATGACCGAGATCAACTACGGCATCGAAGAGCAAAACGCTTTCTGGGAATCGGCTGGCGAATTCGACCAAATGGCGATCATCTTGGACCTGGTCTCGATTCAGTCGACTGGCTCCTGGGCGCTCTTCCAGTTGGAATCGCACGCGGAAGATCTCAATTACGAAGTCGCGGCGATACCCTATGGACCCAATGGCAGCCCTGACCGCCGCGGCGCGACCTGGGGCGGCTGGGGCTTCATGGTGCCAAAGAACGCAGCCCATCCCGATGAAGCCTGGCAACTGGTCAGTTGGTTGACGACCGAGGTTGAGGGCACGGGCGCCTGCTGGTTCCTGCAGCAGCAACAGCGTCCCTCGCCAATCGCCGCCTGTGACGGCTACATGAAAGATGGCGAGACACATCACCGGGCTGAAGCGATCCTCGGTGTGGCCGCGCTCGACGCTGTGGCGCCGATATCGCCGGTACAGCCGGAAGCCAATCAGATCATCAACCGGATGGTCGACGACGTGCTCTTCGGCGACAAGACCATCGAGGAGGCGCTGGCCGATACAGAAGCCGAAATCCAGGCGCTGTTGGACGCCTTCTGGGAAGAATACGGTTAAACCGTTTAGGCAAGCACGGAATGGGGTGGCTTCGGCTGCCCCATTGGTATTGGTGAAATAAGCGAAGTCCGGCAAAGGGTTTGACACCATGGCAACAGCATTCGGCTCGCAACTGCGTTCTTTGCGCGGCAAACAGCGGGAGCGCTGGCGCGATTTGTCGCCAATGAGAAAACGCGAAGCGAAAATGGGCTTGTTATTCATCAGCCCCTGGATTATCGGTGTCTTGCTCTTCTCGCTCTTTCCCTTTATAGCCTCCTTCGTCCTCAGTTTCACCAGATATAACGTGGTTGAGCCACCACAATGGCGCGGCCTGGACAACTATACAAAAATCCTGACAGACGACCCGCTGTTTTGGAAATCGCTTGGCAATACCTCGGTTTATGTTGGTGGCTCGGTCGCGATCCGCATCGTGCTTGGTTTCGCGCTGGCTCTCTTGCTGAATGCCAAAGTGCGCTTCCTGGGTATGTGGCGCACGCTGTTTTATGTGCCGTCAGTGGTGCCAATCGTAGCGCTGTCCGTCGTCTGGCTGTACGTGCTGAATGCCCGCGCCGGCTTGCTCAACTGGTTCTTAACAGTTTTTGGCCTGCCGCGGGTGCGCTGGTTCGCCGATCCGGACTACGCCATGCTGGCATTCCTGATCATGAGCACCACCTGGGTTGGCGTGACAATGGTGATTTTCCTGGCGGGCTTGCAAGGCATCCCGGAAGAGTATTACGATGCCGCCAAGATCGACGGCGCCAACTGGATGCAGCGCCTGCGGCGCGTTACCATTCCCTTGATGACGCCGACGATTTATTTGAATATTCTCATAAACATTATTGCCGCCTTCCAGGTATTCACGCAGATCTTCATCATGACCAACGGCGGACCGCGTGACGCCACCCGAACGTATGTTTTGCATCTCTTCGACCACGCCTTTCAGTTCCTGCCGCCAGAGATGGGCTATTCCTCCGCCTTGGCCTGGATTCTCTTCATGATCATCTTCGTTTTCACCGCCATAATTGTGGCCTCATCGCGGCGCTGGGTCTTTTATCAGGGCTAGGAGATCCTTCGACGATGACGACAGCCGATTTCACAAAGCAATCGACTATCTTGGCGCAAGCCCGCCAACGCGACCGACAGCGCCGGTTATGGCAATTCTGCGGCCGCGTATTGCTCTACGGATTGTTGGTAGCTGTTTCGCTCTGGTATCTGGCGCCGCTGTTTTGGATGTTCATGAGTTCATTTATGCCGCTGGAACAGGTCGGCATATTCCCGCCGGAGTGGATCCCCCGTCAGTGGCAATTCCACAATTATACGGATGCGCTGGAATTTTGGGACTTCGGCAACAGCCTCAAAAATACCTTGATTATCACTATTGCCTCACTCATTGGCGATCTCGTTTCGTCTACAATCGTGGCTTATGGTTTTGCGCGTTTTCGCTTTCCCTTCCGCGACGCGCTTTTTCTGATTCTGCTGGCGACGCTGATGCTGCCATTCGCCGTGCGGCTAATACCCGTGTACATCGCTTACAACGAAATCGGCTGGGTGAATACCTTCTGGCCCCTCATCGCGCCCAACTACTTCGGCAGCGCCTTTTTCATCTTCATCTGCCGGCAGTTCTTCCTTGGCATTCCGCAAGACTTGCTGGATGCCGCCAAGATTGACGGCGCCAGCGAATTCCGTATCTTCACCCAGGTTATGGTTCCCCTCGCCAAACCCGCCATCGTGGTTATCGCCATCCTGAGCTTTCAGAATAGCTGGAATGACTTCCTCGGTCCGCTGATCTATTTGCAAGACGCCGAGCTGCACACGCTTGCCATCGGTCTATACAAGTTCCAGAGCCTGCCCGGGCAAGGCGGACAGTATCACCTGCAGATGGCGGCATCTGTGATGATGGTCATGCCAGTGCTGATCGTCTTCTTCATGTTCCAGAAGCAATTCATCCAGGGCGCCAACTTGTCGGGCATGAAGGGCTGAGACAGTCGTCGATGGAATCGCCTCCGAATATTCTTTTGGTACTTTGCGACCAACTCGGAGCCAGATGGCTGCCACTTCATGGCCACCCCATTGTTTGCACGCCCCATCTCGACAGTTTCGCAAAGGAAAGCGCGGTCTTCGGACGCGCCATAACGACCTCCCCGATCTGTACGCCCTATCGCGGTTGCCTGCTCAGCGGCCGCTATCCATCGCAGACGGGCTTGCTGGAAAATGGGGGAGCTTATCCGGGGGGACTAAAGAGCATCGCCGACCACCTCAACGAGGGAGGCTATTCAAGTCATTACGTCGGGAAGTGGCATCTTAGTGGGTCCCCGCAGCAGAATCGTTGGGTGCCGCCGGAAAAGCGCGCCGGATTCCAAAACTTCATTGGCTGGGAGAGCCATCACGTCGACCATTATGGCGGATTGATCTGGGAGGACGAGCCGGAACATCCCATCGAGATGAAGGGGCATGAAACCGACGCCTTGACAGATATCGCCCTGGCGCAATTGTCCAAGGCTGCACAAGCCCCGGAACCCTTCTTGCTGATGCTGTCGTACCAAGCGCCGCACCCGCCCTGCTCGCCGCCCGAGCGCTATCGAGCGCCTTACGAGCGCCAAGAGCTCTTGCGCGAGCCCAATGCTGAAGCCAGCGCCTGGTTCAAGGTGGATTCCTGGAACGCGGATTATGATATCGAGACCTTCCGGCAACTGTATTTCGGCGAGATCAGCCAATTGGATGCCGCCTTCGGTCGTCTGCTGACGGCGCTGGATGAGACCGGCTTGCGAGAAAACACGCTGGTCATATTCACATCGGATCATGGTGAAATGGCCGGGGCGCGGGGTCTCTTCGGTAAAGGCGTTATGTATGAAGAGGCGCTGCATGTTCCCCTGATCATACGGGCGCCAGGACAGAGCTTAGGACTGCGCACTGACTTCACCGCGTCAACCATCGACTTGCTTCCTACACTGCTTGACTACGCCGGCTGCGCTCCCGATCAAAACGCCGAGGGCGTCTCGCTGCGCCCATACATTGAAGGCAAGACAAGCGCGAAGGACCGCGTCGCCATCAGCGAATATCATAACTTCTGCGCTACCACGCGGGAGTGGAAACTGTTCACGCGGGGACGCAGTTTAGAGAATGCCGCTCTTTACAACCTCGCGGACGACCCTTACGAAATGATCAACCTGCTTGACGACCCGTCTTGCGCCGACCAGCAATCCTGTTTGAGTCGGGAACTGGCAAGCTGGCATCAACGCGTCGTTCTCAATGAAGCGCCTTCGCATCCGGCTATTCCTGAAAGCGAGACGAGATGGCTCCAAGCCAATACCTGAACGCGAGCGGCGTTTATCCCCACCTTGCGCTAACGGCGGACTTGGGTCCCCCGCGCAGCGAATGCGGCGTGGGCGCGATGATGGCTTGGGCTGGCAAACTTTGGGTGGTCACTTATGTATCGCATAAGTCCGCCAGCGGTGTCGGCACCGGGCTATACGTAATCAACGACAAATTGGAGATAGAGAAGCATCCAGCCAGCTATGTCGGCACCTACACCAACAGAATGGCGCATTGGGAGTCGAACCAACTCATGCTCGGACCTTACGCCATCGACGCCGAAGGAACGGTTCGAACCATAGAATCCCTGCTTGAGGTACGGACCTGCTCGACCATGCGTCATCTGCGCGACCCCGCCAACAAGGTGTATGTATTGGGCATGGAAGGCGAATTCTATGAGATGGATGTGCATACGCTGGAGACGACCTTCATCGCCGACCTGACCGTCGAACTAGGCGTGCCGGACCACAAATACGCGCACTTCAAAGCGGCTTACAGCAACTTCGGGCGCGTGGTAGTCGCCAACAACAGCTACGACGAACGCGATTTCAGGGGCATGGAAGCGGCCGGACGTCTCGCCGAATGGGATGGCGAGACTTGGAGGATCATCGATCGCAATCCCTACATAGAGGTCAATGGTCGAGGTAATTTCGCGGGCACGATTTTCGCGATGGGCTGGGACAAGCGCTCGGCGATCCTGCAGGTATTTACCGAGGCGGACCGCCAGTGGAAGCGCTACCGCTTGCCCAAAGCCAGCCATTGCTTTGACCATATGTGGCAAACGGAATGGCCGCGCATCCGCGAGGTTGAGCACGAACGCTTCCTGATGGATTGTCACGGCATGTTCTATGAGCTTTCGCCTTGGGCTTACGAGAACCATGTCTGGGGCATTCGTCCCATTTCAACGCATCTTTGGGTGCACGGCGATTTCTGCGCCTATCGCGGCATGCTCGTGCTCGGTTCCGACAATGCCAGCCCGCACGGTGGCGCCAATCATCTGGCTGGAGAGCCGCAGTCGGGCTTATGGTTTGGCAAGACCGACGACCTCTGGAATCTTGGAAAGCCATCGGGCTGGGGTGGCGTCTGGTGGGAAGACACCGTCGAGGCGGGCCAGGTATCCGACCCGTATCTGATGACCGGCTTCGACAAGAAGGTCTTGCACCTGTATCACAACGACGCTGCCGATGTCACGTTCACGGTTGAGGTAGACTTTCTCGGCAATGGCGCCTGGAAGATCTACGATCATCTCACGGTATCGGGATACGCTTACGCGCACCACGAGTTTCCCAGTGGTTACAGCGCCCACTGGGTTCGCGTCCGCGTCGACAAATCTTGTGTCGCCACAGCCTATTTCACTTATACTTAGCACAAAGAATACGATTCAGCTTGTCAATCGATGGAGACAAAAAATGCAGGGATTCACTGAACTGAGCGAAGAACAGAGACAGCAGTTCCGCGACGACGGTTATCTCATCGTGCGCAACGCGCTCGATCAGGATATGATCAGCAGCCTGATCGAAGCCGGCGATCGCGTCATCGCCAGTAAAGAGAGGCTGAATCGGTATACAACGCACGGTGGGATTTACGACGGCTATCGCAATTGCGTCACTATGGATGACGCCTTCATCCCTCTGCTCACCAACCAGGTAGCCCTGCCGCTGGTGATTCAACTGCTGGGCTCCAATCTGCAGCTTTCGACCAGCCACTTGATTTACCGCCATCCGGATCCGCCCGGGACGCCTGATAGCGCGCGCAAGCCAGGCTGGCATCGCGACAACGGCCGTACACAGCTGGACCTGGGTCAAGACAACTACCCGCGCATCGGCTTGAAATGCGCCTTTTATCTGACCGACCTCAGCCAGCCGCAGTCCGGCGTTACCATGCTGTCGCCGGGCAGCAATCAACTCACCGAACGCATCGAGATTCCAGAGGGCAAAGCAGACCCGGCAAACGCCATTGAACCCTTGCTGAATCCGGGCGACTGCGTCATCTTTGAATACCGGACCTGGCATGCTGGCGCGCCCAATTTCACTCAGATCACGCGCAAAGCAATCATGATCGGCTACGCCTATCGCTGGCTGAAGCCGATGGATTATGTCAAGCAGCAACTCGAATTTGTCGAAAAACTCACCGATACCGAAAAGTACCTCGTAGGAGAGGAAATTGACGGCACGCTCGAGTTTCAGCCACAGGGCGGGCTTAACCCGCTGAACGAATGGTGCGAGCAACATGGCGTGCTGCCGGATCGCCACGGCGCGTAAGAATGAGAGATCTCGAAAATATGCGGAACGACAGGGAAATGAGGTAAATGCCCATATGAAACAAGACAACCAAATCCCCAGAATGGTCAATGAACCATTTTCCGCGGAAGTCCGTCCGCCCAAGATCGTACGCATCGACAGCGACCTCGTCATCGTCGGCGGCGGATTGGCCGGCACTTGCGCGGCTATCACAGCGGCACGCGCCGGCATCAAGGTCACGCTGGTGCAAGACCGCCCTGTACTCGGCGGCAACGCCAGCAGCGAGGTGAGACTATGGGCATTGGGCGCGACCTCGCACATGGGCAATAACAATCGCTGGGCACGCGAAGGCGGCGTGATCGACGAGATCCTGGTCGAAAACATGTATCGCAACAAGGAAGGCAATGCGCTGATATTCGACACCGTGCTGCTGGAAAAAGTGACCAGCGAAGCGAATATTACCCTGCTGCTCAACACAGCCGCTTTCGGCGTCAGCAAATCCGATGCCGATACCATCGAGTCGGTTTCGGCGTTTTGCAGCCAGAATTCGACGCAGTATGAACTCTACGCGCCGCTCTTCTGTGATGCTTCCGGGGATGGCATTGTGGCTTTCCAAGCCGGCGCCGCTTTTCGCATGGGCGCGGAAGCCAGCGACGAATTCGGCGAGAAATTCGCGCCCAGCGACGAATACGGCTACCTGTTGGGACATTCGATTTATTTCTACAGCAAGGATGTCGGCGCGCCGGTCAAGTTTGTGCCGCCCAGCTACGCGCTCGACGACATCACCCGGATACCGCGCTTCCGCAGTTTCAACACGGCGATCGACGGCTGCCGCCTTTGGTGGATCGAATATGGCGGTCGCCTCGACACGGTGCACGAAACCGAGACCATCAAATGGCAACTGTGGAAAGTCGTCTACGGCGTTTGGAACTATATCAAGAATTCGGGAGAATTCCCCGATGCCGAAAACCTGACCCTGGAATGGGTCGGGCAGATCCCGGGCAAGCGCGAAAGCCGGCGCTTCGAAGGCGATTACATGATGATCCAGCAGGACATAATCGAACAGCGTCAGCACTATGACGCCATTTCTTTCGGCGGCTGGTCCATCGACCTGCATCCCGCCGACGGTGTCTTTAGCGAGCGGCCCGGCTGCGATCAGTGGCACGCCAAGGGTGTATATCAAGTGCCTTATCGCAGTCAATACAGCAAGAATATACGCAACCTCTTCATTACCGGCCGCATCATGAGCGCCTCCCATGTCGCATTTGGATCGACCCGCGTGATGCTGACCTTGGCGTCGGCGGCACAGTCCGTCGGCATGGCGGCCGCGCTTTGTACCAGACATCAACTGCTGCCGCGCGACATAGCCGACGAGAGCAATATCAAGCTCCTCCAGCGCGATTTGCAGCGCGGGGGCCAGTATATTCCGCAGTTCAGGCTCGAAGATGACAAGAACCTGGTCCGGCATTCAAGAGTTGCGGCATCCAGCAAACTTTGCCTGGAGGAAATACCCGACAATGGACCGCGCTTCAAATTGGAGCGTCCCTATGCGCAGATGATCCCCATGCAGCGCGGTCGCGTATCGCGCATGTCCATCACTGTTGATGCGGAAGCGCCAACCCAACTTGACCTGCAACTGCGCGTCAGTTCCAAGCCGGACAATCATAGTCCCGATATCATCTTGAAGACCTGCGCATTCGATCTCGATGAAGGCGATAATCAGCGCATTGATCTGGATTTTGATCAATTGCTGAATCAGAATTGTTATGTCTTCGTGCATGTGCTGGAAAACCCGCTTGTTCATCTGCATCTCAGCGACCAGCGACTTACCGGTTTGCTCGCGTTGACCCATCGCCGGACACAGCAGCCCAGGCACGATATCGGCGTCGAAAGCTTCGAGTTTTGGACGCCGCTGCGCCGCCCGGGCGGCCACAACATCGCGATGAGCTTCACGCCGCCGGTTAACGGTTTTGATCCGCAGAACATTTGCAACGGTCTCGCCCGCCCAACCGCGGGAGCGAATGCCTGGGTCGCCGATCCCAATGATCCGGCGCCGGCGCTGGATATTGATTGGCAAGCGCCGCAAAGCCTCAGCGAGATTGTATTGATGTTCGACACGGACTGGGATCACCCCATGGAAACCAGCCTTTGGGGCCATCCGGAAGATGTGACGCCCTTTGCCGTTAAGGACTACCGTCTAACAGACGGCAATGGCCGGGTCTTCGCCGAGGCGGCCGACAACCACCAGACAATCAACAGAATATGTTTTGACGAGCCAATCGAGACCGACCGCTTGCGCCTGGAAGTCCTCGCTAGTCATGGCGATGTCCCTGCCGCCCTGTTTTCGGTACTCTGTTATGAATAGTCTGCTGATGGAGAAACGGAGATAAGCGAACGATGGTGAGCGACAGGGAGATCTACTTCTTTGACCTGAACGGATTCCTCGTGCTGAGGGGCGCGCTTTCCAAGCAGGAGGTCGCCGACATCAACGCCGCCATTGACGCCCTGCTGCCCATCCAGCCCGGCGAGTGGAAAGGTTATGTGCATGGACATAACTACGGCGACGATGATGGCTTGAACCTGCAGCAAATTTACGAGGGCGGCGCGGCTTTCGAGCAGCTGATTGACCACCCGTCCTGGATCGACAAGGTCAAGTATTTTGTTGGCGGCGCCGGCACCTTCGATTACAACCATGGTCCGCTCTTCATCGATGAGTGCTTCGCCAACATCCGCGGTCCCGGACAAGCCATCGGCTTGCACAGCGGCGGCCACGAAGGCACGAAACGCACCCAGTTTCGCTATTACAACGGCATGTTCCATTGCGGACAAATTAATATCCTGATGGCGCTGACAGATATCGGACCTGGCGACGGCGCGACTATGGTCGTGCCCGGCAGCCACAAATCGCACTTCCCCCACCCTGACAGCGAAGCCTACAAAATGCACAGCGAAGTCGCGTCGGTTGACCACGTCGAAGGCGCGATCGAGGTCCAAATGGAGGCTGGCGATGTTCTGTTATTCGTGGACGCGCTTTGTCATGGATCGGCGGAGCGGCGCAACCCGGGTAACCGTCGGATCATCGTCTTCCGCTATGGTCCCTCCTGGGGCAACTTCCGCTTTGGATACCGGGTATCGGACGAGCTGGCCGCGCGCTTGACGCCTGAACGTCTGCAAATCGCGCGTCCGAAGCCGCCGCTTTTGCCGGGATAAGCTGACAGCCGTTAAGCCTGAAGTTCGCGAAGTCGGCTCTCGTCCAACTCGACGCCAAGCCCGGCGCCCCTCGGTATTGCATAGCGCCCGGCTTCACAGGTTAGCGGCGCTTTGAGCAGCAGGTTTGCAATCTCGAATACCGGCGGCTGATATTCCAGCATGTAAAGATTGGGAATCGCCGCCGCGACATGAATCGTCGCGGCAATGCAGATGCCAAGTCCGACGCTCAAATGCGGCGCCATCTTCACATTGAAGGCTTCCGCCATTGTCGCGATCTTGGCCACCTCGGAGATGCCGGCTCTGCCCACATCAGGCTGCAGAATGTCAGCCGCTTTCTGCATCAGCCAGGGGCGGAATTGATAACGACTGCGTTCGGTCTCGCCGATGGCGACTGGTATGGCGATGGCGCTCGCCAACTGCGCGTGAGACTCGATATCTTCCGGGTTGATCGGCGCTTCAAAGAATCCGACATCCAGTTCTTCGAGGCGCTTGCCCAAGCGAACCGCGTCATCGAGATCGTAGACCCAGTGCGCGTCCAGCAGCAGCGTCGCTTCGTCGCCCAATGCGTCGCGCAAGGCTTTGACGCTGCGCGCATCTTCTTTTACACCATGTCCAGCCGCCAGCTTGAAGGCGCTATATCCTTTGTCAACAAAGGATAAGGCAAGCGCGACGCGTTCTTCGGCGCTTGGCTTGGGCAATCCGGAAACATAACAGGGCACAGTGTCGCGATAGGCTCCGCCCAGCAGTTGATAGACCGGCTGGGACAATATCTTCCCGCGCAGGTCCCAAAGCGCTGTATCGCAAGCGCTGATGGCATCGAGCATGAATCCGCCATAGTAACCGCGCTCGCGCATCAAGTCGTACATGACATTCCACAGCACATTGCCATCCAGGGGATCTCGACCGACGAGGACGGGCGCCAGCAACTGCTCGACGATCACCCCCACCGTTTCCGGCGCGACCGGCGCCAGGGCTTCGCCCCAGCCGATCAAGCCTTCATCGGTCGTCAATTTGACGAAAGCCGTCTCGAAATAGGCGGAATAAAGCGCGCGGTATGGCGGACGTGTAAAATAGGCTCCTGGATTGGCGGATGCTGGCAGACTGCCCAGGTAGGCTTCGTCTCGCTTGATGCGCAGCGGCATCACTTCAACCTTGGATATGCCCATGATATTTTCCCTGACAACGCGGATTCAGTGGGAGTGTTCCCAAACTAAGGGTATAGTTTATGAGAACGAAAGCAACTTGGCAATGAACAGGCAATCTGGGGAGAGGTAAATTCTGTGGATATTGGAATATTTTCACCACAAGGGCACAAAGTCATTTTTGAAGTTCTCTGCGCGCTCTGCGCCTCTGTGGTGAATCCCCCGTATTGAGCTCGCAAAGGCGATATCCACGATTTTCACCGCTATCAACATGTGACGAGGTGAACCGTGCTGGCAGGCATCTTTCAAATCCTACACACGCCCTTCGACGATGATGGAGCGATCGATTGGAGCAGCTTTCAAACACAGATCGACTACTGCATGGCGGCCGGCGCTCACGGATTGGTCCTGCCGGCTTTGGCAAGCGAATTCTTCACGCTGAGCGACGCCGAGCGCTTCCGCGTCGTCGAATTCGCGGCAAAATCGATTGACGGGCGTGTGCCGCTTGTAGTCGGCGTTCAAGGTCTGACGCTGTCCGCCGCGCAGGCATTCGCCAGCCACGCCTGCAAAAATGGCGCTACTGCGCTGATGGCCATGCCGCCATATTTGCGCAAAGCCCCCAAATCTTACGTGAAAGACTACTATCGCGCGCTGGCTCAATTCGATCGACCGCTCATGATTCAGAACGCGCCCGCCCCAATCGGCACGCCCTTGTCGCCCCGAGAACTCGTCGAGCTGTTGGCATCCGAGCCGAATATCGCCTACATCAAAGAAGAAACCATCCCGATCTTGCAGCACATCAACCAGATACTGGAATTAGACACCGGGCATTGCGCGGGCGTCTTCGGCGGCGCCAACGGCACATACCTGATAGACGAACTGACGCGCGGCGCTTGCGGCAATATGCCAGCCGGCGGCGTGATGGATGTTCAAGTCAAAATCTACGATCTATATCAAGCTGGCGAGCAAGAGAGGGCGGAACAGATACATTTCCAACTGCTGCCGCTCTTGAATTACGCGGCCGTCTACGGCATCTCTTTCCACAAATATGTCTTGTGGCGACGGGGGGTCTTGCGCTCTCCATACGCCCGCGATCCACAGAAGATCAACCTCAACGCCGATGACATCCGAGCCGTAGAATCCCTCTGGAATCGCATTGCCGAATTCGCGCTGAGCGATTACCCTTTCCTATGAAAATGAGCGCAGATTTTCGCCTGAATGACAGAGTTGCGATCGTCAGCGGCGCCGGGAGCGGCATCGGCGCCGGTACGGCGAAGGAGCTGGCGGCACAGGGCGCGCGCGTTGTCATCGCGGAACTTGATCCTGAAAGGGGGGCGCGCGTCGCCGCAGAGATCGAATCCGCGGGGCGCGATGCGCGATTCTTCGCCTGTGATGTGCGCGAAGAAGACAGCATCAAGTCCATGGTGGACGCCACTATCAGGCAGTACCAGAAGATCGACATCCTGGTGAACAATGCCGGAATAACGCAGGTCGTCAATCTTGACATGATGTCGCCGGAAGAATGGGATCAACTGCAAAGCGTGAATCTGCGGAGCATGTTCTTAATGACAAGAGCCTGTTTGCCTCATCTGCGTCAAAGCGAGGGCGCCGCCATCGTGAACATGTCGTCGGTCAACGCTTCGCTAACGCTGGGCGGTTTGAGCGCTTACGCAGCTTCAAAAGCGGGCATCGTCGGCTTTACCAAGAGCCTCGCCGCGGAACTTGCGCCGCGCATCCGCGTGAATGCCATCGCTCCCGGCGCCATATTGACAGATGCCTGGAGAGAGCGGGACAACCTCGATCAAGTCTTGGCGCATCGGCTAAAGTACATCCCGCTGGAGCGGATGGGCGCCCCGGAAGATGTCGGCCAGGGCGTGGCATTTCTCGTCAGCGATCATGCCTCCTACATTACGGGAACCGTGCTGACGATCGACGGCGGTATGACCTCACGGCTTTATGACGGCCAGGTTTGAATGCCGACGTCAGTAAGCCCAGGTACGCGCCAGCGGACGCTCCATTTGCAGCAGACGCGCCAGCAATTGACGGCGGCAGCGCGCCAGCGCCGACTGATGCGCCGGCTCGTCGACAACATCAGCATATTCGCCCGGATCACTTTCGATATGCCAAAGGCACTCTCTGCCGTCGCTGTGAATCAGGTAGCGATAATCCCGATTCCGCAGGCACTTCCAGCCATCGCCCTCGGTCAGCGCCGCTTGCTTGGGGACTGCCGCGCCGGTCATGACAACATCTCCCAGGCTGACGCCCTGCAAACTCGGCGGCGCTTGAATGCCAGCCAAGCCCAACAACGTCGGCAGGATATCCACTGCTTCCACGATGCCATCAATCCGCTGCCCGGGCTTGCCATTTGGCGCGGACACGATCAAGGGCACGCGGCTGACCGCATCGTCGGCCGGGTAGCCCTTGCCAAACTTGAGATGTGTCCCTAACCACTCTCCATGATCCGATGTGAAAACGACGACGGTATTTTCCCGCTGACCGGTCGCGTCCAGCGCTTCGAGGATCTTGCCGACGTAATCGTCGACTTCGCTGATCATGGCGAAATAGCCCTGTTTGGCGCGGCGCAGATGCGCGTCCGAGAACTGTTCACCGGGCTTAACTGGTCGCTGCCCGTCGATTTCGGGCGGAAACTCCGGTACTGACAAGCTCGCGGGATCGTAAAGATCGAGGTATTTCTGCGGGGTCATCCAGGGCGCGTGCGGGGAATAGAAACCAGCGATGCACAGAAACGGTTGATTTCCCCTTTGCCGAATGTACTCGATGGTCTGCTCGGCGACAAACGCGCTATGCGTCAGGCTGTCGTCAGCCCCAAAGGGAATGCCGCCCTCAAAGTCAAAACGCCCCTCCGGATCGCCACGGTGCGCGACTTTGTCATCAATTCCCATCGTCCGATACCAGATTCGCGTCCCCGGCGGGATGCCGGCGCTGATGGCATCCATTGCTTCCGGCGCGCGCTGCCGCGCCCAGGCGCGATAGGCGTCTTCGTAGACGCCTGGCTCATCCGAGATTTCCAAATGGTCAAAGCCATAGTCCGGATGCGGCAAACGGTGATCGCGGTTGGCGTGCGGCAGAAAGTGCAACTTCCCGATATTGGCGCCGCGATAACCGTAGGCTTTCAAAATGCGCGGCAGCGTCAGCAGGTCTTGCGGGACCGGAACGCCCATATGCGTGATGCCGAGGCTGGAGGGATAGCAGCCCGACAACATGCTTATGCGGCTGGGCATACAGACCGGGTTCTGCACGAAATGATGTGTGAAGGTCGCGCCGGAAGCGGCCAGCGCGTCGAGATTCGGCGTCAGTATCTCGGAATTGCCATTGGCGCCCAAGGCATCCCAGCGCTGCTGGTCCGTGTACAAAATGAGGATATTCGGTCGTCGCATAGGCTCGATTCTCGTCTGACGCGAGCGACGCAATTTTATCGCGTACATGTTGGAAAAGCGAAAGTCCTCCCGCGAATCCTGTTCAGAGCAATCGCTTCAAATTTTTTTCACCACAAAGACACGAAGAACACAAAGTTTAAGTTTTATTACAAGGCAAAACTCCTCTGAATCTGCGTAACAAAAGGGATAGTGACTTGTCA
>DAOULD010000050.1:0-11878 GCA_034420635.1 Anaerolineae bacterium | reverse complement strand
CGCACAGTGCTATAGACTACCGGACGCCGGCAGAACGTGAGAGGCAATGGTTGCAGCGGAATCCTCTCTAAAGTTCTGCGATTTTGTGTCCAATAAATTAGGACCACTACACTCCCCCTAGCCCCCTCCCCAAAGCATTGGAGAGGGGGAACGCCGTTCGGGCGCTGCGAATGTCGCAATTCATTTCCTGCGGTTCAGCGCCCACATTTACTCGCAATGATCGGCACTGGTGGACAATGTCTACCCCATTGCAGTGGCGCGCATAGGCACTGCACTCCGGGGGAGATTTGGAGGGGGTTTGGATCAATTGATATGCCCAACCTTCGCAAGAAAAACTTCGCCTATTATCTGATCGCGCCCGCTGTCCTGATTCTCATAGTCACTTCGCTTTATCCGGCGGTGTTTTCATTCATTCTCAGCTTTTTCAACTGGAACTGGGGCGTTCGCTTTGACTTCATCGGCTTCGGCAATTATCTTGATCTGTTCCGCAGCGCTGAATTCTGGCAGGTGCTCTACCAGACTTTCCTCTTCGCCATCGTCGCCACCGCTCTGGAATTGCTGCTGGGACTGGGGCTGGCTGTCGTCGTCGATCATCTCAAATTCGGCGCGGGCCTCATCCGCACCTTGCTGCTGACGCCCTTGATGGTCTCCGGAATCATCGTAGCGCTGATGTCGAAGATCCTGCTCGATCCCATGCTGGGGCTGGTCAACTACGTATTAAACGCCCTGGGCTTGCCGCTATCGCCCTTCTTTGGCGCGACTTCGACAGCCATGGGCACGATCATCATGGTTGACGCCTGGTGGCAGACGGCTTTCGTTTTCATTATCGTTCTGGCTGGCTTGCAGAGCTTGCCGGGCGAACCGATCGAAGCAGCGCGGGTCGATGGCGCCAGCGCTTTGCAAACTTTCTTCCGTGTCAAGCTGCCCATGTTGCGACCGGTCCTTTTCACTGTGCTGATCTTCCGCACCATCGATACGCTCAAGGTTTTTGACCTCATTTTCGGAACCACCGGCGGCGGTCCGCAGATATCTACCGAAGTCATGCAGACGCTTGCCTATCGCAAAGCCTTCAGCTTCCTGCAAATGAGCGAGTCAATGACGATCATGGTCATCTTCTCGGCGATTGTCCTGGCGATCAGCCTTGTTTACATGCGTTTGGAAGAACGCCTGGAGGACGATTAGGCGTGGACCACAGACAGCGCGCGCAGTTGCAACGCCTGCTGGCGTACTTGATTTCGCTGGCGGCTATCCTGGTCACACTCTTTCCCATCGTCTGGCTCTTGACGATCTCTTTCAAGACGCAGCGCGATGCCTTCTCGATGCCGCCCAAATTCATCTTTGAACCGATCTGGGATCATTACTTGGCGCTGCTGGACAAGCCAGGCTTTGTGCAAGCCTTCTTGAATACCGTTTATGTAACGGCGCTGGGCGTTCTGATCGCCATCGTGATCGCGATCTTCGCCTCGTATGGGATTCATCGTTTTCGCTTTCGCGGCAAGAAGCTCTTCGGCGTCTGGCTGCTGCTGGCTTATATGCTGCCGGAGTTTCTGTTTGTCATCCCGATGTACGTGCTCTATCAGAAGATCGGCTGGTACGATACGCATATTGGACTGGCGCTAGTCTATCAAGTCCATTCGCTGCCATTCGCCGTTTGGCTGATCCGCAGTTTCTTCAAAGAAGTTCCGTCGGAATTGGACGATGCTTCACGCATTGACGGCTGCAATCACCTGGGCGCATTACGCCATGTCTTTATTCCGCTGGCCGCGCCGGGCATTGCCGCTACCGCTATTTTGACAGCCATTTGGATCTGGAACGAGTTGACCATTGCCCTATCGCTATCATTCAGCGAAGCGCAGACGATTACGGTGGCGGTCGCCTCTTTCCGCGGGTACACGTCGATCGCCTGGGGTCCGATGTCGGCGGCCTCTATCGTCGCCATCGCTCCCATGCTCATTTTCTCGATCTTCGCGCAGAAGTATATCGTCAAGGGCTTGACATTGGGCTCGCTGAAAGGCTAAGCCAGTGACAGTGAGATCCCAAACGCGCATATTGTTCAAACCTTAGGAGATTCAACATGCCAAAACTCGCCATCCAAGGCGGAAAGCCCGCCAAGAGCAAACCTTTTCCCGACTGGCCGATATATGACGACCTCGAACGCGAGGCGCTGAACGAGGTGCTGGAAAGCCGCGACTGGTGGCGAACGGAGGGTAGCAAAACGCTCGAGTTCGAGCGGAGATTCGCCGAATACCATCAAGCCAAACACGGCATCGCGGTCACGAACGGGACTCACGCCATCGAAGTCGCCCTGGCCGCTATGGGCATCGGACCTGGAGACGAGGTCATCGTGCCCAACGCCACTTTTGTGGCCACGGCGAGCGCGGCGCTTTTCGCCGGCGCGCTGCCTGTTCTGGTTGACGTCAGCGCTGACAGTTACTGCATTGATCCCGAACTGGCGGAAGCGGCTATCAACGAAGATACCAGAGCGATCATCGCCGTTCACATGGGCGGGCGTCCGGCGGATCTGGATCAACTGGCGGCGCTTGCGCGGAAATATGATGTCGCATTGCTCGAAGACGCCGCGCACGCGCACGGCAGCGAATGGCGCGGACAAAAGGTGGGTACTTTTGGCATCGGCGGCACTTTCAGCTTTCAAGCCAGCAAGACCATGACCGCCGGCGAGGGCGGCATGATCATCAGCAACGACGATGATTTCGAGCGCCAGGCGCGCTCGACGCATGATTGCGGGCGCATGCCCGGCGAATGGTTTTACAGTCACTACATCTACGGCTCGAATTACCGCCTCAGCGAATGGCAAGGCGCGGTGTTGTTGGCGCAACTGACCCGCCTTGACGAGCAGACCGCACGCCGTCACAAGAACGGTCGCTTGCTTGATCGTTTGTTAGGGGAGATCCCGGGCATCACGCCGCAGAGCCACGACCCTCGCATCACCCGCAACGGACATTACGCTTATATCTTCCACGTCGACGCGCGAGCCTTCGCCGGCATTTCGAATCAGCAATTCGTCGATGCGCTGGAAGCGGAGGGCATTCCCACGCAAGCGCCATATCCGCCCCTCCACAAGCTGGACCTTTTCACCAGCGGCGCTTACCGGGATCGCCTTAGCGGCGCGCAGGCGGAGGCAAATCACGCCTTCCTCGCGGATGCCTTCCCCAACTCTCAGCGCGAATCGGACGAGACAGTCTGGATCACGCAGAACGCGCTGCTGGGCGACGAGGAGGACATGGGCGAGATCGCCGCCGCCATCGACAAGATTCATCAGAACGTCAAGGACTTGCGCTGACTCCGCATGTCCTGCGTCGCTGAGGCCCCGCGCGAGATTTGCTGGGCTAGCCAGCCGCATTGAATCAAATCATGCGTTTCCCTTGTCTACTTTGCGGTACAATCTCAGCTTCGCTATTGATTTGTTCGGGAGGGAAGTTCAATGAGAATTTTGATCATGTGCGACATGGAAGGCGTCAGCGGCATTGTCACCTGGGATCAAGTCGGGGGCGGCAAGGCCGGATACCCGGAGGGCCGCGAACTCTACACAGCCGAGGTCAACGCGGCGGTGCGCGGCGCTTCCCGAGCGGGGGCAACTGAAATCATCGTCATCGACGGCCACAACGCGGGCGGCGATTGGCGATACAATTCCCTGATCAAGGGCATGCTCGATCCCGCTTGCGAGTACGTGGCGCACCATACTTGGACGGACTATAGAGAACCGCTGGAACAAGGCGTCGACGCCTGCCTGATGGTCGGCTATCACGCGCGCAACAATACGCCGGATGGCGTTCTGAACCATACTATTTCGTCGGCGCAATGCCGCAATCTCTGGTTCAATGATGAACTAGTGGGCGAGGTTGGCGTCAACGCCGCGCTCTGTGGTCACTATGGCTGCCCTGTGCTGCTTGTCACCGGTGACATAGCCGTCTGCCGCGAAGCGACGGCGCTGCTCGGCGACGGGCTGACGACAGTGGCGGTCAAGCGTGGGCTGTCGAAATATTCGGCGCGCCAGATCGCGCCTCAACGCGCCCGTGAAATGATCGAAGAGGGCGCTTATCAAGCCTTGCAAGACTTGAGCGCGGTCGCGCCCTATGTGCCGGCGTCGCCGGTGACGATCACGGTTGAATTTGGACACTTCGACACGATGGCTGCTTACGTGCCGCGCGCGGACGTGGTGTTGGATCAGCCGGCGCAGAAGATGTACAGCCGCGCCGACGATTGGAAGAGCGCCTGGGACAAGATCTGGCCCTTTTAGGAGGGCATAAGCGCGTATCACGCCGATTCCACATGATATTCGGATGCAGTCAGGCGCGCCTGCTGCCGCGTCCTGATCGCCGTTTCCATTCGCAAGTAAGCGGAGATCTACGGAGCGTGAGTCAATCGCTTCAAATTGAAGGCAGTGCTAGGAGTTCTAACTGTTGCCAATTCGTTGTTCTACTATGAATGTGAAAACAGCTGTCATCGCGCCCATCGCAATCACGATGCGCCAGGTTAAATCCGCTTTAAGTTTCTCGATCTCTGTTTTCAGATCTGAAATATCTGCTTTGGTCGCGACGTGTCCGTAGTTGGCTTCCAGCTTAGCGATCTTTTCGCCATGCTTGGTCACCATGTCAAGAACCACAGTGTTTTCTGCTTCAGTTTGTGTCGCCATGTTTGCTCCCTTGCGCGTCAACGGATTCCGTATAATCAATTTACACTATGGAGCAGAGTTTGTCAAACTATTTATAAACTTTGTTAACTGGATGTTAGCCTTTGTCCGAGCCGAAAATCAGATTTCCCTGAATTTGCGGGCTTTTCGCTCAACGCTGATCACCACGGGAGCGATTTCCTCAACGCCTGGTTTACAAATTGCGCAGCTTGTTGGCGGATTTTCGCCAGAATTGTTATCTTATGTGGGATACTTTCTTGACAAGGGAAAGTATTCTACGTTCGCCAAGTTTTGTTCGAATCACAAATTGAAAGGTGTTTTGCAATGAAAGCCAGATTTGTTTTTGTTCTGTTGGCAGTCGCTCTCGCATTTTCCAGCGTCGTCGCGATGGGGCACGACCCGATCGAGGATTGGGCGGCCGGCATCAAGGAACAGTACGGCGGTACCACAATCACAGTCGCCGTCGCTTCGCACCCGTCCGTTGAAGCCTTTAAGCAGATGATCCCGCGCTTTGAAGAGTTGACCGGCATTACGGTCGTGCTAGACGAGATGGAAGAGGGTCAGCTGGGTCAACGCATGTTGCTCGAGGTCTCGGCCGAATCGGCGAGTTACGATGCCATGATGACAGCCATCGAATGGAGCCCGCTGGTGGCGTCAAGCGGCTACGCGACGCCTCTGGAACCCTGGATCGAATCCGATATCACGCCGGACTGGTTCAACTATGAAGATATCCTGCAAGCCTACCGCGATATGTTCCTTTGGGAAGACGGCATGCATTATGGCATTCCCTACGCCGGCGAGACCGTCTTCATGTTCTATCGCGAGGACCTCTTCGAGGAGCACGGCATTGATGTCCCGACCACATACGACGAAGTGTTGGCAGCGGCGCAGTACTTCAGTGAGAACGTCGACGGCGTAGACGGCATCAGCTACCGGGCGCGCCTGGGCTGGGAATTCACCTATATGTGGTCGATCTTCCTGGCGCCCTTCGGCGGCATGATGGTTGATCCGGCAACGGGCGAAGTGGCGCTGGATTCGCCGGGCACGGTCGCATCGCTGGAATACATCCGCGATCTCTGGCAGTACGGTCCGGTCGGCGTTGAATCCTTCTCCTTCCCCGAAGCCTGGGATGCCTTCATGCTAGGCCGCGCCGCGATCATGATCGAAGCTTCCGCCGCGGCGCCCGAGGTCGAGAATCCGGATAAATCTCTGGTCGCTGGCATGACCGGCTACAGCCCGCTTCCTGCGGGGCCTGCCGGCGCCTTTTCCGGCGTTTGGGGCTGGTCCTTCGCCATGATGGACGATTCGGATGCCAAAGAAGCCACCTGGGCTTTCATCGCTTATCTGACCAGTGAAGGCTTGCAGAGCGAATACCTGGCAAATGGCGGCATCGTCTCGCGCGCGTCGGCGCTGGGCGACCCGGATCTGCAGGCGCAAAACCCCTACTATCAGGCGACGCTGGATACGCTGCAACAAGCAGCCGCGCTGGGCGAGCTCGGTTTGAGCGTCGTCCTGCCGACGCCGAAATGGAGCCAGATCAGCGAGATTATGGGCATCGAAGGCGCGCGCGCTTTCATCGGCGAGATCAGCGTCGAAGAAGCCATCGCCAGTATGCAGGCGCAAGTGTCCGAAGTTGTTGCGGAATAGTCTCCGCCTGTGGTGGCGGGTCGTCGAAAAGACGAGCCGCCACCATCTGGAAGTCCGCTTATGAATAGCGACATCAGATCGCAACGGCGCCGACCGGCATGGTTGGCGCCGGCGATCCTTATTTTACCCGCCTTTGCGGTAGTCTTCGCTATTGCGGCATACAGCGCGTTTTCGCTATTTCAACTGAGCACGGTTGATCTGACTTTCGGCGAGCCTTTTCGCTTGGCCGAGGGCGTGGGGCTGCAGAATTATCAGTGGCTGCTGACCAACGAACACAGCACATTCGGGGCGACCGTTCGCATCACGATTCATTATTTGCTGGGCACGCTGATACCAGAACTGCTGATCGGCTTTGCCATCGCGCTGCTGCTCAATCGCAAGATGCGCGGCAATTCTCTGTTCACCGCGTTCTTGATCATCCCCGTCGTATTGATGCCTTCAATGGTCGGTTTGATCGGGAGGCTGTATTTCTCGTATGACGGTCTTATCAATTTCTTCTTCGAGAGCATTACCGGCATCCGCCACAACTGGTATGGGAAAGACCTGGCGCTTGTGGCGGTAATCCTGGTCGATATCTGGGAATGGACACCCTTCTTTATTTTGATCCTGTTGGCTGGTTTACAAACCTTGCCGGTAGAACCTTTTGAGGCGGCGCGCGTAGACGGCGCTTCGCGCTGGCAGTCCTTTGCGCATTTGACCTTGCCGATGATGCTGCCGTTGATCCTGACAACCTTGATCCTTCGTTTCATGGATGTCTTGCGCCTGTTCGATGTGATCTTTGTCATGTTTAGCGGTGGACCGGGTACCGCAACGACTACTTTGCCGCTCTACGTTTATCGCACGACCCTGGTGCAACGCGATGTCGGGCGGGGTTCGGCGGCCAGCATCATGCTAATTATTATCATCGTGGCTTTGACTGTAATTTTGATCAAGCTGCGCGAACGCATCAAGTTCGAGGCTTAGGCGCATGAAGGTGAAGAATCGGGGCGCGCTGCTGGGCTCCCGCATCCTCGATCTGCTGACGATCGCGGTGGTGGCGGCTTTTCTGTTTCCCTATCTCTTCATGGTCACTTCGGCATTCAAGACGCGGCTGGAGACCTTCGCCTATCCACCGGTTTGGCTATTCACGCCTACCTTCGAGCATTTTCAAAATATTTTCGAGAATATGAATATCCTCTTTTATATGAAAAACAGCACCATCATTGCTGTTTGCAGTACGTTATTGACCATTCTCATCGCCATTCCCGCGACTTATAGCTTCGCCCGCTACCGCTTTCGTTACAAAGAAGGCGTCGCTTACGGATTCTTGTTTCTGCAGATGGTGCCGGGCATTTCCATCGTTTTCGCGCTTTTTTTCATCGCGCGGGCGCTGGACTTGTTCGATACGCATATCTTCTTGATCGTGATTTATCTGCTGTGGAATATCCCCTATGCCATCTGGATGATGCGCGGCTTTGTCGAGGGCATCCCGGTCGAGCTGGAAGAATCGGCCATGGTCGATGGCGCTTCGCGCTTCAAAGCCTTTCGCCTGATCACCTTGCCGCTGATGGCCGGCGGCGTCGCCGCAACAGCCATCTTGATCTTCATCGGCGTCTGGAACGAATTCAGCCTGGCTTTCTTTTTGACCTCGACCAACGCGCGCACCATGCCCACCACCATCGCTTTTTTCATGACCCACTCCGGCATCAAATGGGGACCCATGTTCGCCACGGCCACCATCGGCACCTTGCCGGTGGTGATATTCGCGCTGCTCGTCCGCCGCTATTTCATCTCGGCGTTGACATTTGGCGCCGTGAAGGGATAGGCAAGCCAAAACGCTTGATACGGAAACGGCAGGCGCCCGAGGCGGGAGCTGCATTTGGGACTCCTCTACTTCGGATGCTTTAGGGGATGGTTAGGCAAGAAAGGAATAGCGTCTATGCTTTACGAACAACTCGACCAAGCCATTGAAAAGCATCGGGCGGACGCGCTGCGCCTCTTGCAGGAACTGGTGCGAATCCCCTCATTGGAAGGTGAGGAAAAGCCCTGCATGGATGTGCTGGAAGGCCAATTGCGCTCGATGGGTCTTGATGTCGATCGCTGGATACCCGACGACGATGAGCTCGCGGCGCATCCAGCTTTCGTGCCCACGGGATTCTCTTATGCCGAGCGGCCCAATGTGGTGGGCGTTTATCGCGGGGCTGGCGGCGGTAAATCGCTCAAATTCAACGGTCATACGGACGTGGTGCCCATCGGTCCGCCGGAACTCTGGCAATATGGTCCCTGGAGCGGGGAATACGTCGACGGAAAGATTTACGGGCGGGGCAGCGCCGATATGAAAGGCGGCGTCGTCAGCAACGTCCTGTGTGTGCTGGCGCTGCAATCCGCCGGCATCCAGCTTCAGGGCGATGTCATCGTCGAATGCGTGGTTGACGAAGAAGCCGGCGGCAACGGCACTCTGGCATCGGTCATGCGCGGCTACAGCGCTGACGCCTGCATTTTCACTGAACCGACTGGGCTGGACAAAATGGGCGTCTCCAACCGCGGCGCCCAGTTCTTCCGCATCACAGTGCCGGGCGAAGAAGGCGGCATCGAATACAAGCACGAACTGACCAATCCCATCACCAAATCGTTTGAAGTTTTCCACGCGGTCGAAGCCTATTCGATCATGCGCGAATCACAAGTGTCGCACCCGCTCTATGACGATGTTTACAATACCAAGGTGCCGACCGGCATCTGCAAGATGGTCGCCGGCGAATGGCCCTCGACCATCGCCTCGCAAGCGATCCTGGAAGGTTCGATCGAATGCCTGCCCGGCGAAGACATCCACAAGATCAAAGCCGATTTCAAGGAATACATTCTGGAGTGGTCGCAGAAGGACGCCTGGTTCGCCGATCATCCGCTACAGATCGAATGGTTCGGCTTATGGTTCGATTCCGCGCAGATAGATCCCGAACATCCCATGGTCGGCGCCTTGAGCGCAGCGGCCACGTCCGTGACCGGGCGCGACGTGCAAGTCGGCGGCTCGGGCGGCTGCGACCTGCGCTTGCCGGTTCTTTATGGGGATACGCCGTCGGTCCTATTCGGACCCTCTGGCGCGATGATCCATAGCACCGACGAATATATCGAATTCGAGCAGGTTATCGACTGCGCCCGCGTTTTGGCGCGCATGGCCGTCGATTGGTGCGGCGTCGCCTCATAAGGAGTGGCAATTATGTCAAACTGGTGGGACGAACCCCTGCGCGCGGTCACGCTGGAGTTTCCCGCGTCTGACGTCGCGACCATTGATGTCAAAGGCATCGTGAACGAGACGCACCGCGGACATGTGAATACCCTGGTGGTTTTTTCCACCGGTTACTACCCGGGCGGGACTGCCTTCTACCAGAGCAAGATCGCGCCCCTTTATCCTGGCTTGGGCGAGCGCGATCTACTAGCCGACGCTATCGAGACCGCCCACGCCAATGGCCAGAAAGTGGTCGCGTATTTGGCTTCGATCTGGGGCAATCGCGACCTGTACTTCGCGCATCCGGATTGGGCGCAGCGCAAAGCCGACGGCCGCGTCACGAGTTGGGACGCAGCCTATAACTCGGTCGCCATGGATCCGCTCAGCCCCTATCGCGATTATTTCGCCTCGATCGTGCGCGAGATCGCCGACAACTACGACGTGGATGGTTTCTATTTCGATGAACCGAGCTTCCAAAGCTGGTCGGCGAGCCCAGCCTGCCTCCGCGCCTTTGAAGCGGAGTTTGGACTGTCCCTGCCGACGGATGAAAAATGGGAGGATCCTGCTTTTCAGCAATTCCTTGCTTGGCGCTACGATCAGATCGCCGGCTGGCGTCAGTCGCTTTATGATGTGGCGAAGCGAGATGATCGCTGTATCTTCTTTCAAGGCGCCTTCCCATTGGCGAGCTTGCGCGGAGAAATGACTCAGCTTTCCGGCGCGCCTCCCATTCCCTTGTATTATCGCGAGCGCTTTGGCGTATCCTGGCATGTGCCCATGGCTCACGCCGATGACATGGCGCGCACCGCCGAGACCGGCGATGTCGTTCATATGGAACTTTACCGCGCCAGCGTCGGCGAGCCGCTCTGGTGGTACGGCGTGGCGCTGCGCTATGTGGAAGCTGTGGCCAAGGGCAAGCAGATCCTGGTCTTGAGCATGATGGCGCAGTCTCCATTCGACCTGTACGGCTTGGGCGAAGCCGAATTGCGCTTATCTACAGCCGAACTGCAAGCGAACAGCGCCGCGTTGCTCTTCGCGCGTTATTATCCCGATCAGGTCGATCAGTCGGCTTGGGATCGCGTCTATGAGCGCTTCGCCGAGGCGGATGCGCTGGCGCCATACCTGCGCGACCGCCAGCGCATCCCTCATGTCGCGCTGCTTTATTCGCAGACGAGCGTGGAACGCTTCGACTATCGCGGGGGCAAGCCCGCGCAATTGGGAGAACTCAAAGGATTCGCCAAAGCGCTGCTGCAAGAAAAGATCCTCTTTGATGTGATTACGGAATCCGACCTTTGCGCGGGAATCGACCAGTATCAAGCGCTGATCCTGCCCAACGCCAGTTGTTTGCCCGCCGAATGCAAGGCGGCGGCGCGCGCCTTTGTTGCGGCGGGAGGCGGCATCATCGCATCTTACGAAACGGGCATGTACGACGCTACAGGTCAGCGCGCCGACGCTGATAACCTGGCGGACGTCTTCGGCGTTCAATACGGTGGCGAAACAATGCCCTTTGAGCTTGACATCTACATGCTGATGACCGCCGGGCATCCGTTGCCAGCGGATATTGCCGCGGGTAAGCGCTTGCCAACCATGGGCATGCAGGTCGTCGTCGAGCCAGATGGCGCGGAAGCTGTCGCTCACGTGCAAGGGGCATCGGAAGTGCATTACGGTCCGCTGGGCGATGAAATTGGTCCGCCGGCGGTGCTGACCAACGAGTCGGGTAAGGGCGGTCGATCCGTGCTTTTCACGACGCCCATCGGCGTGCGCTATCTGGAATATGGTATTCCCGATTTCCGCAATCTGATCGCGACCGCGGTCAATTGGACGGCTGATGCGCCACCGCCTGTGAGGGTGCATAACGCCAACGACGTGCTCGCGCTGACTGCTTTTAAGCAGGGCGAGCGCACCCTGATTCACCTGGTCAACAGTATCCGCGACGAGACGCGTCTGCCCATCAACGAGACGATTCCCAGCTATAATGTCGAGGTCGAGGTCGATCTTCAAAGCGCGGCGCGGTCGGTGATTGCGCGCGGCGATCGAACGGACATAAAGTGGAAGCAAGAAGGCGGTGCGCTCTCGATTCAGCTTTCAGAGGTAGCTTACCATGTGCTACTGGTGATCGATTAGTATGTGGAATGCGGCTGTGAAAACCTCTCTTCTGCGACCATTTTCATAATGAAGGGAATGCCAGGAATATGAGCGGCGACTATCCCGCCAAACGGCGGCAACTGGAGAGCGACGGCTTCTGCATTTTGGAAAACATCATTGACGCCCAAATGCTGGCGCAGTTGCGAACGGTCACGGACAAAATGCTGGCGCGGCAAGAGGCCGCTCATTTCGAGGCCATGCGCTCTCAAGGCAGTCTGGTTTTGGTTTTCGAAGAT
>DAOULD010000049.1:0-12898 GCA_034420635.1 Anaerolineae bacterium | reverse complement strand
ATGAGAATCCGAAAAAGCGACGAGGTGTAGGGGCGTTTCGCTGAAACGCCCGAAAACAGTTAGTGAAGGAACGGGCGGCACAGCGTGCCGCCCCTACAGCACACGCATTTTTTCGCACGACTAACTTGGAATTACTTCTGGCTGTAATTGGCTAAGGACTTTTGCCTCGCGTGCGGATATGTCGGCGCTTCCTGCGAGAATGCGCCAACATGCCGGTTTCTGGCAAGAAACTTGTCAGGGGTCTTCGAAAGGCGACGGTGGGATTCGAACCCACGAATGAAGGTTTTGCAAACCTCTGCCTTACCACTTGGCCACGTCGCCTGGCAAGACCAAGATTATACCCAGACTCAGGCTGTTTTCAAGAATGATTTGCTATGCCTCAGAGCAATCGCATCAAATTATTTTTCACCACAAAGACACGAAGAACACAAAGTTTAAGTTTTATTACAAGGCAAAACTTCTCTGAATCTGCGTACAAAAGGGTCATAGTGACTTGCCACTGAAGGCCATTTGTACAAACAAGCGCGCAATTTTCATTTTGAATGGCTTTTCTCTGTGCGCTCTGTGCCTCTGTGGTTATATTTTGGTTTGAATTGGTGATATATTGATGGACTATGATTTTGATGCGACTGCTCTGGCTATGCCTCGTCCTCTGGAATCCAGGCAAACGGCAAGTCTTCTGACGCGGTTCCGGGCGCCTTCGGGCGCCGCGTGCGCGTGGGCAAGAAGGAGACGGCAGCATCTGGACTCTGGCGGATCTCTTCGCGGGTGTTAAGGCGGCGCATGTCACGCGGAAAATAGAGCGGTTTCCTGTAGTCGGGCGACATGGCTATCCGCGCGACAGCTCGGGCGAAGATGTCGATCGGCATCGGACCAATTCGGCCGAAAGGCAGCAAAGACAGTGGAGGAATCGAAGCCAACAGCGTGCTTGCGCGATACAGGATAGGGCGCGGTTGACCGCGCATATACAGCAAGGGCGCGCGAATGATGCTGTATTTCAAGCCCAGGCGTCGCAGGTATCGTTCCGCTTCGCGCTTTGATCGAATATAGCCGCGCTTTGTCCAAGGCGCGCTAACAGCGCTGACCAGGATCATATGCTCGACGCCGTCGCTGACGCACATATTGCCGACGTTTCGCGCCGATACAAAATTCAGCCGTTCATAGGACAAGCCTTGCGCGGGATCCGCATGCAGGCTCCCTACGGTGTGAATGACCGCGGAGTGAAAGCGCGCCTTTCCGCGTAAACTGCCCGGATTCCACACGTCAGCTGTTGACCAACGTGTATGATGCGCCAGAGGACCCAGTTGATCTTCCGCGCCCGACCTGACCAACATGCTGACCTCGGCTCCTTCCGCCAGCAAGGCCGCGGCGATATTGTCTCCCAAAAAACTGCCGCCGCCAGTGACCAGAATCCCGCGATCGTACCGTGTCATGTCTACAGATCGTTCGCCATTCGATAAACAGTATTGCCAAGGACCAAACGCCACCAATAGATTCGCATCCGAGGTTTGTTCCTGGCTTCATGGTTTAGTCATATTGTACGAATCTAAATCGGAAACTTCAATTTCGCGAGCGTGTGAATACGCGCCAAGCGCTGGATTTACAGGCAATTCTCTGGTCCCGGACCCTCGTTGCCAAGATAAGGCGAGTCTTGTATGCCACTGTTTTTATGTATAATGGATTGATGATGGAGCGATTCAATAAGCGGATCCATCGAGAGTTAAGCATTACAAGACCACCTGACGCTGCCTGAAGCATTGGTAGAAAGCAGTGGCGGAACGACAAGATGGACAAGCGGTATCGCTGCTGGCTAGGTGTCACAGAGCTTTGCCTGGCTGGCAGTTGCGGACTATATCTAGCAAATTGCAAGTGGATCTTCGGCTACAGGCCGAATGAAATGTGAATGAAACTGTCTCTCAAGAAGAGAGTAGATTGTTCTGGCGAACTTGTAGTAGCGGTGCCCTCTAGCCATTTGGCTGAGGCAGCTATATACCACGGATAACTGAATCATTTCCAAACGTCGGAACTCCTAAAACCTGTTTGTCATTTGCCTCAGATATAGCCGTTGAATTGGACGAACTACGAGTGCCTGTATTGGACGCCTTATGCCGATCATCACAGCGCTGCGAGTTCAAACTGGGGGCGAAGACCGGGTCAGTCTTTATCTGGATGACGAGTTTGCCTTTGATCTGCCGCTGTTCTGCGCGGCTGGATTGCATACCGGGCAAGAGTTGTCAGAGCTAGAAATCAAGGCTTTGGGCAGCAAGAACAAGGAACAAGCTGCTTACGACCGTGCGGTAAATTACTTGTCATTCAGACCCCGCAGCGCCGAAGAAGTCCGCCGACATCTTGTCAAATCAGGTATTTCGGATTCCGTAGTAGCGATCGTAGTGGATCGGCTGCGGCAGCAAGGGACCGTCGACGATGTCTCTTTTGCCCGATTCTGGATCGAGAATCGGGAACGGTTCAAACCGATGGCGCCGCGCGCGCTTCGTTATGAACTGGGTCAGAAAGGCGTAGACCAGGACATTATCGAGTCTTTGTTGCCTGCGGTTGACGCTGAAGCATCTGCGGAACGAGCTGCCGAAAAGCAGGTCTGGCGCTATAGGGGGCTGTCGCGTATCGACTTCCGGCGGAAGCTGGGTTCCTGGCTTTATCGTCGTGGATTCGATCGCGATACGATTCATAGTGTCATCGATCGCTTGGAAGCCGAGCTCGAGCAATCCGAACCCCGCTACTTTGCCAACGGGCTAGAGGAATAACCCAGGTGGACACAATCCGGGTCTGGTTAAGAAAGGAGCATGGACGAATGTATCCGATGGATACCGTCAAGCGACTATGGAAACAATGGGAACGATTATCTTGGCAATTGCTACGGCAATCATCGGCATCGGCGCGGGGTACGGCATGGGCGTATGGCGAGGCAGAGCGACGCTGCTGAAGAAGCAACATGACGAAGGGCAAAGCGCGCTTCTGCAAGCCTCGAATGATGCGAAAGAACTGCTGAATAACGCTGAAGTGGAGAAGACGCAAATTATCGCCGAAGCCGAGCATGCGGCGCAGCAGCGAATCAATGATGCGGAAGGCCTGTTGCAGCGCCGCCGCCGTGTTCTGAGTGACGAAGACGAGCGTATTCAACGCCGGCGCAACGAACTCGACCAGCGTGTGGAACGCCTGGAACAGCGCGACCAGCAACTGAACAAGCGCCAGAGCCGGCTCGACAAAAAAGAGAATGAAATCAAAAAATCGGAATCGAACATCGTAGAGAAGCTTCAAGGCATCGCGCAGATGACGGTCGAGGAGGCGAGGCAGGCGCTACTGGACTCCATCGAACTCGACGCCCGCAACGACATGGCTCGTATCATACGCCAGGTGGAAGCCGAAGCGCGCGAGACAGCCGATCATCGCGCGCGTAGCCTGATTGCCATGGCGATTCAGCGTCTGGCCTCCGAGCAAGTGAGCGAAGTGTCTGTGAGCGTGGTGCCGCTGCCGAGCGACGACATGAAAGGACGCATCATCGGGCGCAACGGGCGCAATATCCGTTCTTTCGAACTGGCAACCGGCGTCGATGTTGTCGTGGACGACTCGCCCGAAGCGGTCACGATCAGCAGTTTTGATCCGGTCCGCCGCGAGGTAGCCAAACGGACGATGGCCAAGCTGGTAACGGACGGTCGCATTCATCCGGCGCGTATTGAAAAACTTGTCGAAGATACGCGCACCGAAGTCGAGCGAATTGTGCGCGAAGAGGGCGAACGCGCGGCATACGAGACGGGTGTTCACGGCTTGCATGGAGAAGTGCTGAAACTGCTGGGGCAGTTGAAGTTCCGCAGCAGTTATGGTCAAAACCAGCACGCGCACGCTATCGAAACGGCCCATATCGCCGGCATGATCGCTTTGGAGTTGGGCGCCGATGCGAATATCGCGAAGATGGGCGGCTTAATGCACGATATTGGCAAAGCCATTGATCACAATGTCGAAGGCACGCATGCCTTGATCGGCGCCGAGTTTGTCAAGCGCTATGGCGGCAATGATCGCGTCGTCAACTGTATTGCCGCGCACCATCATGAGGTTGAGAAAGAATGTGTCGAAGCCTTTATCGTGGAAGCGGCCGACGCCATTTCCGGCGCCCGACCCGGCGCCCGGCGCGAAAGCCTGGATTCTTACATCCGCCGCGTGAAGCAGTTGGAAGAAATCGCCAACACCTTTGACGGCGTCGAGCAGAGTTACGCCCTGCAAGCCGGGCGCGAAGTGCGTATTATCGTGCGGCCCGAAGTCGTGGACGACTATCTCGCCATTCAATTGGCGCGCGATATCGCCAAGCGCATTGAGAACGATATGCAATATCCGGGACAGATCAAAGTGCACGTCATCCGCGAGACGCGGCGCGTGGAATACGCGAAGTAAACGCGATCAAGACTCAAGATGTCTCTTCAACTTGGCGCACTTGAGCAGTTGACACAGCAGTAAATCCAAGTAAGTAATTACCGAGTACTCCGAGTTTTTCAGAGGTCACAGAGGAGCATTCGAAACCATTACATATCACGTCAATCCAGCAGTCTGTAGGGGCGAGCCTTGGCTCGCCCGCCAGCAAAACAACCTGCCAAAGTGTCGCACGTCTTACTTTGTCTTGCTGAGAACTCAATCCAATCAAAAAAGCCCCTGCCATTTGACAGGGGCTTTCGCTTTGCTCAACTACTCAGATATGCCTAGCTCGATACGCGCAGCGTGACTTCAACCTGCACCAACTCGCCATCGCGCAGTACGTCTAGCGTGACCCGGTCGCCCGGCTTGTGGAAATAGATGCGATTGCGCAGATCAATTGCCAGCGTCGCCGGCTCGCCTTCGACGGCCACGATGATGTCCCCGACTTGAATCCCGGCCGCGCCGGCCGGTAGCCCCTCAATCACCTCGGCGACATAAGCGCCGTTGCTGACAGCGCTGTCCTGGAAGTAAGGACTATCCGCTTCCAACTGGATATAACGCACGCCCAGCGTCACTTGCTTTTCGTGCAATCCCAGCCAGATCGAGCGATCTTGTTCCTGCGGCGCGTCAATGCCGAACATCAGCAATGGCGCGGCGCTCGAAGGTACATCAAAGCTAAGCGTGCCACTCGCGCGCGCTACCGTCAGATTGATGACCTCGCCAGTGAACAGATCCTTTGCCTCTTCTATAGCGGCGCCGTTGACGGCTGTGATCAGGTCATATTGCCTCAAACCAGCGGCATAGAGTTCGTGCGCCGGACTGATTTCCTGGACCTCGATAGCGTTTTCGCCGTAGCCGAGCCCAATACTGTCCGTCTGGTAGACGCTACTGACATCCAGCCGAGGACGCGGCCGATGGCGCGGATCCCGGCGTCTGCGATGATCTTCGACGATCACCTTCATGGTCAGTTCGCGGTCGCCGCGCAAAACCTTGATTGCCAGTTCATCGCCCTCGATCAGGTCGGATACAGCCACATCCGCGGCGCCGATGCTGTCAATCGCATCGCCGTCAACGCTGATCAGGCGGTCATAGACTTGGAATCCCGCTTCTGCAACTCCCGAACCTGCCACTGCGGCAACAATGAACACCTTGTCGTCGCATTGCTGGACATACAAGCCGACAGACGCCAGATCCAAGGGCATGGCATAGTCCGGATTGCTGAACAGATCCTCTGGAAGCGCCATCAAAGTCACGTCAGTTGTGAAGGCGGCGCCGTCGCGTTCGACGCTCAAGGAGATGGTATCACCCGCGACGTAGGTCAGGAGTACCTCCCTGATGGAAGAGAAATTGATGGCGGTTTCATCAAATGCGGAGACAAGGTCTCCAGCCTCGAGATCAGCATTGGCGGCGGGCGTATTGGGTATGACGCCGGTGACCAGAATGCCTTCGTCAACGCCCCAATAACGAACGCCGATAAAGGGTATGGCTTGCGTTTCAGCCGCAGTCTCTATTTCGTCCTGCGCAAACGCAATCGCCGAAGTTGTCAGCAATGCCATCAGCGCCAGGAGACGGATCAAGTTGTGCAAATAGTTTTTCATTTTCGAGAGCCCCTTTACTGTCGGTAAAGTCTCACTTCAATACGCGAGCGTCCTGACCACAGGACTATGCTGCTTACTTTATCCGATTTATCGTCTCCGGTCAAATATTTCTTTGCCAACGGGTGCATTTCAGATTATTGGCAAATTACATGGCTTTGCCGTTCAAAAGCAAAATTAACCACAAAGACACGAAGAACACAAAGTTTTTTCTTGAAATCTCTGTGCTCTCTGTGCCTCTGTGGTGAATCCGTACCTAGAACCCGTCAAAGGGCGATGCGCTTTTGTAGTTCCTAGAGCATCCTGCCAAAATATTGAAATACACCCTTTGCCAACTGCTTATTGTCCGCGCCGCGCTATTGAACTTGCCAAGGGAACCATCCAGGGCGGCGCTCGTTCCGCAATCTCAAATCGCCTTCAGAAGAGTTACCAATCGCACCGTCAGTGTACGCGCTCACGCGATCATTTGTCGTCGTTTTTGCTTCCGCCGAACAGGCGTTTGGTGATGGCGCCGCCAAAAAGCGTACCGGCGATCGTATGCTCGAACTGTACGTTGTTGTCGGGTCGATCATCCCAATCGCCCTTGTGCCGCTTGTTGATCCAGCGCTGGTAGTCGTCGGAGGCGGCAATTAAGAATGCTTCGATCGCGCTTTCATCGTTGGCCGCAAGTCGATCTCGCACATCCGTCAACGATGCGAGCAGTTCATCAATTGCTCGTATCAAAGACTCTCTGTTCGCCAACCACTCGTCGCGCAAGGCGTCCGGATGATGGGTCAACAAGTAGCGCGTCAGGACGTTGAAGGGCGGGTTGGTGAGGCGCTGGGCGTCTTGCCAGGCATTGTGATTCATCGCGCTTGCATAGACTGCGATACTCAGAAGCTGCGGGATCTCCTCGGTGATGGTTGTTAAGCTGTCGTGCTCGGCCGGATCAAGAAAATGGGGTTTGCCGCCCAGAATCGCCGAGAAGTTAACGGCAAGGTCAATCGCTTCCTTAATGCTGGCAACCGACGGCGTCAAGTATATGGGGCTGTCCAAAAAATAATCGTCGCTCGCGTACTCCGGACTCAATTGGTGCTCCAGCAAATAATCGGCGTTGATCACAGCCGTGAAACCAATCAGGTGATGCTCGTCGCCCAAATATTGTTCCGCCCAAGTTAAGGACGGCTGCTTGATTACCGCGGTATCGAGGATGAGTGCGCCGTCGCGCAAGGAGGGCGCGATCAGTTCATAGCCCCCGCGCAAGTCCTCATAGGGCAGATTCATGAACACGATGTCGGCCTGCTCAACCGCGCTGTAGGCTTTTCTTTCGATCTTGTCGAAGACCTTGAGTTTGCGCGCCGGCGTTTCGTAGTCGTCTCGGCTGTCGTGGCCGATCAACGTGAAGCGATGCTGGCCGCGCTTCTTAACAAAGGTCTGCAAGCGTAAAGCCACCGACGCTCCCAAGCGATCCAAACCCAGAACGGCAATTGTTAGCTCAGCCATACAATACTCCTCGCGCCTGTCGACTTGCCCGCGGCGACTTCCAAATATGGGCTCTCCAAAATGACAAGATAACTGAAGACCGCCAAATCGCATATTGCGCGATTCCGATGCGCCCTATCTAAACTATAGCGCAGACTAGCGGTATGAATCTATAGCGCTTGGGCAACTCTCAGAGCAATCGCTTCAAATTATTTTTTTCACCACAAAGACACGAAGAATACTGAGTTCAAGCTTTTTACCGGGCAAAACTCCACTAATTCTGCTCCAAAAAATTACGATCGCAACATTTGACTTGTCACCAAATCTGATTTGCAATAACAAATGAGTCTGTATTATCAATAAAAATCTTTTTCTCTGTGCCTCTGTGGTTAATTTTCAGTTTGATTACATGTCCTTGTAGTAACACCATTTTGAAGCGATTGCCCTGGGCAACTCTTCCGGCTGCTCGACGCTCAGCAAGCTTCGTCGGCGCGCTGAAGACATTGTAGCAATTCTGCCAGCGGATGATCGCAAAGCGCTAAAACATCCGCCTGATGGTGCTCGACAAGCCATACGGCGACTTCGTCAGCGCAGCAGGCTCGCAAGATTTCCGCGCTCCATTTTGGGTGATGGGATCTCACGACAAAGGGCGCGCGCCAAATACTCAGGTTTTCCTCGCGGCCGAGCTTGTCTGCCAGGGACGGAACCAAACGCTTGACCAGCACAACTATGGTCTTTTGCCAGACGGCCAAGTGATAGCGGCACTTGCCGACATCGTGCGTCAACGCGGCGACGGCGAGGGGGCGTGGCGCGGATTCGCGCTGATTCAGTACCGTTCGTAGAACATTTAGGCTGTGCAATTGATCCGCGCGCGACATTTTTTGAAATGCGCCAAGTTCTTTTGATGAAAGATATTGCTTCGCCAAATGCAGATCAACCGGGGTAGCGAAGGCAAAAAGCGCGCGAATACCCTGTTCAATTCGCTTTAATGCGGCTGCCATATCTTACAAAAACAAAAGCAGGCGCATTATTGCGCTGGTAGGCTGTCCGATCAAGAGCCCTAATGGACTTACACCGGCAATCGGGATGAAGGACAAAAAGATCAAGCCGAGGAAAACGTAGTAACTCACGACCTGCCAATCGCGCCATTTGAAGGCCGGGCGCATCAAAAACTCCGACAGCGGGCGCAGATTCCGCTGGATCGCAACTGGGATCTGCATGCGATTGAGCCAGGCGCCGGGCAGCAGCGTCAATACGACGTGCCAACCGTCAATCGGGAAAAGCGGGATCAAATTGAAGACGAAAAGCAGCACATTCCAAAAGACCATCGCGTACATGAATGCCGCCAGCGCGCCAAGAGGGCTGGCTATCGTATCCGGCAAGGTATACAAGTAATAACCATCCACGGCGATTCCACCGAGGCGAAGTATGATCGCGAAAATCAATGCCAGGCACAGGTTGGAAAAGGGACCGGCTGCTACCGCGGCGAGAAAGCCCCAGCGAGGATCGCGCATGCGCTGTGGCGAGATCGGCGCGCTGCCCAGGATGCCGAAACCGATGATTGCGAACATCAGCCAGCCTACCCAGTTTATATGCACAAGCGGATTCAGCGTTAAGCGTCCTTGTTTTTTCGGCAAGGGATCACCCATCTTCCAAGCGACAAAATTGTGAGCGAATTCGTGCGCGGCCATGCCAATGCCGAGCGCGATGAGATTGATAAGGATGGTGATGGGGTGCAAATCCAGGAACATGGAAACTTGCTTTCTAACTGCGCTGCATTCAGCTTAACTATACACGAAACTCATACAACTTGGGAAGACTGGTGGAACGTCAGGCAGATCGCTTCAAATTATTTTCACCACAGAGGCGCCGAGGACACAGAAGTAAATGCAAGTAAGTCGTGCGATAATTTGATGAAATATAGAAAACTACAAAATAATCGAATCCCGTAGGGGCGACCAATCTGGTCGCCCGAAACCGCGCCCGTCGATGCGGCTTATTTTTTGATGACTTACTTGCGCTTACTAAGTTAAAGTTTGTTACCAGACGAAACTGCTATGAAAAATCAAAGAAACAGCCGCTTTTTCTGTCATGGAATCTCGTTCAGAAAAAGAATTTAGCCCGTTGCTTTCGAGAAAAGGGGTTTTCTCGGTGCTCTCGGTGTCGTAGGTCAGTGTCTACGCGACCCTCGGTGGTTAAGAAAAATCTGGTGCGATTGTCCTGTGGAACGTGTGACAATGTTTCAGCGCCTGCGCCAACTATGATATAATTGCGCAAATCGCTGCGGTATAACGCGTCAATGCAAAGCCGAAGCGGGCGCGAGCGCCCCCTCAATTGACGGTCATTCGCGTCTTGGGTCGACAGGCGCCCATCCTGGGAAAGTCCAATTGTGACGAAGCGAGTCCTATTTCTGTTTTCGGATACCGGTGGTGGTCATCGCTCCGCCTTTCAAGCAATTCAGGATGCCATGACGATAAAGTATGGCGACGCTGTTGAATTCGATGCCGTCGACGTACTGCGCGAGTTGAAGTGGCCCCTCAACAAACAGCCGGAATTGTATCCCCTGGTCGTCAACACGTCGAAGCTGCTTTGGGCGCTAATGTATCACAGCTTCGACGGCAAGCGCCGCGCTCGTTTGGCGCGACAGTTTATCTATCGCAACAATCGCAAGAATCTACGGCGCGTCGTGCGGGAGCATCCCGCCGATGTCGTGGTTTGTACGCATTCGGTGATTGCGAACCCGACATTTCGGGCTTTTTTGACCTTGGATGAACGTCCGCCTTTCTTGACAGTGGTAACTGACTTGGTGACCACGCCCTCGTTTTGGTACGACCCTCGCGTCGATTACTGTTTTGTTCCCACTGAAACCGCATATCGGCGCGGGCTGAGGCTGGGCATGTCCTCATCGCAGATGCAGATCACAGGTTTGCCTGTGAATCCGCATTTCATCAAATCGATGACGAGCAAGGCGGAGGCGCGCAAAGACTTCGGTTTTGATCCGAAGTTGCCCGCAGTCTTGTTCGTTGCCGGCGGCGAAGGCATGGGCACGATCTACAAAATGGTCAAGGCGCTCGACGCGCAGCGGCTCAATGTACAGATTGTCGTAATCTGTGGGCGAAACGAAGACCTCAAGACCAAGCTCGAATCGCGTGTCTGGACGAATGCGCGGCATATATTCGGCTTCGTGACCAACCACTACGAAATGCCTCGCCTTATGGCTGCCTCCGATATCATTGTCACCAAAGCCGGTCCCTCGACGATTAGCGAAGCCGCCATCGCCGGCTTGCCAATGATTATCAGCGATCGCATACCCGGGCAGGAAACCGGAAACGTGAAACTGGTGCTGGAGAACGACGCCGGCGTTTACTTGCCAAAGCCGGAAAAGGTCGTGTCGAAAATCATTGATTGGCTCGGGGAGGGTCCCGAAATGCTGGCAAAACGATCGGCTAACGCCCGTAGAATCGCGCGCCCAAACGCCGTCTGGGAAATCGCGGAAGCCGTCTGGGATTTTGCGAACAAGCCCAATATCGCGCGTACGCAAGTATCTTGATTAACCAGGCGCCTTACCCCTGTAAGCTGCCTAAATAAAGGGCTGAGGCTACCTCGGTAATCTTCCCGTCAGACAAGCGTAGCTTCCAGGCGCCTAGCTGCTGATCGTTCGTGAACAGCACAGCGCCATGATCCTCTGTCCACGCGACCCTGCGCACAAGTCCCGTAACTGGATTGCTGACAAGCGACTGCTCTAGGGTCTGCAGATCGGCCAGAACAAATACGCTGCGCGTCTCGCCTGTAGCGGCTCCTTGTTCCGGAACTTGCGAAACGACATATAGCGCCAGGTTGTCGTCGGCGCTGACCAGCGCCTCCCCGGGCGCCGTGAATCCAGCCGGCGCCGCGCTCTCGATGGTCATTTTCTGACTACCGTCGAGGCTGTAAACCTTGACTTCTACGCCATCAGCTTGTGCAGACGGCGGAAACCGCAATAATACGCGCTCGCCAAAGCCCGCGGGGCAGTAGCATCCGGATTCGTCTGGCAATTGCCTCACAGCGCCGTCGACCAAGTCTAGCGCGAACAATCCAGCATACTGCGTATACGAGAAATGGTCGCTGATTCCGTCGGGGTGGGCTTCCATAAGCAATTCATTTGTGGCTGCGCTGAAGGCAACGGGCAGCGCGCGAACGCCATCGCGAGGACCGTCAACCAATACCTCGCGGCTATCAGCGCCGTCCAAGTCGCTGACATAGGTCGAAGTGCTCAGGCTGCCCCCGTCTCCGCGACGCGTCTCGGTCCAAGCGAGTGTCTGTCCGTCTCTGAAAACGACCCAATCCACCCGTTCTGCATCGGCTGATTTGCTAAAGAACGGGTGATCCCGGATAGAAGTATCCGGCGCAGCCAGCTTGACCTGCTCTTCGTCAAGGTCGTAATAGATAACGGCGTTTCCCAGCAATGTGAATCGCTCGCCCGCGATGCTTATGCTATTCATCTCGCCAGTGAGGATATTGATGAAAACGAGTTCTGTCGCCGCGACATCCTCGTCGTTTCGTAGGAAAACATCCCAGCCCGCTTGCTCCGCTTCTGGCAAGGCTGTATCCTGCGCCGACAGCGGCGCCGATGCCAACATGCATGCGACAAGCCAGAGAATTGTGGCTTTCATGTAGCGCGCTTTCGAAGATGGCCTCTCCCTAAAGATTATAAGGTCGCGCATTTTCTGGAGCAAACGCATTCGCTCAGTATCAGGACAACCGCTTTGAATCATTTTTTAACCGCAGAGAGCGCCGAGGGGCGCGTTGACACAGCCCGCCGACACAGAAGTAGAACCAAGTTAGTCATGCAATAATATCGCAGGCTTAGCTCCCTCTCTCGTTTGCGGTGTCTACGCGACCTGCGCGCCCTGACCCCTACAAAGTTCATCGCGAAAATTGTAAGGCTTGTCCGCTACTCAACTTGCAGTAGACAAAACGGACGCAAATACCCGCCCGACAACAAGAAAATGCCGCCATTTGACGATCCAAACCACAACATAAAGACAAGCCATGTAGGGGCGTCTCGCCGAGACGCCCGCTTCCCGGCTAGAAGTGCTTGGATAACCACATTGAAAAGGACAAATGGAACGGTATTTCACCAGTAGCGGACAAGCCTTGTAAGGCTTGTCCGCTACTCAATTTATGGTGAAGAAAATAGACGCAAATACCCGCCCGACAGCAAGAAAATGACGCCATTTGGCGTACCAAACTACAACATAAAGACAAGCTATGTAGGGGCGACCAATCTGGTCGCCCGAAACCGCGCCATCGCATCGACGGGCGACATATCAGACTCTGTTGAAAATCACAGTTTACGACCAAGCCCAGTCACTGTTGCATATAAACAAAAGACCATAATGATTCATAACGGGTCTTTAAGCTCCCCCTCCCCGATGCTT
>DAOULD010000048.1:0-4926 GCA_034420635.1 Anaerolineae bacterium | reverse complement strand
AATTTCTTTACGATTATGTCATGCGAAAAGGGATCTATCTGCAATTTTCCCTTATTCCAGACAAACGATTATGTTGAAACATGTCCTCTCGTCAGCCATTGCAATGGGGAGGGGGCCGGGGGGTGGGGTTGAATAAAGGCATTCTCGCATTCTCATTACTTACTTGCACTTACTTCTACGTCCTCGCTGGTTAAGGATTTCTGTTTCAACCGAAATGAATACACTGCCGCAACAGCTGTCACTTGACAGATGCGCTCGAAGGCTTATAAAATACCCTGTTTGTCTTGAACAGATTGCAGGAGCGCTGGAATGGGTCCCTTACCCAAAAGAAAGGTCTCCAAATCGCGCCGCGATCGTCGGCGCGCCCACCATGCCTTGACCTTGAACCATCTGGTAGAGTGCGAAAGTTGCGGCGAGTACCGCATTTCACATCGTATCTGCCCAAAGTGCGGCGCCTACGGCGGCGAGAAGGTCGTGGAAGTCAAGGGTGACTAGTCGCGCCTTGGCTGATTCAACCGGACCAAGAGACCGTGCCCATTCCGCACGGTTTTTTTTGCGCGCGTCGCTGCAAGGCAACCTGCCGGGCTCGTCCGGTAATCAATTTATGCTGAGCAAAATGGACGCGAATACGCGTCCGACAGCAAGAAAATAATGCTATTTGGCGACCCAACCTACAACATAATGACAAGCGATGTAGGGGCGACCTATCAGGTCGCCCGAAAACAACTGCAAACACCACAGTACCAGACAAGCCTTGTAGGGGCGACATTTATGTCGCCCGAAACCCGCCACCAACGTGTTCTCCTTATTTTCCTGGAACTTCTGAGATTGCTTGAGGCGCGACAGAGATGATTAATTGGCGCAAGACCGCGGCGCTTTTCCCCGGGCAGGGTTCTCAGATCCTGGGGATGGGACAAGACTTCGCCGAACAATACGACATCGCGCGTCAAACTTTTGCGCAGGCTGATGAGATCCTCGGTTTCTCGTTATCCGATATCTGCTGGAAGGGACCGGAGGACCAGCTAAACCAGACTGTCAATACACAGCCGGCGCTCTACGTTTGCAGCCTGGCGATTTGGCGAGTCTTGCGACAACTCGTCCCTGAATGCGAGCCGAACTGGATGGCTGGGCATAGCCTGGGCGAATTTTCGGCTTTGACAGCGGCGGGCGCTCTGTCTTTTGAAGACGGCTTGACCCTGGTTCGCAGGCGCGGAGAACTGATGCAAAAGGCGGGAGAGGAAAGCCCGGGCGCCATGGCCGCCTTGCTCGGCTTGGATGTCGAGACTGTCGAAACCTTGTGCGCGACTGCATCCCAAGAGACCAACGAAACGGTTGTCCTGGCTAACAACAATTGTCCGGGCCAGGCTGTCATTTCCGGCCATGACGCCGCTGTTGATCGCACTGTAGCGCTGGCAAGGGAATCCGGCGCGAGGCGAGCGGTCAAGTTGGCTGTGAGCGTCGCGGCTCACTCGCCATTGATGGCTTCAGCTTCGGCAGACTTTAATAGGGCGATTGCGGCGACAAACCTGGACTTGCCGAAGGCGCGGTTATTGGGCAATGTCAGCGCGGATGCTTTGGATTCGATCGACGACATCAGAAAAGAGTTGCGTCAACAGTTGACTCAGGCGGTTCGCTGGAGCGAATCAATGGGGGCGATTGTCGCCAGTGGAGCCGAGACCTTTGTCGAAATCGGCGCCGGGACCGTGCTCAACGGCTTGATGCGCCGTATCGACCGCAAGACAACTCGCTTCAGCCTCAATACCGTCGCAGCAATGGAGAAGTTTCTGGAATCGCTTGCCTAGGGATGGAACTGCAGGCAGGGGAGGGTCGAAATGCAAAGCTTGGTCAAAACCGGAAGAAAAGGCGACATTTTTGAAGTTGTGCTAAATCGCCCGGACCAGCGCAACGCCATCAACGACGCCATGATGGATGCCATTTCCGACGCCTTCGATCGCGCCGAGTCCGAATTCAACGGCGGCGCCCGCGCCGTCATAGTCCGTGCCGAAGGTCGGGTTTTTTCATCTGGTATTGATCTGGGTCAGTTTCAAACCCTCGACGAAGGCTTGCGCGGCAATCTCTTCCCCTTTACCGCACGATACCAAGCGGTCCTCAACAAGATTGAGCGGAGCTCCCTGCCGGTGATCTGTGTCTTGCATGGCTACTGCTTGGGCATGGCGCTGGAACTGGCGCTGGCATGCGACTTTCGCATAGCGACGGCGCGCGCCAAACTAGGCTTGCCGGAAGCGCGCCTGGGAATCATACCCGATGTCGGCGGCACCGTTCGCTTGCTGACGCTCGTCGGTCCTGCGCGCGCGAAAGATCTAGTCATGACTGGCAGGAATATTGATGCTCGGCAGGCGCTGGAGTGGGGGATGCTGGACGCCGTCTACAGCAAGGACGAACTGGAGGCGGGCATAGCCGAGCTGGTTGCGAACCTCTGCGCCTCCGCGCCCCTGGCCGTGAGTTACGCCAAGCGCGTGATCAACGACATCTGCGATCACGCGCGCGGCTTGCAAATCGAGGCTTGGGCGCAGGCGCAGCTATTCCGTAGCGACGACTTCCGCAACGCCGTGAAGGCCATGATCGACAAGACCTATCCCATTGATTGGGAAGGCAAGTGAAACGGGATCATTCCGCTTCATCCCGCGAATATACGATCTGGCCCTCAACCATGGTCATGTGGACATTCAATTTCTCGTCGACCAATACCAGATCGGCGTCCTTTCCCAAGGCAATGGAACCCTTGACATCATCAACGCCTATCGCCCGCGCGGGGTTGAGACTGGCTGTTCGCCAAAGGGTTTCTACAGGCAGTTTCGTGACTGACATTAAGTTTCGCAAAGCGGCATTCATGGTCAGGGTCGTGCCGGCCAAACTGCCGTCGGCGCGGATGCGCACGCTGCCGTCTTTCTTCTCAACTTCTTGATGCGAGAACTGATAGCGTCCATCTGGCAGGCCGGCAATCTTGACCGAGTCGGTGATCAAGATCAGTCGGTCGACGCCCTTGCAGCGCCAGAGGATTTTAATGGCGGCTGGATGCGCGTGCTTGAGGTCACAGATCAACTCACAGTTGATGTCATCAAGGCTGAGTACGGCGCCCACGACGCCGGGCTCGCGATGGTGGAGCGGCGACATGGCGTTGAAGGCATGCGTCGCGTGAGATAGACCGAGGTCCCGCGCCGATCTAATTTGGTCGTAGCTCCCGTTGGAATGAGCCACCGAGACCCTCACGCCGCGGCTGACCGCCTCTTTGATCAGCCAGTGATTTTCGGGGAATTCCGGCGCCAGGGACAAAAGCCGGATTACGTTTAGGTCCAGCCAGGGCAGGGCTTCCGCGGGGTCGGCTCGGCGAATATAGGCGCTGTGTTGAGCGCCGCATTTCTCCGCGTTCAAGTAGGGACCTTCCAGGTGGGCGCCAAGCAGTCTGGCGCCACCCGTGGGCATGTCCTGCGCGCTCGCTGCCGCTTGCAGAGCCTGCTGGATCCCTTCGCGGCTGTCCGTCCAGGTCGTCGCCAGAAACGCGGTGACGCCGCCGCGGGCGAAGAAACGCGCCATGCCCGCCAGGGAATCGGCGTCGCCGTCCATAACATCGAAACCGCCGCCGCCATGCGCATGGATATCGATGAAGCCGGGCAAGAGCGTCGCGCCATTCGCGTCTATTATGTTGGCGTCTGGCAATTCGGAAGGTTCACCAGGCGCAATGGCGGCGATCTTGCCCTTCACGACTCGCAGCCAGGCACCGTCGTAGCGGGCTGCCTCAGCGGCGATCCGCGCGTTTTTGATGATGATCGGCGTTTTTATTGTCATCTAACGGTCCAAGTCGTCTATTACCCGGTACAGATAGCCATCCGCTCGCCGCAGCCGTTCTCGCGCCTCTGGGAGGCTGATTCCCAGCCTGGCCATCACCACAGCGGTTTTGACGTCGTTATCGGTCTCGGACAGCAATGCCACCGCTTGCGCCTCATCGGAGTCAGCCAATTGCATCACCAAACGCTGCGCTCTTTCCGCCAGCTTCTGGTTGGTGACTCTTAAGTCAACCATCAGGTTGCGGTAGACTTTTCCCAAGCTGATCATGGTAGCCGTACTGAGCATATTGAGAATCAGCTTTTGGGCAGTGCCCGCTTTCATGCGCGTCGAACCGGCAATGACTTCTGGACCGACATCAACCGCTATGCCGATATCCGCGAGTGCCAGGATGGGCGCCTCCTCGTTGCAGCAGAGTGCGATGGACGGCGCGCCTAGCGACTTCGCGTATCGCAAGGCGCCAATGACGTAAGGCGTGCGACCGCTGGCCGCGATCCCGCAGACGACATCGTCGCGGCAAAGGCCGCGCTGCCGCAGGTCATGCCGCCCCATGTCCTCACTGTCTTCCGCGCCTTCAACTGCGCGGAAGACAGCCTCTTGACCGCCTGCGAGCAAGCCTTGCACCTGCTCGGGGGAGGCGCCAAAGGTCGGTACACATTCCACCGCATCAAGTATACCAAGCCGCCCGCTGGTACCTGCGCCGACATAGAAGAGCCGGCCCCCGCCTCGCAAGGACTGCGCGACAGTATCGACCGCGCGGGCGATCTCTGGCAGCGCTGACCTCACAGCCAGAGCCACGCCGGCATCTTCTTCATTGATCGCCGCCAGCATGTCGAGCGTAGACATTTTGTCGATGCTCGCGGTAGCGGGGTTCGGTTTCTCGGTGGACAGTCTCACGCCGCGTTTACCCTTGTTTATATTCCGCGTCGCTCATGCGACGAAGTAGTATCAATAAAATGATAAGAAAAAATCTCATTTGTAGCGAAAGTTCTGAATGTAATCCTAGTCCCGCCGAATGCGCTCCCCCTCCCTGATGCTTCGGGGAGGGGGCCGGGGGGTGGGTGTAGTGGTTCTATAAAACTGGACACTTTTTTTCAGAATTTGAGGGAGGGTTTTGATACC
>DAOULD010000047.1:0-21297 GCA_034420635.1 Anaerolineae bacterium | reverse complement strand
CCCGGAAGAAACAGCCGCCTGGCAACCCGGGTTCTTGCCGACGGGCAGTTATGAAGTCCTGATCTTTTATCGCGAAGCATGTGATAGCAGCGCAGGTTCCATCCCGTTCGCTGCCGAAGTGACCGTGGACAACACGCTCGCCGGCACGATCAGCGGTATCCTTTCGCCGCCGCAGCAAGGGCAGGACAGCGTCTATGTCGCTCGCTTCGAGGTCGATAGCGAAGGGGGCGCAACGGTAAGCGCCGGCGGCGTGTATCCGGATTCCAGCTTAACGAGACTGCCAACCGGATTCGACATCGCTACTAATATACCGGTAGCGATAAGTCGAGACAGTCCGGTGACCGGCGCGATTAGCAATGAAGCGCCGTTCCAGACTTATTCCTTCACAGGCGCGGCGGGGGAGGTGATTTCGGTCAGCATGCAAGCGGTGGGACCGAACCTCGATACCTTGCTGCAAATCGTTGACGAGAGCGGATCCGTCGTTGGCGTCAACGACGATACGGCAGGCACGACTGATTCTCTGATTGGCAACGCGCGTCTATTGAGCAGCGGCAGTTTCACGATCATCGCGACGCGATATGGTATGGAGTTGGGCGGGACGGAGGGCCAATTCCAGTTGACGCTCGGCGCCGCCGCCAGTGATGTTCCCGCCGAACTCACGACCCTGGATTTGCCGTCGGGCGATATCGAAGTGACGCTGGTTTGGGGCACGAATGCCGATCTACAATTGCTCGTGCGCGACCCGATCGGCGAATCGGTCTTTGACGATATTCCATTCGGGAGCAGCGGCGGCATCTTGCAAGAAGTAGGCAATGTCAATTGCATTCCGGCGGCATCGGGCGCTCCGGTGTCTTACATTTACTGGCCGCCGGGCCGGATGCGGCCAGGGACATACGAGGTTGAAGTTTGGTATCAGAACGCCTGCTCGGAAATACCGCCTCCGGTGGACTTCACCTTGGCGATTGCGGTGGGCGGAGAAACGATTGCGCTTGAACGACAGTTCCCGCTGGCCAATCAGCGCTTCGTGACCAATTTCACAGTGTTGCCGGACGGCAGGGCGTCCGCCGGGGACGGCGGCTTTATCGACGGCGGCAGTTCGTTGATTCCCTATCGGTCAGCGGCTTTTGACGCGCCAGTGATAGGGGCGGGCGAAGTGATGACCGGTACGATCTCGCCATCCAATACTTTTGACGTGTTCAACTTCCAAGGCGCGGCTGGCGAGACGGTTACGATCCGAATGAGCGCAGCCACACAGGTGCTCGATACCAGCGTATTCTTGATAAGCCCGAGCGGGATCGAGATTGCCGCCAATGATGATGGCGATCCGGCGCTGCTCGGTACGAGCGGTTTCGCAACGGATTCGATCATAAGCGGCTTAGAGCTGACGGAGAACGGTCCCTACACGATCATAGCGACGCGATATGCCGCTCAATTTGGCGGCACGATCGGCAACTATACGCTGACTCTCGAAAAGAATTGATCTTCCGCAGGCGGCGCTTTGGCGCCGCCTTTTTTCATCTTTCTCCACATCAATAGGTCTTCTCGTCATAGCAATCGTACCAGAACCAATATATGCGGAATGTTACATAAATCCAAGTAAAACTAGGGCGACGCTCAAAGTCGCCCTCGCTATAATTGCGGGCGATTCACAGAGGAGTCCCTACATGCTCCCTTTTTGACAGGCAAGCGATTAGATCTCGGTGATCTCGGTGTCTCGGCGGTTAAGAAAAATCTGTTGCGATTGCTCTATCTTCTTGTTTCCCGTACTGTACAAAGCTTTACGGCTCTGTTATGATCCGCGTCTACTGTCGCTCAAGACCGGTCGAAAGCGGATCCGAATGAAACGTCTCCTATTCGCTCTGTCGCTTATCCTCGCAGCCCTTGCAGTTGCGGGATGCGCTCCAGAAGTCAGACTGCTCGACGAAACCAAGCTCAAGGACTTCAGTCTTTTGAGCGGAGAGCCCTGCGAGGCGCCCTGCTGGAACGGAATCGTACCGGGTGAAACCTTATATCGCGACGCCAAGTTGTCGATCGAGGAAGATACGCGCTACAAGGACGTTCAGGAAGCGGAGCGAAAAGAAGACAGCGACGCGCGGATCTTCGGCTTCGCGCCGGAGGAAGGGCAAGTCTGTTGCCAGGTCTTCAGCCGAGATAGTGAAATCGTAACCTCCTTGTTGCTGCAATTTGCGCCCGACATGAGCTTTGGACCGGTGATGGATCGCTACGGCGAACCGGTTTACGTAGGCGGCGAAGCGCCCGCTGCTGATCAGGCTTATATGGCGCTGGTCTATCCCGAAGTTCCGATGGTGATTTACGCTTTTGTCGCCGGCGCTGAGAGCGGCAGGCTGTCAACCGGCAGTGAAATACTTGGCGCCATGTACATGTCGCAGGAAGAGATGAACTTGCTATTGGCTTGTTCGCGACTGTACGTCTGGGAAGGTTTTGGTGGGTTCAAGCAAAACATCGACGAGAACTTTGATTTCATCGGCGACGATGTTGAAAACGAAGAGGTTTGTGGATCGGCTTAGCGCGCGGTTCTTGAGATCAGGATTTGGAGGAGCAAGGTCAATATGGCTGAAGTAGGGCAGACGCTCGATGTCGGCGCGGAGGTTGTCGGCCGGGTTAAACATGTGGGAATATACGGGGCGCTGGTGGATATCGGCACTGGCCAGGATGCCTTGTTGCATATCTCACAGCTCCCAAATGGCGAGGAACGCCGCTTCGAAGAAGTCGTGCAGGCAGATTCTGATATCACAGCCTACGTGTACAAAACACGGCAAGATGGCTATGTCGCGCTCACCATGGAGAAGCCGCCTCTGGTCCCGTGGCAATCAATAAAGCAGGGCAATACATATACGGGCGAAGTGATCCGCGTCGAGAACTTCGGCGTGTTCGTGGACTTCGGCGCCGAGCGACCGGGCATGGTTCATGTGTCCGAAATGGCGGACGGCTATGTGAAATCGCCGAGCGATGTCGCCTCTATTGGGCAAGAAGTGGAAGTGCGCGTTATCAAGAAGAGCGGGCGGCCGCGCCAAATCGACTTGTCTATGAAGAAGGACGAGCAAGCGTTGGCGTCTGTTGAAGAGGAGGCCGAAGACGACGTCGAAGTGCCGACTTCCATGGCGCAAGCGTTCCGGCGGGCGATGGGCAACACAGAAGAAAACCAGGATCGCAACGACAAGAAGCGCGCCCCGCGACGGGATCATCGCAGCCGACAGGAAGAGATCCTCGCTCGCACGTTACGGGGATCGTGAGCCGAGCCAAGGCACACCTGAATAACCGACGGAAGATCGCGCTAGATCTTCCGTTTTTATTTTGGGATGTCGGCCTCTTCTACTGAAAATTCGCGGTATAGCCGCAGGCAGATGAGCCCGAAGAGAATTGTGAAATTGATCTCGTGCGAGAGGCACCAGGGACAGAGAGCCCCCAGCAGCAGGAATTGCACGTAAACCAGCCACATCGAGAAGAGCCAGGCGAACAAAGCGACGCCGAAAGCCGCGAGCCCTCCGTAGAGTCTGAAGATTTCGTGTCGGTCTTCGATTACCAGGATTAAGGCGAGAATCAGATAAATGGCGAAGCCGAGCCAGGCGATTGGGATGCCCCCCAATTCCGAATACTTGGAATTCAGGACCAGATCGCAGTTGAAAGCGCCGCCCTTGACACAGACTGATGGGGCATCGGCAATTTTCAGATAGCTTAGATAGCCGCTCACGAACAATCCGAAAATGACTGAGAGTCCTTGAAGTCGCCTTGCGGTGATCAGTGTCATATGCCTTCCAAGTAAATTCTAAAACGGGTTCAGTTCTACCAATCCGGTCTTCGCAAGAGTATCACATTTAGCTCGCTGCCGGGGGGCGCCTCCATTACCCCTTCGGGTATGATCGCCAAGCCGTCGGCTTTGACCATGGACATCAGAGCGCCGGAACTTTGAATGCCGGTCGTTTGCGCCATGATACGTCCGTTTTCTTGTGACAAGATTACGCGGTTGTAGCTGCGCCGACCATCCGACTTCAAGGTTCCGGCGGTAATGGCTTTTACGGTTTCCCGCTTGAAGGGACGCCCGGCGATCTTGGCAAGCGCGGGCTTGACCAAAATCTCGAAGGTCACCATTGTGGAGACGGGATTGCCGGGCAAACCAAAGAATGGGACGCCCTGTATTGTTCCGTAAGCCAGCGGTTTGCCGGGCCGCATATTAATGCGCCAGAAATCGATGTCACCGAGCTCGTTCATCACTTCCCTGACCAGATCGGCGGCGCCGACGGAAACGCCGGCGGTGCTGATCAACAGGTCGGGATTGATCTCCAGCGCGCGGCGATAGAGGGCGCGGATGGAATCAAGACTGTCCTTGGCGATGGGCAGGCGGATCGGTATGCCGCCCGCCTGACGAATCAAGCCGGCGAGCGTGTAGCCGTTGGTATCGCGGATCTTGCCCGGCGTCAGTTCGTCATAGATGTCGACCAGTTCGTCGCCGCTGCTGAGGATGGCGACCTTGGGCTGGCGAATGACGTCGACGCGGGGACAGCCGATGCCCGCCAACATGCCGATTTCCGCCGGTCCGATGACCGTGCCAGCTGCCATGACTGTGGCGCCCGCGGCGATATTTTCGCCCGCGCGCCGGATGTTCTCGCCGGCGGCTAGTTGGCGGTAGAGGCGCACTTCAGCGGGAAGGGGGCTGTCTTCGCCTTTGCTCCAGTCATCGTCGGTGTCTTCAACCGGGATGACTGCCGTCGCGCCAGCGGGGACGGGCGCGCCGGTCATGATGCGGGCGGCCTGGCCGGATTCAAGACTGCCGTCCGGCGCGCTGCCGGCGAGAATGTCCATGGCGACGGACAAGGTGGCGGGATTGGCGCGGTCGGCGGCGGCGCTGTCTCCGTAGCGGATCGCGTAGCCGTCCATTGCTGAGTTGTCGAAGGGCGGCAGGTCGATGGGGGAGACGATGTCTTCGGCGATGACGCGATTATGCGATTCGGGCAGTGAGACGGTCTCCGCCGGCAAGGTTTTCATATTGGCGAGGATGTTGGCAAGGGCGGTATCGACGTTGAGCAATGGAGGCATGAGTATTCCTTAAGACAGATGATTGCGCCTCGCATTGTAGCATAAAACCGAGTTGTCGGACGCTACCGTATTGTGACTTCCGATATTTGTTGACCGCCGCGTCGCGTTACGTTAACCTGAAGTTTAGACCAAGGTCTTGGTCGGCGGCGCTGGCTTGAACTGCGGCGTATCGATAAAGAGCGTTTTTTGGAGGATGAGTCATGAAAATGAAGCGAGTTTTGACAATTCTAATGTTCACATTGTCGTTAGCGATTCCTTTCAGTATGCACGCGCAAGAAGATGAAACAGCAAGTGACTTGGGTGAACCTTTCATTGGCGAATTGGTGGATGTAAATGGTCGCGCAGTGCTCGTACATTGTGTTGGCGAGGGCAGCCCAACGATCTGGCTGGAGAATGGCTGGGCGGCGATGGTGGTGACATGGCAGCCTTTCCAGGACCAATTGGCAGAACATACGCGCGTTTGCGCTTACGATCGCGCCGGCATGGGTTGGAGCGACCCCAATGGCTCCGACCGCACGGCCTACAACTCCGCCGCCGAGTTTGCGGAATTGCTCGATGTGCTGGGCGAAAGCGAGCCCTTCATCATATTGGCATGGTCTTGCGGCGCCCCCATTGCGCAGATCTACGCGGCGCAGAACCCTGATAGGGTACTCGGCTTGGTGCTGATGGACGCCTGCGGCTTGAACTACGACCGCTGGGTGATGGAGACCTATCCCTTTGGCACGTGGCAGAGCCCGGCCGAGCAGGTCAGTTGGCTGGAAACGGTGCGCGGATATGCCGATTCCGCCGCCGCGGGAGAGCTTTCCTACGACAGCATCTCCTGGTGGTTCAATGCGACCTCGTCAGAGCTTTACGGAGACCTGTACTACAATCTCATCCTGAAGAATCCCCACTACTGGTACACCTATATGTGGGAGACGCTTTATGGCGTGATGGGGGTTAATTCGGATCAGGTAAAGGCGGTGATCACGCAGACGGATATGCCGATCACAGCCATTATCGCCGCCGATGATCCGACGGCCGATGCGGAATCGCAGTCGTACGCCTGGATGTTCAGCACCGCGCAAATCGCCAACACTACCTATTCCAACAATCCGAGCGTGATATGGGCGGAGACATCGGAGCATGCGATTTTCCGCGCCGAGCCAGATACGGTGATCAATGCCGCGAAGGATATGATGGAGCAGGTGTCGGCTGAATAGCGCGCAACGGGCAGCTCGCTTAAGAATTGCTGTGAGCCATCCAACAGCGATGGCTCATTCATTTTGAAACTGCTTGAACGAGAAAGCGAAAGGGCGGATTCGAAGGCTTGCCCATTGAGATTGCAAGGGATTCTGTTACAGCGCGGCAGGTTGACATTCGCTGGCGCAGTGTTTAAGATCATCAGCCGTAACACGTCATGAAGAATCCTATTTGCCAAGGAGAGTTGGGAGTACAGAGATGAAAAAGCTTTTGATGCTAGTGGTGCTGTTTTGCGGGCTGCTCTTACTGAGCACAGCGATGGTAACGCAGGCGCAGGACGCCAGCGAAGTGACGATGACGATGTGGACTCACGATGGATTATACGTGCAGTTCTTCAGCGCGCGCGCCGAGGAGTGGAAAGAGCGCTACCCGGATGTCGAGTTCACCTTTGAATTCGAGGTGGTGCCCAGCGTGTTTGACAAGGTGCTGGGCAATTTGGCGGCGGGCGAGGAGATCCCCGATTTGCTGGGCATTGAGCAGGGCTCGTTCCCGCGCTTCATGCAGGGCGGCATCATCGAGAGCAAGTTCCTCGATTTGACCGATCTGCTGGCTGATGACTATGACTTGATCGTCGAAGGGCGGCATACGCCTTACAAATATCAGGGCCGCGTCTATGGCGTGGACAGCTCGCTTTGCGCCGTTGTCTATTACTATCAGCCGTCGATATTCGAGGAGCGGGGACTGTCAGTGCCAACGACCTGGGATGAGTACATCGAGACGGGCGCGGCTCTTGCCGAAGAAGGTATCGCCATGTCTTACATTACCGACCACGGCGGCATGTTCATGATGTATTTGCTGCAGCGAGGCGGCGCGATTTTCGACGACCACGGCGAGTTTGTGTTGGCCGAGGAGCCGAATCGGGGGATTGCGATTGAAGTGCTGAACTTGTTGCGCGAAGGCTTGGACAGCGGCGCGATTCGCTATGTTCCCAGCGCCGAAGTGTGGGGACCGGCGATCATCAATGCTTATCGCGAAGGCAATTTGGTCGGCGCGATTATGCCCGACTGGTATTCCGACTACATCCTGAAACCGCAGGCGGAAGATATGGCTGAGGAATTTCGTATTGGCCGCATGCCGGTTTGGGACGATGGCGACGGCCACAAGACCTCAGTCTGGGGCGGCACCGGTTTCGCCGTCGCCAAGGAGAACGAGAACGCGCAATATGCCTGGGAGTTGCTGCAATACACCTATGTGACGCTCGAAAATCAGATCAAGCGCTACGAGGAGATCGCCTACTATCCGACGATGGCAGCTGCTTTCCACGATGATCGAATCGTAGGTCTGTCCGATCCGTTTTATGCCGGTCAAAAGACGGGCGAGGTCTTCGCGGAGATCGTAGACGATGTGCCGATCTGGTATCAGAGCTTGTTCCGGGCGACCTTCGAGGCGCAGATGGCAGCTGAGCTTGCCGTGTTCTTTGACGGCGCCATCACCGCTGATGAAGCGATCGACAACATCGTTCAGTACATGGAAGACGAAATCGCTTTCGCCGAGTAAGGCGGCAATCCGGCGCTGGCAGGGCGCTTGTCTTGCCAGCGCTTCCCTTTCCCCAAACAGGAGTAAGGCATGTTTCAGGCTGCAATGACGCGTGGGCGTGAGGCGCGGGATGCTGGAGGTTTCCAGCAGCACAAGCTCGCGCCCTATGCCTTCATCTCTCCTTTTTACGTCCTGTTTGCATTCTTCTTTCTGGCGCCCAGCCTGATTGCGCTGGTGCTTAGCTTGTTCCGTTGGGATGGCATCAATGACCCGCGCTTTGTGCTCGCGCGCAATTACGGACGCCTGCTAAGCGACAAAGTGTTCGCGCAAGCGGCGACCAACACGGCGGTTTATGCGATTGCCAGCCTTCTGATCGTCCTGCCATTGGCGCTGGTGTTGGCGGTGCTGTTGAATTCCAAGTCGCTGCGTTTCAGCAATGTCTGGCGGGCGATGTATTTTACGCCGGTGGTGACTTCGACGGTGGCGATTACACTGGTCTTTCAGATTCTCTACAATCGAGACATTGGCTTATTGAATGCGCCGTTGATCTATTTGGGTCTGGAGCCGATATACTGGCTGGGCGATCGATCCTGGGTCAAGGTGGCGATAATCATTCTTATCGCCTGGCGCTCGACCGGCTTGCTGACGATCTATTTTTTGGCGGGGCTGCAAAGCATTCCCGAAGAATTATACGAAGCGGCGTCTATCGATGGCGCAAGCATGCTGCAGAAGTTCTTTCGCATCACTATCCCCATGCTGCGGCCGATCATCTTGTTCGTCAGTATCATCCTCCTGCTGAGCTCAATCCAAATTTTTGACGAAATCCAGATATTGACCAATGGCAGCGGTGGACCCGCCAACGCGAGCATGAGCGTGGTGCAGTATCTCTACGAGCGCGGCTATACACGTTTACGTCTTGGGTTCGCGTCGGCAGTGGGAACGGTGCTTTTCGCGACGGTGTTCATTTTGTCGCTGCTGCAGCTGCAATGGTACGGCGTCTTCCGGAAGGAGGACTGATGGACGAGCGATTCGGTCAGCGCCTGGGCGTGATTGCGCTGCACGTTGTGGTCATCAGCGGGGCGCTGTTGACGGTTGCGCCGATCGCCTTCATGATCTACTCGTCGTTCAAGACGACGACCGAGATTTTTACGCTGCCGCCCTGGCTGCCGCCCGCCGAGTGGTCATTCAAGAATTACGAATCCCTGCTGACCAAGTGGCATTTTCCCTATTGGTATGCCAACAGCATTATATACGCCGGGGTGGTGACGGTATTCGTGCTCTTCTTCTGTTCGCTGGCCGGTTTCGCCTTCGCCAAGTATTATTTTCGCGGCAAGAATGCTCTGTTCATCATCCTGATCGGCTCGACGATGATTCCCTTCCAGTTGATACTGATTCCGCTTTTCATCTTGATGAGCCGGATCGACTGGGTCAATCATCCAGCTTCAATGATCATCCCCTGGATGGCGCCGGCTTTTGGCATCTTCCTGATGCGGCAGTATATACAGGCGGTGCCGTCGGAATTGATGGAATCGGCGCGGATTGACGGCGCTTCGGAGCTTCGGATTTACGCCCAGGTCATCGTGCCTTTGGTCCGGCCCGGCTTGACGACGCTGGCGATATTGACCTTCCTCGGCTCCTGGAACAGTTTCATCTGGCCGCTGATGGTGCTGCGCGGCAGCAGAGTCGTCACGCTGCCGGTCGGCATCGCGACCATGCGCAGCCAGGCGACGGCGTCGCAGATTCCGTATGGGGAAATGATGGCGGCGGCGACCTTGGTGTCGGTGCCGGTGATTCTGCTGTTTCTGATGTTGCAGCGCTACTTCATATCGGGATTGACGATTGGGGCGGTGAAGGGGTAGGTGGAGCGCGAGCCGCCGCTGCGCGTAGACACGGCAGGTCGCTCGCTCGTACAGGATTTTGGGGAGAAAAGGGCGACCTTTTGGGGGTGTATTTCAATATTTAAGCAGAATGCTCTAGGAACTACAAAAGCGCATCGCCCTTTGACGGGTTCTAGGTACGGATTCACCACAGAGGCGCAGAGCGCACAGAGATTTCAAGAAAAAACTTCGTGCTCTTCGTGTCTTTGTGGTTAATTTTGCTTTTGAACGGCAAAGCCATGTAATTTGCCAATAATCTGAAATGCGCCCAGCTTTTGGTCGCGCCTTGACAAAGGCGGCAGGGTCAAGTTACAATTTCGTGTGATGGAAACACGCTAATAAATCACATTGCGTATAGGGCACAGGGGCTGCGCCCTCTGTTGTCTTTTTGTCTTTGATGGTGATAGTGCAACGATTTCATCAGGTCATCTACTTTCAATCTACAGCAGCATAGCGCATAGGAGGTTACGCCTTGGAGGCGAAAGACTTTAGCGCATTACGTATTAGTCTGGCTTCTCCGGAACAGATTCGTTCCTGGTCTTATGGAGAGGTGACGAAACCGGAAACGATCAATTATCGGCGGTTGCGTCCGGAAATGGACGGGCTGTTCTGCGAGCGGATTTTCGGCCCCACACGAGACTGGCAATGCTATTGTGGAAAGTACAAGAACATCCGTTATCGCGGCATCATCTGCGATAAGTGCGGCGTCGAGGTGACACGGTCGTCGGTGCGGCGCGAACGCATGGGGCATATCGAACTGGCGGCGCCGGTCGCTCATGTCTGGTATACGCGGCGCGTGCCGAGCTATTTGGGTCTGCTTTTGGACGTGAGCCGGCGCAACCTGGACCGCGTGCTTTACTTCGCGCAGTATGTGGTTACGCAGGTTGATCAAGACGCGCGCAGCAAAGCGATCACTCGCATTGAGAAGGAACTGGAGCTGAAAGAGCAAGAGCTCACCGGGGAGTTGGAAGACCAGTTCAGCGAGTTGCGCGACAACCGCGATCAACTTGCGGAGGAGTTCGACAGCAAGGTCAAAGCGATCCGCGATCACTTTGACGGCGAACTGGGGCGGCTAAGCGACGAGGTGATGAACGAAGCTCAAGCGGCGCAGACCCGCGTCGAAAGCATGTTGGGTCAAGCCGCGTCCGCGGAAATCAGCCTGCAAGCGACCGAGACAATTGTCGTTGAAAAAGGCGAAGAGGTCACCAACGATCACATCTCGCTGATCCAAACCCAGGTCAACGAATATCTGAGCAAATTACAGTCTGAGATTGAAGAGTTGAGCAAAGCCGAAATCGCCAAGATCAGCGGCGATATTGACGATGCGAATGTTGATGTGGCTTCGTCCCTGGAAGAACAGGCGGAGGAAATAGAGGAGCGCATAAAGAATCTGCGCGAGAGCGCTGAAAAGCAAATCAATGAATTAGGGGATCTGCAAGTCCTGCAGTTCCTGTCGGAAAGTCGCTATCGCGAGCTCAAGAGCCGCTTCGGCAATGTCTTCCAGGCCAATATGGGCGCGGAAGCCTTTTACGAGATCCTGGGCACGCTCAACCTGGCGAAGCTGGCGGAAGAACTTTGGATTGAGGTCCGCACCAGCAAGTCGAAGCAGCGCAGCCGCAAAGCCACCAAGCGCTTGCGCGTGGTCGAAAGCTTGCGCAACAGCCGCAGCACTGTTATGGACAGCGATGAAACCAACCAGGAAAACGAGCCGAATGGCAATCGTCCGGAATGGATGATTTTGACTGTTCTGCCGGTGATTCCCCCCGATCTGCGGCCGATGGTGCAGTTGGATGGCGGTCGTTTCGCCACCAGCGACTTGAACGATTTGTATCGCCGCGTCATCAACAGGAATAACCGGTTAAAGCATTTGCTGGATCTCGGCGCGCCGGATGTCATCGTGCGCAACGAAAAGCGCATGCTGCAAGAAGCGGTTGACAGTTTGATCGACAATAGCCAGCGCGGCAAGGCTTTGAGCCGCCGCGGTCGGCGGGAACTGAAATCCTTAAGCGATATGCTCAAGGGCAAGAAGGGGCGTTTCCGCCGGAATCTGCTGGGAAAGCGCGTCGATTATTCGGGGCGCTCGGTTATCGTCATCGGTCCCAAGCTGAAGTTACATCAATGCGGTTTGCCCAAGACGATGGCGCTTGAGCTATACCGGCCATTTGTAATCAGCCGATTGGTGCAATACAACTACGCGAGCAATGTCAAAGGCGCCAAGCGCATCATCGAGCGAGAGCGCCCGGAGGTGTGGGAAGTCCTGGAAGAAGTAATTCGCGAGCGCCCGGTATTGTTGAACCGCGCGCCGACCTTGCATCGCCTGGGCATTCAAGCCTTCGAGCCGCTGCTGGTTGAAGGCAAGGCGATCCAAATCCATCCCCTGGTTTGTTCCGCCTTTAACGCGGATTTCGATGGCGATCAAATGGCGGTTCATGTGCCGCTGAGCGAGCAGGCTGTTAAGGAAGCGCGCGAGTTGATGCTGAGCACGCGCAACTTGTTGAAGCCTTCGGATGGCATGCCGATCGTCGGTCCTTCCAAGGACATGGTGCTCGGCAATTATTATTTGACGATGGATCCGACCGTTGAGATCGTGGCGCAGAAAGCGCGCGCGGATGACTTCCGTTCCGAGCAGGTATTGTACGGCGGCGAGCACAAGGTTGGCATCGCAGTCCGGTCTAATGGCTATTACTACGCGCAATTCCGGCAAGTGCCCAACGTCGAACTGTTTTTTGACGAGACCGTGCCCGATGACAACGGGCGACCCAAAGTCTTGGAGACGGCCGTTGATCGCACAGTGCAAGCGCTGCTGGACGGAGAGGTAGATTGCATCCTTGCCAACGCCTACGAGATGCGCAGATATATGCGAGCCAAGGGACTCGAAGATCAACTGGAGATCACGAACTTGCACGAGCGCCGCGTCGTCGTTGACATGGACGAGGTTGAGTACCTGTATCGCATCGGTCTGGTGCATCTGCATACGCCGATTTTGCTGGGCAACGTATATGATACGCGCAGCCCGCAGGAGGAACCGGAAATCTGTACGGTGGGGCGCGCTATCTTCAACCGCATCTTGCCTGACGAGATGCGCTTCGTCCAGGAAACCATGGGCAAGAAGGGCTTGCAGCAGCTTGTGGCTCGATGCTACCAGGTGATCGGCGCGGAAATCACAACCGAGGTGGTGGACGCGATCAAGAACTACGGCTTCCACTACGCGACGATTTCCGGCACGACGATTGCGGTGAGCGACCTGACGATCCCGGACGAGCGGACGGACATCCTGCAACAAGCGGACGAGGTAGTTACGCGCGCCGAGCGCGACTTCCGCCGCGGCTTGATGACCGAAGAAGAGCGGTATCAGATCACGATCGACGAATGGAACCGCGCCAAGGAGTTCCTGCAGGACCGGATCCGCGATACGCTTGATCCCTATGGTCCGATCGCGATCATGGCGATATCGGGCTCGACCAAGGGCGGATTCGGACCGATCACACAGTTGGCGGGCATGCGCGGTTTAATGGCGGATCCCTCGGGGCGCATCATTGATTTGCCGATTCGCAGCCACTTCCGCGAAGGGTTGAACGCCTTGGAGTACTTCATTTCCACACATGGCGCGCGCAAGGGTCTGGCGGATACGGCGCTGCGCACGGCGGACGCGGGTTACTTGACGCGGCGATTGGTCGATGTCGCCCAGGATATGATCGTCAATCGTTGGGACTGCAATACAGAGCGCGGCTTGACGATTCGCCGGTCGGACGATGTGGCTGGACAAACGATCGAAGAGCGCATTGTCGGCCGTTGCGCGTCTGAGGACCTCTTTGATCCGGACAGTGATGAATTGATTGTAGGACGCAACGAAATCATCGACGAAGAAATCGCGGCTGCCATCCAAAACTCGAGCGTTGAGGACCTGGAGGTCCGCAGCCCATTGACCTGTGATTTGATACACGGCGTTTGCGCGCTGTGTTACGGTCGCGACTTGGGTACGGGCGATATGGTCGGTATCGGGTCGGCGGTGGGGATTATCGCGGCGCAGTCTATTGGCGAGCCGGGCACGCAGCTAACGCTGCGCACTTTTCACAGCGGCGGCACGGCGGAAACAACGGACATTACCAGTGGTCTGCCGCGGGTTGAAGAACTTTTCGAGGCGCGGCGGAAGCCCAAGGGCGAAGCGGTAATGACCTCTATCGGAGGGATTCTGCGCTTGACCGAACGCGAGGATCATGTGCGCATTGCCACAGTTATCGACAGCGAGGTGCAGAACGAGACTCATGTTGTGCCGGAAGGTTGGGAAATCTGCGTCGATGATGGCAAGGATATCGCTGTAGGCGTCACAGTGGCGAAGAATGGCGAGGCAGAGATAAAGGCGGCGCTGGCAGGCAAGGTGCATATCGAGGACGATACGGTTTACATCCGCGATGAGCGGCGTGACGAGCAGGAGTACGAGATTCCCGCGAACGCCCGCCTGCGCAAGAATATCTATGATGGCATGACCGTAGGGCTTGGCGAACAACTCACGGAAGGACCCAGGAATCCGCATAGCATCTTGCGGGTATTGGGTCCCGACGCGACGCAAATGTACTTGTTGGGCGAGATACAGGAAGTGTATCGCAGCCAAGGCGTGAACATCGCCGACAAGCACTTCGAAACAGTCATCCGCAAGATGATGTGCAAGGTTCAGATCACCAAGAGCGGCGACAGCGACCTGTTGCCCGGCGAATTGATCGACCGGCTGAAACTGCTGGAGATCAACGAGTCTCTGATTGTCGAGGACAGGGAACCCTGCGCGGGCACGCCCATTCTTCTCGGCATCACCAAAGCGGCGCTGAGTACCGAGAGCTACCTGTCGGCGGCCAGTTTCCAGCATACGATCAAAGTGCTGGCCGGCGCCGCTATCGAAGGGCAGGTCGACCCCTTGCACGGGCTGAAGGAGAACGTGATCATCGGCAAGCTGATTCCGGCCGGCACCGGGTTCCATGCCTATCAGGATCGCGAGGCTGTCGCGCCGTCGGTCACGCTGGAGGCTCAGGGAGCGCTTGACTTCGACGATATGAGCGATCAAGATGACTTCGAGAATATGCTGAGCGAACTCTAGGCGCAAGCGCCACAAAATCGCGCGAGGCGTCGCTTGATGTCCTCGCGCGTAATTCAGGATCGATCGCGGATTTCTATCTTGGCGACATGGAGGCTGTCCGCGATCGGCTGATTCACGCCATCGACGACTGGTATCCGCATACCGCTGCGCCAGTCGTAAATGCCCAGCTTCAAAATGTATTCGCCCGCGTCAATCCGGTCGAAGAAGGGCACGAAGTGGTCTTGCATAAAGAAGAGTCCCGGATGCCAATGTCTAGGCGGTACACCTAGATAGTCGCGTTGCGCAAGCACCGCGCCAGCTTGATCGACCAAGTGCATAAAGATTTGGATGCTGGCGTCGGTAGATCCCAGCGCCTCGAAATAGAGTTGGTTGTGGATGCCATCGTTCTCGCCGTAGACGGCTTGTCTCGACAGCTCTATGCCATGCAATCTCAGTAAGTCGCCAAATTGGACGGGCAGCGATATTGAACGGGATCCCGCTTCGCTTTCGATATAGACTGGATGCGCGGAAGCCGATGCCAGAGCTTCCGCCAGATATTCTGAACGACTGCCTAGTTGATAAACCTCAAAGGCGATATGACCGTCCTCACGCAGGATCCGTCCAATATTTTCCGTCCCGAATTGCTCTTTTAACCAGTGAGCGTGTTTCGCGTTTATTGGCGACAGGGGCGATACAAATAATTGCGTCGGCTGTGGGCTAAGGACGATATTAAAAAGACCATCAAACCAAACCACATGCAATTCTTCTGGTGATGGTCCGTTAGCATATTTGTAGACAAGCGGGTCAAGTTCCTGGTTCGGGACTGATACAAATACGATCTCTTCATCGCTGTCTCGCAGATAGCGCGCCAGTTTCCGCAGGTCATTTCGATAGATTCTGTAAGGCAGCCTTTCTTGTTCGCCGAAATAGTGGAAAGGCAATTCGGTTCTCGACGACGTTGTCCATTCAACGAAGTAGGCTTGATAATCGGCGATACAAGTGACGGCAACAGACAGGATTCCCACGGACCAGCCAAGATACGGCCGCCTCTTGAACAGCATACAAAATTGCGAAACGGCGATGCCGATGAATAGCATGACGCTGGGCAGAATGGCGATGGAACGAAGGAAAGAAGGCGCCCGGATCGTCAACAGACTTGGGACCAACCCAAAGAGCAACAAACCGATGAGGAAAGCATTGAGGGGCGACTGTCGCGCGCGGACAAGCGCTGCTGCCAGACCCAAATAGACCAGCAAGCCGATCGGGAGCAAGAACAGCGGACGCCCGGCGACATTGTATCTCCAAAGCGGGTCGCCGACAAATGCTGGCATGCCAATCAGTTTCTTGGCATTGTCAAGCAGTTGTTCCGGATTGCCGTCCATCGCCAGGCGCAGCGGTTGAGCGATTCCTTCCGCGCGTCTCAAGCTTTGCTGGTGCAAAACGATGTATGCCATTGGCAAGGCAGTTACAAAAGCCAGGCTAGCCACCAGTATCAACTCGAGCCAGACGCGCCGAATCAAGCTGCGATTGCAGATGGCAATTGTCGCCACAAATAAACAGTAAGCGGGGACCAGCGCCAGCGACGCCGTGTAGGTGTAAAAGGCGAATCCCAGAGCAAACCCGGTCATTACAGCTGAGCGCCGTCTATCGGGCGCCCGTTGCGCGCGGAGTATTCTTGACAAACCGATTAGCACAAGGAGCACGATCGCTGGCAGCATAACCGCTCGCAGGCCGACCCTCGATGTAAATATCGCCCAAAACGAGACGGCTGTCATAGCGCTGGCGACAAATCCCACGAGGCGAGAATAGTTTTGCGAGCCGAACCTGTACATAAGGGCGACCGTGAACAATCCGCAGACAAACGCGGGAAACTTGATCATCAGGGAATTGATTCCGAACAGGAGGTAGGACAAGCCAAGCAGCCAGATAAAGGCACCTTCGCGCCCTTGATTCGACTCATAGAAAACGCGGAAATCTCCTTCATCGACGAGTCGTATGGCGTCCTCGGCATTGAAGATCTCATCGTGTTGAAGTCCTGGCGGCAATTCGCCATACGTCCACAGCCGCAGAAAGGATGCGGTCAACAGGATCAGGACGCCGACGGATGCCTGATAGCGGGACTTCATCCGGCCAGCCTATGGTCGATTGGCCAAGGCGCGGTAAAGCGGGCGCTCGCGTTTGCGGTTGTCGCCATTGAATGAAGGATAGAGCAGGCTGTAACCCGCCAGTTCGCTACGGCCAATGATGGTCAGTTCTTCGGCAAAACTCAGGTTCCACAAGATCATGATGCCGATATCACTGCGAGACTGCGCGATTTGGAAGGCGCGCAAGGTGTAGTCGCGTTGATTTTGCGCAGAGTTGTAATACATCCAGGGATCGGGGGCATCGGTGGGATATCCTTCCCAGGTGGCCCAGCCGAACTCAGTGGCCCACATCTCGGCGTCGTGCCCATTGGCCCGGATGATTTCGCTGTAATCACGGATATTTTGCGAAAAGAAAAACTGCGGCTGGTCGTCCCATCCCTGGCCATCCACGTTGTTGCAGCAGACGAAATCCGGCGGATTCCCCCAACTGTAAGGATGAATGCCGATGACCACATCCGGGTAGCCCGCTAAACCGGCTTGGTACATTTGGCGCAAGAAGCTGCGATCGTTGACCGAGATGTTCTGCGAGTTGCCGGTTGGCGCCAGCCCGGCGGTTATGACCGTGATGTTTGGCGAGTAGGCGCGGATGGCATTGTAGCCAACGCGGAACAACTCCATATACCCAGCGCCATCGAAAGCGGCTTGGCCGGTCCATTCTCGCTTGAGGTTGGGTTCGTTCCAGATTTCTATGGCATCGATATAGGGTCCGAGTTTTTCCAGCAGCAAGCCCAGGAAGGCGGCGAGTTGGTTGAGATCGTCGGGCGGTCCGTCTTCGTTGCGGTTGACGTTTCGCGCCCAGTCCGGGGCTTTGGCGATGCTGAGCATGACTTTGTTGCCGCGCTTGTCGGCTTCTTGCACATGCAATTGGAAGAGGCGGAAATTCGCTTCGAATTGACCCGCGAAGTCGGGCTGCATCCACTCCCAGGAGGCTTGCAGTTTGATCCAACCCATGCGCAGCGCGGCGATCTGCCGCAAGGTTCGGTCCCAACCGGCGACGTCAAAATTGTAATGAACCTGGATTCCCATCCTGCTACCGTCCAGGCGGATGTCATCAAGGGGCAGGGGCGTCGTTATGTCGATCCGCGGCTGCGGAGACTGCAGATCCAGCTGGGTCTCCGCAGCGAACTCTGTCGGGCGCGCCGTGCTGGTTGGCGGCATTTGATAGTCCGCATCAATGATCGCGCCTATCCTGCGTCCGGTTGCCGCTCGCTGCGGGCTAGAGATGGCTTCGGCAGTGACAGTCGGGAGATCGGGCGCATCGACATCCAGCGTTGGGAGCTGTCGCCCAGCAACGTCCGGCAATTCAACAAGTTCTTGAACGGCGGGCGTCTCGATGACCTGCGTGACCTCCGCTACAAGTTTTACTTCCGGGGCAACTGCAATAGTCGGTTCGGGCGCCTGTCCGGCGCAACCGGCAAGCGCGAGCGCAAAGAGGACAGAGGCGGCGAGGGAGGGGCGCAGGATGCTTCTACGTGGCATGAAAAAAGTCTACCATAGCAAGATAGCGCTCGCTATTCTGGACTGGATTAACGTGAGTTCTGTTTAAGAGTGGGGCGCCTGAGGGTAAAGCGTTAAGCTTGTTGGTCCCGAACCAAGCCCAAAGGAATCCCAGAGATTAGTTTACTAGAACTGTTTGTACATGTCGATGATTTTTGCCAAGACTTTGAGCCCGCTTGGCGAACGCAATTGCTAGCTGCCAGGACAAGACAAGGTCAGCGAAAAGGCAGAATGAGTTTGAGTGAGATGTTGACGATGGTCATTCACTTTCATCAAGTGGGTTTCCGCAACTTCAAGACCTACTATCAGTTGTATGTGCGCAAACAGTTGCGCAGTGAGTTCCCGCAGTTGCTGAGTTACAGTCGTTTTGTGCGGCGGCATCTCCTTTAGCGATAGTGCGCCCTTGCTCGTCTGTCACAATCGCCGGATTCGGCAACATCGGGGCTTTGCTGGTCTAGCGGCTCGTGGCAAGACTTTCACCGGTTGGGGCTTTGGCTTCAAGCTGCACCTGGCGGTCAATGATAGAGGCGAATTACTGGCTTGCGATCTGACGCCGGCTAATGTAGATGCCCGGCAGCCGCTGCCGCGCTTGACCGCCTCACTCACGGGCAAGTTGTTTGCCGACAGAGATTATCTGTCACAAGCGCTGTTTGAGCAGCTTTGGCAGCGCGGCTTAGAACTCATTACCAGGATTGGTAAAAATATGAAAAACAAACTCATGCCCATGATCCACAAACTCTTGCTCAGAAAGCGCGCTCTTATTGAGACCATCATCGATCAACTCAAGAATATCTTCCAGATTGCGCATACCCGACATCGCAGTCACACGGGCTTTATGCTCAATTTATTAACTGGCTTGGCGGCTTATTCCCACCAAGCTAACAAGCCCTCTATTTATCGCCAGGATACAGTCGCGCTGCCGTCGCTTATCCAAAACTGACGTTATCATACGCGCGTTAGATTACTTGAATTGGCCGAAGCCTCTCCTCTGACTATTCAATACCTCAGACTGATCAAGCGGCATTTGCCGGAATTGACCTTTCGCCATGCCCGATTGCCGCTCGCGCGGGGCGGCTACCAGCAGGCGCCCGAGGTCGCGAAAAGCGAATACAGCCGCCCACAAGCCGGGCGAGCGAATGCCATCGTCATTGGTGAACAATATGATTGGCTTGGTGGAGTCAGCCATCTGCATGTTCCTGTTCTTAAGTGGGCAAGGCTGTATGTTACGGGCGGATTAGAGGGGTATTATGTCACGATGATGAAGAGCGGTCGGCTGAAAGAAAGCTTTTGCTAAAGTGTGACAAGTCGGGAGTGGTTGTTACAGTTCGACGACCCATCCCGTACTCGTTTCAGATTTCCCACTTGCAACGCTTATTGAGACATGGTATCAATAAGAATATAAATGATACGTGGTCTCAATAAGAAGCGCAAAGTTGGATGTCTCATGCCCAGCAAAACGATCAATCTTGAAGACTGGCGGGCCGCGCTTGATGCGAGCGGCTTCAGTGTGACAACAGTTCAGGAGACGTTGATCGATATCTTCGCGCACAGCGAGTATCCGCTCAGCGCCGAGCAGGCTTGGGATGTCGCCCGTCAGTCGCGCCCGAAAACCGGCAGAGCGACGGTCTACCGCATGGTCGAGAAGCTCGAAAACCTGGGCTTAATACGCCGCGTTCATGGGTATCAGGGATGCAGTCACTTCGTACCAACCCTGCCTGAGCTAATGATGCTGTTCATCTGTCTGAACTGCGGACGCGCGGATTATCTCGACAGCCAACCGCTCGAAGATCTGATTCAGCAAAGTGAACATAGCAGTGGGCATCACATCACCGACAGTCGACTGCAACTCTTCGGCGCCTGCGCGGCCTGTCAGCAAAACGCTTAATTATTCAGGAGAAAGAACACGATGAATTTGTCAGTCGATTGGGGAACATTGTGGCTAGGCGGTTTTTGCCCTGTGGGGGCGCTGGGTGGTTTGCCAGTGCGCGGGGCGGATTATGCCGCGCATCCACCGCTGGATGATTTGCTGACCCTGCCCCCTGACGCAACGTTACACGCCGATGTGACGCTTGAGTCCGCCGAGCAGGCCTGGTCGGAACGACTGGGCGGCGCAATGGTTGTGCTGGCCCGCGATGCCTATCGCGCTCGCCGCTTGCTGCATCAGGCGGCCGGGATTCAGCCAGGCGAATGGGTCGGTATGCCGGCGAATGCCAGCCATGACCTGGCAGAGTCGGTCAAACATCATAAGGCGCTGCCGCGCTTTCTGGACTTTGACGCGCATCTGCGGCTCGCGACGTCCTGTACGCGCTTCACCTGGACGCAGGTGCTGCGAGGGTTGTGGCAGCCGCAGAACGCTACATGGCTCGACTGCGCTGACACCCTGCCTATTCCCGGCGCCGCAGAGCGCTCGGCGGTGACGCTCTACGGCTTGCATCTGCCTGATGCTGATGACCGCCCCGGCGCGCTGCTGGTATTCAGTGATGAGGCGCTCTATGCAGAGGTGAAAGCATTGCGTCAACCGGCTGATTGCCCAAACGCGGCGCAGGCATTAGCGCAGTCTGAACGCCTGCCAGAACTGGCAGAGCGGCAAAGCGCGAATCTGGCAGAGGTGCGGCGCGGCCTGCGTGAAGCCGCCGGGCTGGCGACGCACGAGCCCAACAGCCTGGCGCTGGCGACCGCGGTCGCGGTACAGATTCCGCCCGAGTGCGATGTCGCCACGTTTTACGCCTACGTTGAGCAGGAAAATACGCCCGTGCGCTGGCTGCCACAGATTCGGCCTTTGCATTATGCCGCGCTGGGCGCTGACGGCGCGCCAGATCACCGGGGAACGGCGGCGAACCTCGCCCGCTGGTTGTACGTCCCGGTGGGGCCAGATTACACCTTTGAGGAGATCAAACACGGTGTGCTGGGCATCGTCAAAGCGGCGGAATATCTCGGT
>DAOULD010000046.1:0-29487 GCA_034420635.1 Anaerolineae bacterium | reverse complement strand
AATCTTATTTTGAGCCTCTAAGGGCTATGCGTGACGTAAGTTCGACCAGTATTGCAGACTGTGGTAGGCGCTCATCCCAAAAGGATGTCGCAAAGAGAACTGGCACTTTCCGCTGCCAGTTGAAGCATAACGCATTCAGGCAAGATCGCAAAATAATCAGGAAAACAGGGTAAATTAGCGCGCCGATGTCTCAAATTGAATTACATTAATGGGTGGCTCGTTAAATAAGAAAACACAGAAGTAAGCGCAAGTAAGTCATGCAAAAAATAAGCCGCGTGTAGGGGCGACATATCATGTCGCCCGTCGATGCGATGGCGCGGTTTCGGGCGACTCTGTGAGTCGCCTGCTTGCGCTCAGGGTAGCATGGGTGGGTTGTTGGGTGGCGACTATATGGGCGCGTAAACACCGCCCGCCTGTCGCCCCGCCATGTAGATCGTGGACCGCGCCTTAGCCCTTAAGCGAACCGGAGAGCAGACCGCTGATGATATAGCGCTGGAAGATGAGGGCGAAGCAGATGGGCGGGATGACCGAGAGCACGCCAGCCGTGATGATGCTGACGAAGCTGACATCGACATCGGTGGCGAAGAGGGAGACGACGACCGTGCTGGTATAGGAACTGGGCGACTCCGACAAGAGCAGGGCGAATAGAAACTCGCCCCAGGTCAGCAGGAACGCGAGGATGGCGGCCGAGGTCAAGCCGGGCAGGGAAAGGGGCAAGATGATCTTGTGAACGACCTGCAAGCGGCTGCAGCCGTCGATGCGGCCCGCGTCTTCCAGCTCCATGGGGATGGTTTTGAAATAGGATTGCAGCAGCCAGATGACGTAGGGCAGGATGAATGACAGGTTGATGAAGACCAGGGAGACGATTTTGTCGCTCATGCCGATCTGCTTGGCGACCAGCACAATGGGAATCGCCAGCGAGAGCGCGGGGATCAAGCGGCTGGCGAGGATAGCGAAGAGCAGCACTTGTCTGCCGCGGAAGCGCAGGCGCGCCAGTGGATAGGCGGCGTATGCGCCCGCCATGACGGCGATTACAGCGACGCTGCCGGCGACGAAAAAGCTGTTGGCGAATGAGCGCAGGAAGATGCGTGATTGATAAGGCACGCCGGAATCTTCGCCCATGACGGCGCCTTCAAAGATTTCACGGTAGCTGTCGAGCACGATCGGGTTGGGCAGCCATTGCGGCGGTCTGTTCAGCAGTTGGCGTTCGTATTGAAAGCTGGAACTGACCAGCCAGAGGAAAGGACCGACGGTGCCGGCCAGCAGCATGGCGGCGGCGACATAAATGATGACGAGGCGGATGCGCGCGCGCTGTTTCATTACTGTTCGACGCCTTTGTCCAAAATCACGTAGAAGAGGATTGCCAGCGCCAGGGTGATGGCGCCCAGCAGCATGGCAATTGAACTGCCGGCGCCGAAATCGAGCTTGCGGAAGGTCTCGGTGTAAATCTGCCAGCCAAGCACGTTGGTGGCGTCGGCTGGACCGCCGGCGGTGAGCACGAAAATAATATCGAAAACCTTGAATGCGAAGATCATCTCGAAGATGATGACGATGGAGAGCATCGGCCGCAGCAATGGCAGGGTGATAGTGAGAAAGCGCTGCCAGATGCTCGCCCCGTCAACGATGGCTGACTCGTAAATATCGCCGGGTATGGTCTGCAAGCCGGAGAGCAGGAGCAAGGTGGCGAGTGGAATGTGAATCCAGGAATAGGCGATGACGAGCCAGATCATGACGCTGGGCATGCTGCCGAGCATATTCTGGTACTCAGTAATTATGCCGAATTCGAAAAAGATCGCGTTGATTAAACCGTATTGGGGATTGAGCAGCCACTTCCAGAGCAGGGCGTTGACGACTGAGGGAATCGCCCAGGGAACGAGCAGCAGCGCCCGCAGAACGCCGCGCCCGGGGAATCTTTCATTCAGCAGGAGAGAGATGAGCAGGGAGACGATGATAATGACCGCGACCGCCAAAATGGCGAAGGTGAAGGTGGTGCCCAGCGGATCCCAAAAATCGCTATCCCTTAGCCAGTCGGTGTAGTTTTCCAGACCGATGAATCGCTCGCGGCCCGGGCGCTTGAGGTTCCAGTTGTGCAAGCTGAGAAATACCGCCATGCCGAAGGGCACGAGAATGGTGGCGGCGATAATCAGCACGGCGGGCGCGCTAAAGATCAGAGCCAGCGCGCCCTGCGACATTTCCTTGCGTGGTGTGGCGGTTCTGGATTGCATGGGTATGGTCAACCCCCCTCTGAATCTCCCCCCATTGCAATGGGAGGAGATTGGCAACGCGAAGCGGCAGAATCGATAGTTGCACCGAGAACCATGATGATACCGAGACTGCCGCTATGAATCTACGAGGGGGTTAATAGCCCCAATCTTCCTTCAGTTCGTTCCATTCTTCAGCCAGGTCGTTAAGGACCTCGCCCTTGTCGGCGTCGCCAAGAATGGCTGCTTGCAGCGGACCCCAACTGCCGATCTCCCAATCGGAGAAAAAGGGCACGAAGCGATAGGGACGGGAAATGGCGTACTCGGATTGCTCGCTGAGCAAATCAGGATCAATCCAGCCGGAGATGGAATTGCGAACTTCTTCATCTTCGTAGAGCGGCGCCGGCGAGAATCCCAAGCCGAATTCCAGCGCCCAGCGTTTGGGCACGTAATAGATGCCGGTGGCGTCCTTGCCGCCGAGGAACTGGACCAACTGCCAGGCGGCATCCTTGTCTGCGGCATTGGCGGTAATCGCGTACAGCCGGACGTAACCCCAGGTGCCGCTTCTGACTTCGTCGGTGCCGGGCACGAGCCCGTTCTTGATGTCGCCGGCGACATTGGATTGTTCCGGATCATTCATCGCCTTCAGCGTATAGTCGGTTGTCGTCATGAAGGACGTCGTGCCGGCCGCCATCAGCAGGGTGCCGTCATCGTCTGTCAGCGAGGCCGGATCGATCAAGCCCGCATCAAGCCCTTCGGTCAGCCAATCGAGCGCTTGGCGCGCCGGGCTGTCCTCAAGATGGAAAACCGGGTTGAAATCGTCGTCGAATAGTCGACCGCCGCGTGAGGCTGTGAGCGTCTCCCACTCGCGCAGCAGGTAGTTTTCGCCGCTGCGCAACTGCATCAGAATGGGATAATCGACAACACCGGCGTCCTTGATCGCCTGGGCTTGTTCCAGCATTTCGTCCCAGGTTTCCGGTGGCGCGTCGATACCGGCTGCGGCCAGATGCGCCGCGTTGTAAGCCATTGTCTGTACGCCCGAGTAGTAGGGCAAGCCATAGACCTCGCCATCGTAAGACATCTGCTCGATGATGCCCTGTGGCAGATCGGCCAGCAACTCTTCGGAATTGGGCAGCCCGGTTATGGGCAGAATCCAGCCGGCGGAGGCCCATTCGGCCAGGTAACTGTCCCTGACGTAGGCGACGTCAAATTCGGTGCCGGCGACAAAGCTGGCGACCATCTTGTCGTGGTATTCGTTGCTGGGGAAAGGCAAAAAGACGGCATCGTGGCCGGTCTGGTCGGTGAATCGGCCCAGGTTTTCGGTCACGACATCGACTTCGTAGGGCCAGCCGGTAAGCTTCAAGCCGTCATCCTGCGCCAGGGCGGTAGTCGTCAGTAGCAGGATGCAAACGGAAAGGAACGCGAAAAACTTGAATGAGCGTAGCATTTTTGCACCTCGAATCAACCAATAGGTTTACGGAATTGGGAACCATCCATTGCTTATCGGCGCCTCCATTCCTCAACTCGTCTTACTTAGGGCAGGTGAATAAACCACCAATTCTGCGATGACACAATTCTGGTTCCTGTGCTCAGGATAAACGCGGGGACATGCGTCTGGCATGAATCCGGAATGAGCGCTTTGTTGATAGGAATGGTCATCGTCTGATATATTTGAATTTGCCCTTTCCCAGTCTAGCGGGAAAGGACTGGCGGATTTCTGCCAAAACACTGCCATGAGGGGCGGATAACGGTGATGACGACCTATCCGGAAGACTTTGAAGAGAATATGCGCGATCTGCTGGTCAACTTGTACGACTATCTGAAGTTGATCGATAACCCGGTGGCGCAGCGATTGGCTGCGGGCTCGCCGGGCGGCGATCGCGCGCAGACGGCGCGGCGAATGGTTTTGGCGGCGATTGAAGATATGAAGTCGGAGACAAGCGCTCAGTTGACATCGCGGCAGAACAGGCTCTATAACATCCTACTCTTGCGCTATGTAGAGGAACAGCCGACGAACGAAATACTCGGCCAATTGGCTTTGAGCGAGCGGCAGTACTATCGGGAGCATCAGCGGGCGATCCAGACGATCAGCCGGATCCTATGGGACAGACATTATTCCGACGCCGCCTCGCAGCCGGAGGCGCCGTCGACCTTGATCCAGGAACTGGATTATCTACAGTTTGCCGCCCGGAACAGAGCATTTGATCCGACGGAAGTGATCTTGTCGGCGATCCAGGCGACGCGGGTGATTGCGGAGCAAAAGAGCCTGTCAATGAGCCTGGAGGAAGCCCGAGACGAGATTGCGCTGAATGTCGCGCTACCGGTTTTCCGCCAATTCTTCATTTTGATCCTGAATCGATTGATCGAATCGACGAAGGAGGGCGGCATGATCGAAGTCGCTTTGCGCGCCCGCGCGAGCGAACCGATTATTGAGGTCAGCAGCAACAAGTTGATTCCGAGTTATGGGACTTTTCTGGACGTTTTGCAAACTGACGTCGCCTTCCGCGAGTTGAAAAAACGTCTGAATGCCGATCTGCGCGCGAGCGGGGACGACGTAGATCCCGCGGGGATCATCTTGCGTTTTGACCGGGAAGTTCACAAGATCCTGGTCGTGGATGACAATCCTGACACCATCAGTCTCTTCAAGCGATACCTGGCGAACTTGCCCTGTCAGCTCTTGTCCGCGCAAGACGAGAAAGATGCGATCGCGATCGCGCGGCAGACGCCGCTGGCTTTCATCATCCTTGACATCATGCTGCCCGAAAAGGACGGCTGGCAGATCTTGCAAACTTACAAGAGCCATCCCATGACCGAGCATATTCCCGTGCTGATTTGCTCGGTGCTGGAGATGAAAGACCTGGCGGCCTCCCTGGGCGCGGATGGCTATATCAAGAAGCCACCGTCGCGCGACGAGTTCCTGGCGGTCTTGCGGCAGTGGACGGACTAGGCCGGTCTGCGCGAGCCCCTTAGCTGTTAATCAGCAAGCCCGGCTGCCGCTCAAATGAATAGAGACTGCGCGGTCGCATCAAGGTGACTGCGCGGTCGTAACCGCCCAGGGCGCCGCGCGCTTCGCCCAGCGCCTTGTAATAATCCCAATAGCGGAAGCTGGAATAGCTTTCGCGCATGAGCGCATGGGTCCGTAGCAAGTCGAGGTAGTCGTCAAAGACTTCGCTGACATCGAGGTAGATATCGGCATTGTAGCCTTCCATATCTTCCCAGTTCTCTGAAAAGAGTAGGGCTTGCGGCGAGTGCGCGGGATCTTCGCGCTCGAAGGCGGGCAAGCCGGCGCGGAAGAGCGCTTGCATGACGACGTCGTGGGTATTGTTGTGGTCAACGTGGAAGCTGCCTTTCCAGTGCGTGATGACGACTGTCGGCTGATATTTGCGAATCAGATCGGCCATAATCCAGATTGATTCGTCGTTGACGGGCAGCTCGCCATCGCCGTAGGGCATCAGTTCCATATTGGCGCCGATGAACTCGGCTGAGGCATGGGCGTCGGCCAGGCGCATTTTGAGATAGTCCTCCGCGCCCAGCGTGGGATGACCTTTTTCGCCGGTGGTCGCGTGCACGATGGTGATATCCCAGCCGGCTCTCTTGTGCTTGAGCATGACGGCGCCCGCCATGTTTTCGGCATCTGAAATATGCCCGCCTACGACCATCAAGTGTCCAGCCATTTTCTCTCCTCCCAGTATCTTATATGAGGGTTTTGCGCATCACAGCGAACTCGCGGCGGCGCTTGAAGCCGGCCAGCGAATACAAACGAGCGGCGTCTTCGTCCGTCCAGAGGAAGTAAGCGAAAAAGACATGCTTGGCGCTCATCATCTCCAGACATTTGAAGAGCAGCATGCGGCCAATGCCGCGATTGCGACAATCGGGACGGACCCCGAAGGGTCCATATCGTTCGTTACGCTGCTGGCAGAAGCCCACGACCTCGCCTTTCTCGCGCGCGATGAGAAAGCAGATTCGATGCGGGCTGTCGCCAAAATACTCGAGCAGGTAGCTCTGCGCGAAGCGGAACCAGTCCCAGCCGAAATGTTCAACGAGAAATGGCATCAGGTCGGGAATATCAGCGGGCTCGATAGGCTGTATGATTAAGCCGTCTTCCGCTTCGGCGCGTTCGATCCGCGCTTGGATCTGCGGTGGGATCTGAAAATCAGTCAGGTCAGCGCCCATGCTGATGGCATGATAGAGCGTTTCGAATCCCATGCGATCTTGCAAGAATCGAATCGTTTCCGGATAGGCGCGGGTGTCGATGCCGGGGACGAAGTAATTCGGCACGTAGGGTGATATATCGACGATTCTGCGCTGTTCGGCGCGCAGTTTGTTGATCACAGTGTCGAAGAGGGCGCTGCCGATACCTTTTCGGCGATAGTCGGGATGCACGCCAAAAGCGGTGATCCAGGCTTCGGCTTCGTCCATGCCTTGCAGAAAGTAAGGGACCTGGCGGGTCAGGCACAGGACAAATCCTACGACGCGCCCGTCGACAAGGGCGACGGGTACGTTGCCAGGATGAAAATTAGGATCGAGCAGGACCTGCGTGCGAAACAGCGCTTCGTCGACGCGGTCGCTGGGCATTGCCCGGCTCCAGACATCAAGCAGTTCGGCTTCGTCGCGTCCTTGATAGGGTCGAATTTGCATGGGTCAAATCTATCCTTTCAATCCAGTGAGCGCGATGCCCTTGATGAAGTATCGTTGCAAAAAGACAAACAGAAGCAGCATCGGCACTACCGCGACGGCTGTCCCCGCCATCAGCAGGTTGGTGTTGTCGGCGTAGAGGCTGCGCAGCGAGTTGATGCCTAGGGGCAAGGTGAACAGTTCGCGGCTGTTGAGCACTAGCAGGGGCCACAGGAAGTTGTTCCAGGCGCCGATGAAGGTGAAGGTGCCCAGGGTCGCCAGGGCGGGCTTGACCAGCGGGACGACGATACGCCAGTAGATCATGGGTTCGGAGGCGCCGTCGATGCGCGCGGCGTCGATCAGCTCATCGGGAACGGTGACCATGAATTGGCGCATGAGGAAGATGCCATAAGCCGAGGTGAGCCCGGGCACGACCAGACCCTGATAGGTGTCGATCCAGCCCAGTTGGCGCACGATGAAGAAGACCGGTATCAGCGTGACGAAGAAGGGAATCATCATGGTCGCCAGGATCAAATAAAAGAGCAGTTCGCGACCGGGGAAGCGATATTTGGCGAAGGCGAAGCCAGCCAGCGAACTGCTGAGCAAGACGCCGAGAACGATGATGCCAGAGGTGAAAAGGCTGTTGAAGTATAGCCGACCGATGGGAATCGATTGCGCAAGCTCGCTGTAGTTGCTGAATTGTGGCGAAGCGGGCAGCCAGACCGGCGGCCGCATTTGTATTTCGCCGGCGGTCATTAACGAGGCGATCATCATCCAGACGAAAGGAAAGACCATGAGAAAAGCGCCGCCGACCAGCACAAGATACTTGAGCGCGCTGCCGGCGCTTTGCAGGGGGCTCTTTTCGTCCTTAGTCATAAGCGCTGCTAGTCCTGATAAGTACGATCGCGCAAGAGCCGAACCTGCATTACAGTGATCAGCATGATGATGGCGAAAAGGATGAAAGCCATGGCGGAGGCTCTTCCCATGCGCGAGAATTTGAAGGCGGTGTTGTACATGTGCAGGACCACGGTCATGGAACTGTTGGCAGGCGCGCCGCCGGTGGTAGCAAAGACCAGATCGAAGACCTGCAGCGCGCCGATAGTATTGGTGACCACTACGAAAAGCATCACCGGGCGCAGCAAGGGCAGCGTGATGAAACGGAATTCCTGCCAGTTGCCGGCGCCATCGACTTGGGCCGCGTCGTAATAGTCTTGCGGGATACCCTGCAAGCCCGCCAGAAAAATGACGATATAGTATCCGACGTATTGATAGATAGCGATGAAGATGAGCGTCATCAGCGCTTGATTGGGTCCGCTGAGAAAGGGCTGACGCGGCAAGCCCAAAGCCGTGATGATGTTGTTCACGACACCGTAATTGCGGTCGAAAATGAAAGAGAACATGACAGCCAATGCCAGCGGCGCGGTGATGACCGGCATGAAATAGAGGACGCGCCAGACCGCGCGCCCGCGAATGCGGCTGTTAAGCAGCAGGGCGAAACCGAGTCCCAGTATGGTATTGGCGCCGACGCCGCCGATGGCAAAGAGGAAGGTATTGCCCAGCGCCTTGATGAAGATGGTGTCCCGGGTCAGCAGGAAGACGTAATTCTGCAAGCCGCGCCAGGGCATATCGCCGACCGGCGAGAGCATGTCCCAGCGGTGCAGACTGACCCAGCCGGAGAACAGAATTGGACCGGCAAGGAATACCAGCAAAGCGATGATGGGCGCCGCGACGAAGGCATAAGCCCAGAGCATGCGCCGGCGCAAGACCGCGCTTTTGGGAATGTCGGGCATCCACCAGGATGATTTAAGTAGGGGGGATGACATCAGATGGTTTGCCTAGTCCCCCTCTTCAAGACAATGAAGAGGAGGACTACAAGGTTGCCGTGTGTCAATATGTTGATTTGAGCGCCAAGAGTCCGATGCAAGATGGCGCCTGGAAGCGCTCGATTACTGGCCCAAAGTAACGAGACAGTTTATTCCTCAGCCATCATACGCTGTTCTTCCAGGATGGCGTTGGCTTGTTCTTCCACCGACGCCAGGGCATCTTCCGGCGTCGTCATGCCGGCGAGAACCGCTTCGATCTCGACTTGCAGCAGGGTCTTGATCTCCTGGCCGCCGGCGACGATTTGTTCGGGCTGCGCGTAAGCCGAGGCCGCGACAAAGGCTGAGACATAGTGATCGCTCATGGATTCGGCGAAGGCGGCTTGATCGTGGTCAAAGCTGGGAATCGCGCCCAGGGCGTTGACGAGGAAATCGCCAATAGCTGATCCCTCGCCTTCGCTGTGTTCGGAATTCATCCAGTGGATGAAGTCCCATGCCGCTTCTTTGTTGGGCGAACTGGAATCGACAGCGAAAAGCCAGGTGTAAGCGATACTGGAAGGCGCGTCGCCGCTGGGACCGACGGGAATCTCGGCAACGCGGACTTCCGTTTCGAAGTCAACGCCTTCAGCCGCGCGCAGGGTGGCTCGCCACCAGGGCGCCATGATCACCATGCCGACTGTGCCGCTGGGGAAATTGCCCAAGCCGTTGATGCTGGGATCTGTACCGCCGCTGGCCACCAAATCAGCGTAAAGTTGCAGCGTCTCGATGCCCTGCGGGCTGTTGAACTCGGCGACCGTGCGATCTGCGCTGAGGTAATTGCCGCCGTTGGAAAAGAGCAAGGCGCTGAAAGGATGTACGATACCGGAATCCCAACCGGGCATGACGCCCAAGCCGAGCTGGCTGATGGCGCCGGTGTCATCAACTTGCGTGATGGCGGCGGCGATTTCTTTGAGCTCGTCCCAGTTGCCGGGCGGCGCGTCATAACCGGCTTCGGCCAGCAGACGCTTGTTATAGACCAGCAAGTAAGGATTGACCTCGGTGGGATAACCCCAAGTCTGGCCATCGGAAGTGCTGACCGCGTCGATCGTGCCCTGCGCTACGTTCTCGTCGATGTAGGCCAGCGCGTCCTCCGGTGGCTGGTCCAGGACCCCGCTATTGACGAAGTCGGGCAGCCAGAGATGGTAGAAGTGATAAACATCGGCGCTGATGCCGGCGGTACGGCCCGTGATGATCTTGGTGCGCAACTCGCCAAAATCGACGGTGACCAGTTCGATGTTGACGCCGGGGTTGCTTTCCATGTAGGCGTCGATGATGACTTGCTGCGCCGCCAGTTGATCCTCGGTACCCCAGTGTGTCAGCATGGTCAGGGTGGTGTCTTGCGCCAGCGCCGCAGCGCCAAAGGTCAGTATCAGCGCAAAACTCAAGAATACAAGAACAGAACGTTTAATTGACATCAAATCCTCCCAATTAAAGATATTGAACTGACGATTAAACACCCGTCACAGCATCTAGTATAGCAAATATTCCTGTCGCGTCCGCAAATAATCCTCGGTTTCCGGCTGCCAGGACGCGATCAGTTCCTCAACCGGTCGCCGCGCGTCCAGACCTTCGCGGATGGCAGTCCCGCCGGAGAGCAAATCAATCGGCGCCGTTGACCCGGCCGACCAGGGCGCGCGCCAGGCGAAGTCCTCCGGGTAATTTTCGATCACCGCTTGCAGCAAGTTCAGGATCACCGCGACCGGCTGGAGGCGCTCGCGATCCGTCACATGAATATGCGCGCCGGCGCATAACTCGCCCTGATATTTGCTGAAGGTCGGGACGAAATAGACCGGACGAAAGCGCGCGCCCTCCAGGTCCAGGTCGTTCAATTGGTCGGCAAGCTGTGGGGCATCAATCCAGGGCGCGCCGATGTATTCGAAGGGCTTGGTGCTGCCGCGTCCTTCGGATAGATTGCTGCCCTCGATCAAACAGGCGCCGGGATAAAGGGTCATGGCATCCAGCGTGGGCAGATTGGGCGACGACGGAACGAAGGGCAAGCCGGTATCATCGAACCACATGTCGCGCCTCCAGCCCTCCATCGCTATCACTGTCAGATCGCAGTTGATGTCGTATTCGGTATTGGCCATTTGCGCCATTTCGCCGATGGTCATGCCATAGCGGATGGGCATGGGATAGGGTCCCACAAAGGAGGCGAAATCCGCGTCCAGCATCGGTCCTTCGATGCGGTCGCCGGTTATGGGCGCTGGCCGATCGAGCAAGATGACCTTGTAGCCCGCCGCGGCCGCGGCTTCCATGACATAGAGCGCGGTCGCCAAAAATGTATAGAAGCGTACGCCGCCGTCCTGCAAGTCTATGATGATGGCGTCGATGCCGCGCAGCATGTCGGGTGTGGGCCAGCGGGTGTCGCCATACAGGCTGTGGACGGGCAGCCCGGTCAATGCATCCTTATAGGTCGCCACGGGCGCGCCGGCTTGCGCCTCGCCACGCAGCCCGTGTTCGGGACCAAATAGCGCGACAAGGTCAATGGCGGGGTGCCGATGAAGGCGCTCGACGCTGCTCCGCAATTCGCGATCGACGCTGCTGGGGCAAGCCACAAGCCCCAGTCGCTTGCCGGCCACGCTTTCGGCTGCCTCTTCCAGAAAGACTTCCAATCCTAATCGAATGGTCATCGAAGATTACCTCCTCCATTTAGGGCGCCCTGCGTCCGCGTCAGATCCAGATTCGCCGGATGTCGGATGCCGTCGATAAGCGCCTGTACGCTGCTGATCAACTGGATCGGTGAATAGCCGCTTTTGCGCGCGAGTGTAATATCGCCGTAGATATTGGGCGTGATTGATTCGCTGGCGCCCTTGGCCGATACCAGAATGATCGGGATATCGCGCAGCTTGGGCACACCGCGCATGGCTTCGATCACGGCGAATCCGTCCATACCAGGCATCAGCACATCGAGGATCAATAGGTCGGGCGGCTCGCCTTCCATCATGGCAATGCCGTCGGCGCCGCCATAAGCCGCGCGGACCCGGTAGCGCTCATCCAGGCTGTGCAGCGTCCGCGTGAAGAGGCGCGCGATGTCTCGGTTATCGTCGATGATCATGATTGAAGTCGCCGCCTCGCCGTAGCGGGCAAGTGCTTTCTGCAGCATTTCGCGGGAAACCGGCTTGACCAGGTAATCGCTGATGCCACGTTGTCGGATGGCTGCGCGGCCGCTGGGCATGGGCAAGGTGATGACGTTCAGCGCGAGATTTAGGGCGTCGATCCGCTTCTGCAGGCGCTGATATTGGTGATTCTGCGCCAGCAGCAGCACGTCCGGCTCGAACTCGTCGATGTGTCGCAGCGCTTGGACTTCGCTATTGCAGGCGACGACATTATGCGCCTTCAGATAGCGCGAGAAAAAGGTAGTGATCGCTTCATCGTCGTCGACGACCAGGACGCGCTTTTCAGCGCTGGTTGTCTTGCTTGGCTGGTCCCAGATCGGCATCTGGGAGACCAGGTTGCTGGTGGTCGGTAACGAGAACGAAAAGCGGCTGCCCCCGCCAGCGACGCCGGCGCTGCTCGCGCTCATTTCGCCGCCGTGCAGGCGAATTAGCTCGCGGCTGAGCGTCAGACCCAAGCCGGAGCCCTTGTCGACGAAAGGCGCGCCGCCCTCGACTTGATAGAATTCCTCAAAGACGCGCTTAATATCGTCTTTGCTCAAACCGATGCCGGTATCGATGACGCTGGTGACTACTTGACCGTCTTCGACTGATACGGCAATTGTGATGCCGCCTTGGCTGGTGAAGCGCGTGGCGTTGACGAGCAGATTCAGCAGTATCTGCCGGATGCGGACGGGATCGAACCACAGGTCCGGCAGATCGTCGGGGATATCCAGTTGAAAATCCAGTCCCTTTTTTTCGATCAAGTCCGCGACCATATTGGCGGATTCGCGCAGGCAGTCGCCTAGGCTGGCTTTTTGTTTGACGATGGCCAGGTGCCGCGCTTCCAACTGGGAGATATCGAGCACATCGTCGATGAGGTTTTGCAGGTGTTTGGCGTTGCGATAGACAGCGTGGACATCGGCGCGATAGCTGGATGGCAGCGGCTGATCGTAGAGTTCCGGAGCCAGGATCATCACCTCGCTGAAGCCGACGATAAGGTTGATGGGCGTGCGCAACTCGTGGCTGACGTTCGCCGCAAAGCGCGCCTTGAGTTGACGGGATTCCTCGGCTTGTTCAAAGGCGATTTCCAACTTCTTGTTGGTGACGCGCAGGCGTTCTTGCGTTTCCTGTAACTGCTTGGAAATCAGCACCAGTTCGGCGCGGCTTTCGCGGGCGGCGCGCATTTGATCGGCCGCGTAGTCCTGAAAGCCCTGGCTGATTTCCAACTCTTTAGCGAAGTAGCGCTTGAGGGTGCCGACGATCGCCAGTTGCAGTGTCATCAAGACCAGCAGGAAAAGGGCGTGCTGGCTTGGCGCGAAGGCCAGGACAAAGAGCGCGTTGATGACCACCGATAGCGCGATCCAGGGCAGAGGCAGCAAGATGACCGCAATGATCAGGCTGGCCGGGATCAGATACAGGACGGGCGTATAACTGCTGGCGATATAGATCTGCGCGGCGATAAGCGCGATGCAAAAGACGAAGAACAAACAGGCGAAATTGAAGCTGCGTGATTTGATGAAAAAGCAGATGCCGCAGATGGCGATCATGATGACGGCATCAAACATGATGATATTGGGCAAGCTGCCGGGCAGCAGATCGCCCAGCGCGATGAAAGCCCAAAGCGCCAGGCTCACCAATGCCAGCGCGATGTTCATGAACTCCTGCTTCATTTGGTTTTCTTGGGACTTGCTCTCAAGGTTCATGCGGCTATTCCAGTTCGCTGGATCTGTCTTTGGTCTGCCTTCGAAATTGCGCGAATCGTTGGCCCGACCACAGGCCAATCGCTTCAAATTGTTTTCACCACAAAGACACGAAGGACACAGAGTTTAAGTTTTTTACAGTGCAAAGCTCCTCTAAATCTAATCCAAAAAGTTACGAGCATAACTTTTGACCTGGCGCCAAATCTGATTTGACAACTAAGCCTATATTTTCAATAAGAAGCTTTTTCTCTGCGCTCTCTGCGTCTCTGTGGTTAATTTTCAGTTTGATTACATATCCTTCTAGTAACACCATTTTGCAGCGATTGCCCTGGGCGCGGCCTTTGCCAAAGCCAACGCAATTTGACAGAATTGCGTTGGCCAGTCAAAATCATCGATAGTTGCGGCTACGCTTCTTATTCTAGTACAGATGGGGTAGGAAAGGCTGCAATTCGCTCAATTCGGGCGGTAATTGCCCGGTAGGGCTCACGGTTAACGTAAGGCATTAGTGAAGGAGTGAACTATGAGTGACAAAGGAATTTCGCGGCGGGACTTCCTGCGGGCGAGTTTGGCGGCGGGCACGGCAGCGGGCATATCCGCCATGCCGGCCGGTTTGACCTACGCGCAAGAGCAGGCATTTCTCAATTATTGGACGGGCTGGAGCGGCTTCGAGTTTGATGTTTTGCAGGGTCTGGTCGATCAGTTCAACGAAGAGCACGGGAATGTCTACGTCAATATGACGACTGTGTTCGGCCAATACGAGAAGGTGCTGACGGCTATCGCTGGCGGCAATCCGCCGGATGTGGTTTCAGCAGTCTGGCTGCACCAATTGGTGCAGATCGCTTCGCAAGGCGCCTTGACGCCCTTGACCGCTTATGCGGAAGCGGCTGGCATAGACGGGTCGGAGTATTTCCCGCAGTTGTGGAACAACTGGTGGTATAACGGCGAGCTTTGGGGTTTGATGTGTACCTCCAACGCGCGCGTTTTGGCCTTCTCGCCGCCGGCTATGGCGGAACTGGGATTCAGCGAACCTCCGACCAGCATCGACGAGCTTGACGAAGTTTCGCAAGCCTATGAGGTCATCGACGGCGATGGCAATATCGAACGCGTCGGTCTACTGCCGGCCAATATCCAATGGTGGGGAGTCGTCTTCGGCGGCACATTCTATGACGAAGACAGCCAGACGATCACCGCGAACGATCCGGCGATCGTGGCCGCGCTCGAATGGATGGCGGGATACTGGGAACGGCTGGGACCGGAAAAGGTCGCGGCTTTCACCAGCGGTTTCGGTGATTACCTTAGTACGCAGAATCCCTTCTTCGTCGGCAAGGAGGGCTTCAAGCAAGTCGGCGAATGGTTCATCCAGTTCCAGAAGAAGTTCGCGCCCGATCTCGAGATGGATATGATCCCGGCGCCCTATCCGGATGGCGGGCGTCCCAACGCCACGACCTTCGGCGGCAGCGTCTTCACGATTCCTACCGGCGTGATCAATCCGGACGCGGCTTGGGAGTTCATCCGTTGGCTGAGCGAAGACGAGCACATGGGCGAGTTCTGCTTCAATATTCAGAACATCCCGCCCAAGGTGGCGGCCGCGACAGCGGAGCGCTTCGTCAGCGATCATCGCTTCCAACTGGCGCTGGACTTGCTGAACGGACCGAACGCCTTTGGTCCGCCCAAGATTCCGGTGAACGACTTCTACAATTCGCGCCTGGGCGAAGCCGAGACAGCGGTGAAAGCCGGTCAACTGACGGCGCAGGAAGCGCTGGATCGCGTCACCGAGGAAGTTCAGCGCGAGCTGGACATGGCGATGATGTAGGTATACCCCCATCCCCCATCCCCTTCCCCAAAATGAGGGAAGGGGAGCTAGACGGCGGATTGGCGAATTAGTTAAGCCCTTCCCTCTTTATGCGCCGCGTAGATACCGGCGCTTGGGGAGGGCTTTGCGGCGGGGCTGTTTTTCCCATGACCATCTCACTAAGAATACCCAGACTCACCAAGCGGCAGAGGCGGTCGCTCGTCGTCGGCTTGCTCTTCATTTCGCCGGCGATCATCGGTTTTTTCGTCTTCAATATCGGTCCGATCATACAGTCGCTGCAGTACAGCTTCACGCGCTATAACATTTTGCAGCCGCCGCGTTACGTCGGCTTGAACAATTATTTGTTCCTTCTGGAAGACCGCGTCTTCAAAATCGGCATTCAGAATACGCTGTACATGGTTTTGATCGGTTTGCCGATTCATCTGGTCTTCAACATGTTGATGGCGCTGCTGCTCAATACCAAGATCAAGGGACTGTCAATCTATCGCAGCATTTTCTATGTCCCGTCGATCACGCCCGTGGTCGCCTCGACCATTGTCTGGCTGTGGATCTTCAACGGTCAGTTCGGCATCTTGAACGAGTTTTTGAGGTTTATCGGTTTGTCGCCAATCGGCTGGCTGACCGACCCAAACTGGGTCAAGCCGTCGTTGATCTTCATGGGCGCCTGGTTCGGCGGCAACACGATCCTGATCTATCTGGCGAGCCTGCAGGATGTGCCTTATGACCTGTTGGAATCGGCTGAGCTCGACGGGGCGAACGCCATTCAAAAGACCTTCAGAATCACGCTGCCGATGATCAGCCCGGTGATCTTTTACACGATCATAGTCAACGTGATCGGTTATTTCCAATACTTCACAGAAGCCTGGGTGATGACGGCGACGCGCGACGGGTCGGCGGGCGGCGTCGCCAACTCGGCGATGTTCTATTCGATGTACTTGTATCAAACCGCTTTTCAGCAGTTCAAGATGGGCTATGCCAGCGCGCAAGCCTGGATTCTGTTCATGATTGTTCTTGTAGCCACGCTGTTCTTGTTCAAGACGGCGCGCTGGGTCTATTATCACGCGGAGAATTAGCCGCTCGGCGCGTAACTGGCTCCGCAAAATGGAGGCTTGGCAAACCAGGTGACGACAGCCATCCCTTGGCAGGAAAACCGCATCATTCAGGATCGGATCAAGCGGACGATCGCTTATACGATTGTTATCATCATGGCGGTCGCTTATATCTTCCCGCTGTATTGGCTGCTGGTGACGGCGCTGAAAACGGATGTGGAGATTTTCGCGCAGCCGCCGCCGATCATCCCGCCGAACCCGCAATGGCATAACTTCGCCGATTCGACGACCTATATTCCCTTCTGGCGTTATATGTGGAATACGATTGCCATCTCCGGCTTGACGGTGCTGGGTACGGTGCTGTCTTGCACTTTCATCGCTTATGGCTTCGCGCGGATTCAATGGCCCGGTCGCAATATCGTCTTTCTCATTTATCTGAGCACGATCATGCTGCCGTCGCAGGTGACCTTGATCCCGCTCTATTTGATCTTCAAAGACCTGGGCTGGGTGGGTACATTTTTGCCGCTGGTTGTGCCGCATTTCTTCGGCAGCGCGCTCTATGTTTTTCTTTTGCGGCAGTTCTTGCTGACGATCCCGCAGGAGTTGAGCGACGCGGCGCGAATTGACGGGGCGAGCGAGTTGAGCATTTTGTGGCATGTGATGATTCCGCTGATGCGTCCGGCGCTGGCGGTGGTGGCGCTTTTCACCTTCGTGCAGACCTACCGCGACTTCCTGGGACCCTTGATTTATTTGCAGAATCAGCAAGATTGGACGATCTCGCTGGGCTTGAAACTGTTCCAGAATATGTACGGCGCGCAGTGGCAATTGATGATGGCGGCGTCGACCCTGGCGATGCTGCCGACGATTGTGCTGTTTTTCTTCACGCAGAAGACATTCGTGCGCGGTATCGCGTTGACCGGCTTGAAAGGGTAGCGAATGGTAAAAATACGAGTGGCGGTGATCGGCGCGGGCGGTATCGGCGGAATTCATTTGGGCGCTTATGCCGCCCATGCCGGGCGCTGCGAGATCGTGGGCATCGCCGATGTCGTTGAGACGGCGGCGCGGGAAAAGGCGGCGACATATGGCGGCGAGGTATTCGCCAATGCCGAAGCCATGCTGGACGCCGTGAAGCCCGATGCCGTCAGCGTCTGCACGCCGCCGAAATATCATTTGCCCGCGGTTCGGGCGGCAGCGGCGCGCGACATCGCCGTCCTCTGCGAGAAGCCGCCGGCGCGCACCCTGGCGGAGACGCAAGCCATCGTCGACGCCATGCGGGGCAAGCTGCTGCAATTCGCCTTCTGTCACCGCTTTCATGCGCCCCTGCGAGCGGCGCAAGACTTGATACAGGGCGGGAAGCTGGGCGAGCTGGCGCAGATCGAGAATCGCTTCGCCTTTCGTTTTGCCCGCGCCGGCAAATCCTGGTTCACCGAAGCCGATATCGCTGGCGGCGGCATCTTGATCGACACGCTGGTGCACAGCATCGATATCTTCCGCGCCTTGACCGGCGACGAGATCAATCGGACGGGGGCTTTTGTGTCCGCGGCCTTGCCGATTGACGTGGAAGACAGCGCCTCGCTGCTCGTACAAAGCGAAAGCGGCGTCATCGGCTCGTTGAACTGCAGTTGGGTGACGCCGGTGGCGGAGGCGATCGTGCGGATCCACGGCACGGAAGGGCAGGCGGTGATCGACTACGACGCCGACGCTGGATTGCGCTATCGGCTGGCGGATGACGACGACTGGACGGCGCAATTCTTTGACGCGCCCGATCGCTTTGTCGCGCAAGCCGATCATTTCTTGCGCTGCGTCGAAAGCGGGGCGAAGCCGCTTGTTTCTGGCGCGGACGGGCTGGCGGTGATGCGGGTCATCGAAAGCGCATATGAATCTGCGGGGAAGCAATCATGAAACTGAGCTTGAGCATGTGGAGCGTAGTGTCGACGGTGCAAGCTGGTGAAATGGACCTGATAGGCTTCATTGATTTCGCGGCGTCGCAAGCGGTCGCCGGCGTCGAACTGCTTGACGTCTTTTGGGACGATGCCGAGCGCGAGATACCGTTGGTCAAGGCGCGGATGGCTGACGCCGGTCTGGAGATGGCGGTCTATTCGATCAGCAACAACTTCATCCGTCCTGATGCAGCTGACCGGCGGCGCGAACTGGATGACCTCAAGCGCGGCGTGGACACTGCGCTGGCTCTGGACGTGAACCTGATGCGCGTGTTTAGCGGGAGTTACCTGGAGGGACTGAGTCAAGACGAAGGCCTGTCTTGGATCCTCGAGGGTTTGTCGGCGGGCGCCGCCTATGCCGAGCGTCAGGGCGTCACGCTGGCGCTGGAGAATCACGGGCGCTTTGCCGGGCGCAGCGATCAAGTGCGCGACATCATCGAGCGCGTGGGCTCGCCGGCGCTGCGCGTCAACCTGGATACGGGGAACTTCCTGCCCGTGGGGCAGGACCCGCTCGAGGCGGCGCGGGACCTGGCAGATCTGATCGCGCTGGCGCACTTGAAGGACATACGCCGCGCCGCTGCTGACGAGCCGGGTCATATTTTCGCCGATCCCGATGGACAACTGCTGACCGGTTCGGTGATCGGCGAGGGCTTGGTGGACTTGCCCGCGATGATCGCGCTCTTGGATGAGATTGGCTACGCGGGTTGGCTGTCGCTGGAATACGAAGGCGCGGATGATCCGGTGAGCGTTGGCGTGCCGCGGAGCCTGGATGCGGCGCGGCGCTTGCTCCCGTAAAGGCGGTCGAGACGGGCGCGATTGCAGTTGCGTCAATGGCTGATTACTCCGAATCCGCCGGGTGGTTGGGACCGATCCAGGTGGTTTCCGAGGTCTCGGCGGGTTCGATATCGAGGTTGACGACGATGACTTCCAGATCGCTGCGGACGAGGACGCACATGAGCGGCTCGTCCGGTTTGGCGTTGATTTCCTGGTGGGGCACATAAGGCGGCACGTAGATGAAATCGCCGGCATCGGCTTCGGCGACGTACTCGAGCTTGTCTCCCCAGCGCATGCGGGCGCGTCCGCTGACGACGTAGATGACGCTTTCCAATTCGCCATGGTGATGGGCGCCGGTTTTGGCGTCGGGTTCGATATTGACGGTGCCAGCCCAGAGTTTCTCCGCGCCGGCTTTGGCTTGGTTGATGGCGGCGGCGCGGGTCATGCCCGGGGTCTGCGGCGTATTGGTATCGAGTTCGTCGCCCCGGACGATGCGGACGCCATTTTCGCGCCAATTGGGCTTGTCGGTCATGGCTGGCTCCTTTCGTTGCTGTGCGATTTTACCACAGGGATATTAGCCACAGAGGCGCGGAGGCGCAGAGGGCGTTTTTTCACCACGAAGGCACGAAGGGCGCGACGGGCATTGAAGTCAGGCGCGCAAGAATAGTCTTTTGCCATTGAGAGCGCTGCGGGCAGCGAGAGATGTGCCATGGCATTCATGAGGATTCGGTGTCCCAGATGTCGATAGTCGTATTGGTTTCGTCTTGTGTTGGCAGCGGCGGCGGGTTTCCTTCCGCGGCGCCCAGGAGATATTCCGGGGACCTAAGGAATTTCGCCTCTTCGGTTTCGGATGCGCCGTGCCAAGGCGGGTGTTCCTGGACTTCGCCGTCGTAGAAATGCTCGAAGCGGATCGTCTGTTCGGGCAGTCGGCCGGGCAGGAGTTCGTCGAGCCATTGAATGCGATCCAGGACACGGCTAAGCGCGAGGGTGCGGCGGTTGCTATCCTGTTCGCCCGGACGGAGGTCGGCAGCCATTTGTCGGGCGTGTTTCATGAGTTGTTCGCGGATATAAGCAAAGTCGGCGTAGTCGTCTTCGGCTGTGTTGTCGGCGTCTTCATTGTCGTTTGTATCGTCTCCGGACGGATTTTGACCGGGCGCGCGCACGCTCGATTGCCGGCTTGCCGCCGTCGAAAATGTTTTTTCGGCAGTTTGGCAATCTGTCTGGTCGCGCAGTTGTTTTCGCCAACTGCGCAGGGTGCGTTCGGGAATGCCCGTGCTGAAGTGAACAAAGCTGATACTGTCACCGAGTTCGATCATTCCCAAGGCTTCTTGTTTTTGGGCGTCGGAGTATTTGGAGTGCATGTGTTTTTCCTTTGATAGGTATTCAGTTAAGGCAGTGTAGCAGGGCTTGGGTTTGAAAAGGCGACTATTTGGTCGCGTTTTTCAATTTTCCCCAAATTCATCTGAATTAGGGGGGAGCTCCAGCGCGTTTGTGTTTTAACAAACTCGGTGTCCTCGGTGGTTAAGAGTGCGGGCGCCCCTACCGGTCGGGAATTATGTCATCGCGGCGGGTTACGGCTTTAGAAGAAGCCACGGCGCTGGAAGCGCTCTTCTTTCCAGAAGTCGCCGTCGTTGTGATACCCGCCTGGTCCCCCCTCGGTCCCCCCGCTCAATGGGGGGCGGAAATCCCAGAATCCGGGTTTATCAACCGGGCTGAAGTCGGGCGCGCACGTGGTTACAGCATTAGAAGAAGCCGCGGCGCTGGAAGCGCTCTTCTTTCCAGAAGTCGCCGTCGTTGTGATAACCACCTGGTCCCCCCTCGGTCCCCCCGCTCAACGGGGGGCGGAAATCCCAGAATCCGGCTTGTCAACGGGGCTGAATTCGGGCGCGCGGCGGGTTACGGCTTTAGAAGAAGCCGCGGCGCTGGAAGCGCTCTTCTTTCCAGAAGTCGCCGTCGTTGTGATAACCACCTTGTTCCCAAAAGCCGGGTTTGTCCGCCGGGCTGAATTCGAGGGCGCGCAGGAACTTGGCGCTCTTCCAGAAATAGCGCTTGGGCACCACCGTGCGCAAGGGACCGCCGTGTTCCATCAGCTCGGGTTCGTGCAGGAACTTCCCTTCGTATTTGTAAGCCAGCATGACATCGTCATCGTCCATGATCTCGAGCGGCAAATTGGTGGTATAGCCGTATTCGCAGTGGGCGATGACGTAGCGCGCCGTCGGCTTCAAGTCCAGTTGGCGCAGGAAGTCTTTGAACATTACGCCTTCCCAACTGGTATCGAACTTGCTCCAGCGGGTGACGCAGTGGATATCCACTGTCATCTGGCCCGTCGGCAGTTGCAGGAATTCCTCCCAGGTCCAGCGCCTTTCCGCCGCGACCTCGCCGAAGACGCGCAAGTCCCAGCTTTGGGGATCAAATCTGGGCGTCGGCCCGTAGGTCAGCACCGGGAACTTCTCCGTCAGCGATTGCCCGTTGGGCAGCCGTCCCGCGGCCCGCATCTCTTTTTCTCTTTCGCGTCTTGTGAGGTGTTTCATGCTTGCTCACCGTTCCTTCAGTCGTGTTTGCGGGCGATCCGGCGGCGCGCGTAGGGTCGTCCCTGCCTATCGTCCGGATTGTCGGTTGGCGTTCCCACCCTGAGGCCTCGGCTGAGGAGGGACGGTTTTCATCGGCCAAGAAATCGCTGCAAAACCTGTATTTATTTCGGCGATTTTCGGGCGACCTGATAGGTCGCCCCTACAATTTTCGATATAAATGATCCTTGTAGGGTTTAACTACTAGCTGACCCGTCGCTGTCGTATCGCGTTACTTCAATCATGTCCGCTCCTCAGCTCTTGATGGGGAATGGAGATGAGTCACACCGCCAATTGCAAGATCGTGCGCAAGAGCACATTGGCGCCGACCTCGACATGGCGCCACTCGGTGAATTCTTTGGGATTATGACTGATGCCATCCACCGAGGGCAAGAAGATCATGCCGGCCGGCACCATCTGGTTCATGATCTGGGCATTGTGCCCGCTATAACTGGCGATGGTCATGTAACTGACTTTTTCCAGGCGGCAGGCTTGCTCGAAATGGTGCACCAGATTCGGCGACATCTGCTCGGCTTCGCGGCGCAGGACCCGGTCGACCCCCACCGACAAGCGATAACTCTTGGCGCAGTCCTGCGTCAGGCGGATCAAGCGCGCTTCCATCTCGGTCAACATCGTCGTATCGGGATGGCGGAATTCGATGCGCAAAGAGGCTTCCGCTGGCACGACGTTAAATGTATCCGGCTTGACGCCGACATGCCCGCAATTGATCACGCCTTCGGGATACTCTTCGGTGATCAGCTTATGCGCCAAAATAATGAACGCCGCCGCCCCTTGCAAGGCATCGCGGCGTTCTTCCGCTGTGGTGGTGCCGGCGTGCGCCGCCTCACCGTAAAAGGTCACGTTATAGGTGCTGCGCCCGACGATCCTGTCCACAATGCCCAGTTCGGCGCCCTGTTCGTGCAGGCTGCTGCTTTGCTCGATATGCACTTCGAGGTAGCCCAGGATATCGTCCGGATTGCGCTGGGCGCGTTGGATCTCGTCCGGGCGGATGCCAGCGCGATAGAGCGCGGCCCGGAAGGCGCCGTTGGCTTGCAAGGAGTCGTTGAGATCATCGGCCGATAGATTGCCTATGACCGCATTGCTGCCGAAGAGCGAATGCCAGGTGCCTTCTTCATCGGTGAAGTTGATCGCTTCCAGGTGGTATTTCGGCTTGATGCCGGATTCTCGGATGCGCCGCAGACATTCCAGGGCGATCAATACGCCAATCGCGCCGTCGTAGCGCCCGCCATTGGGCACGGTATCCAAATGCGAGCCGAGCATCAGGGTCTTGGCTTTTGGATCATCGCTGCAGAGCAGGCCGCTCAGATTACCAGCCTCATCGTCGCGGATTTGCAGTCCCGCTTCTTCAATCCGGTCGGCGTACCAGGAACGCGCGGCCAGGTCTTCGTTCGAGAGCGCCAGGCGCGACACGCCGCCACCCATCGTCACGCCGATCTCTGCCAAGGCGTCGAAATCCGCCTGCAGCCGCTCACTGTTGACTTTTAGATTCAACCAGCCAAAAACCACAAATCATGCCATTCATAAGCGTCAGTTAAGTAACCTGAATTATAGAGCCAAAAGCTTTTCCTACAACTAATTGTCATTTGTGTTTCGGAATCCTAACAGTGGTCTATTTCAAGGCAAATAAGCCGGTGCGGGTAGCAGCCGAGCTTATTGTCGGGCAGGGTGGCGGGTTGAGGGAGCGCCTGTCCCTTGTTATCAAGCAGCAATCCGATACCATACCTGCGTTACCCGCCATCCAAGGACCCCGGAACCGTCGTGATCAAAACCGCGCTCGATCAAAGCCAGCGCCAGGAGTCGCCCTATCGCTGGGTCATATTGGCATTGGTGACGCTTTCCGGCTTCATCGCAATGGGTTTCCCTACCACCGGTATTTCCGCCCTGTTCAGCGAGATTGCCGATACGCTCGATCTCGATCTGATACAGATCGGTATGATCTGGGGCGTGGGCAGCTTGATGGGCATCTTCACATCGCTGCTGGGCGGCGCCTTCATCGACTATTTTGGCACAAGGCGAACGCTGGTTTTGCTCTGCCTGGCGACAGGCGTCAGCGGAGCCCTGCGCGGTTTCGCCTTTGATTTCTGGTCGCTTTTCTTTTCTTCGTTTCTTTTCGGCATGGTGCAGCCGATTTTGCCGATGAATTTCGTCAAGCTCAATCGGGAGTGGTTTCGTTCGCGCCAATTGGGCTTCGCCGCCGGCGTCATGTCGGCCGGTTTCGCCACTGGCTTAATGCTGGGCTCGCGTTTGAGCGCCACCGTGCTTTCGCCGCTGCTGGGCGGCTGGCGGGCGGTGCTGATCTTTCTCGGCCTCTGCGCCATCATTCTCGCTATTCTCTGGGCGCTCGTACATCCACCGGCGGAAAGGCGGCGCGACCAGCGACTGGAAATCAAAACCGTGCTCGCCAATTTGCGCTATGTCATGCGCTTTCGCGAGTTGTGGGTCATCGCCCTGGCTGTCTTCGGCGTGCTGGGGCTCATGCGCGGCATGGTCGGTTACGTGCCGACCTATCTGCGCGAGATTGGCTGGGAGGCTATCAACGCCGATACTGCCCTCACCATATTCTTCCTTTGCAGTCTCATCGGCGTCGTGCCCATCTCGCATCTGTCCGACAGGCTGGGCAATCGGCGGCTGGTTATGGCATTTGGCACGACCATGATGGCGCTGGGCACGCTGTTGATGTTCGCCGTTGGCGACAGCTTCTGGGGCGTGATGCTGGCGATGGCGCTGGCCGGTTTCTGCTTCGACAGCTTCATGGCGCTAAAGGGCGCTTCGATCACCGAAGTTGAGGGCTTGGACATTGCTCTGATGGGCAGCGCCCTGGGCTTCGGCGGCGTGCTGCAGAACCTCGGCTCTTCCCTGTTGCCTCCAATTGGCAATGCGCTTAGCGCCATCAGCTTGAGTACGCCTTTCCTGCTCTGGGCGGCATCGGGACTCTTCGCCACCGTGGTCCTGCTCGGCTACCGCAAGCGCAAGCCGCGCTTGCCATAATTCGAGCAGGGATTTCAACAGTCCATTCTCCTGTCCCTTGCCATCGTCTTGCTTTGCGATACCATGAGACGGTTGCGACCGAGCACATCAGGCTTAAGGCCGTAGATGCCCCCTCTCATAGATCCAAATGACCGTCAGCATTCGCCTTATCGCTGGGTGATGCTGGCGATGGTGAGCCTTTCGGGCTTCATTGCTATGGGTTTCCCCACAGCCGGTTTGTCGGCGATGTTCAGCGAGATCGCCGAGTCGCTTGATCTTGATCTGATACAGATCGGCGTCATTTGGGGCGTCGGCACGGTGATGGGCATCTTCACGTCGTTATTGGGCGGCAGTTTCGTCGACTATTTCGGCACGCGCCGCATGCTGGTGGTACTATGTCTGGCGACGGGTCTCACGGGCGCATTGCGCGGTTTGGCCGTTGATTTTTGGTCACTTTTTCTGTTCTCGTTTCTGTTTGGCGTGGTGCAGCCGATCCTGCCGATGAATTTCATCAAGCTGAATCGTGAATGGTTTTCTTCGCGGCAGTTGGGATTCGCCGCCGGCGTTATGTCCGCGGGTTTCGCTACTGGGGCGATGCTCGGCTCGCGTTTGAGCGCGACGGTGCTGTCACCGCTTTTCGGCGGCTGGCGGGCGGTGCTGATTTTTCTTGGCCTTTGCTCGGTCGTCCTGGCGCTCATTTGGGCGGTCGCGCATCCGCCTGTGGACTTGAAACGCGGAACCAAGCGTCTCAATATGCGGCACGTCGTCTCTAACTTGCATTATGTCACCCGCTTCCGCGAACTGTGGACGATCGCGCTGGCGGTCTTTGGCGTGGTGGGGCTGATGAACAGTCTGGTGGGCTATGTGCCGACCTATCTGCGCGAGATTGGTTGGGAGGCTGTCGATGCCGACAGCGCAATCCCGGTTTTCTTCCTGGCTAGTTTGATTGGCGTGGTACCGGTCTCGCATCTGTCGGATCGTTTGGGCAACCGGCGGTTGGTGATGGCATTCGGCACGACGATGATGGCGCTGGGCACGCTGTTGATGTTCGCCGCTGGGGAAAACTACTGGGTTGTGATATTGGCAATGGTGATCGCCGGCTGCTGCTTTGACAGCTTCATGGCTTTGATGGGCGCCTCGATCACCGAGGTGGAGGGCTTGGAAGTCGCTTTTATGGGCAGCGCGCTGGGCTTCGGCGGCGTACTGCAAAACCTGGGCGGGACCATCATGCCGCCAATCGGCAATTCCTTGTCCACAATTGAGCTAAATGCGCCCTTTCTGCTCTGGGCGGCTTCAGGCCTATTCGCCACGGTGATTCTGCTCAGCTATCGGGGGCGCAAGGCGAAGTGAGGGCGGCGCCTCAGCCTTTGATGCCGATTGAAGCCAGCCCGCCGATGAGATGCTTCTGGGCGAAGAAGTAGACCACCAGGATCGGGATGATGGAAACCAGCGTCGCGCCCATGAAGAGGTGCCATTCGACGCTGTAGCGCCCCTGGAAAAACGCCAGCCCCACGGAAATGGGATAGGAATCCCAATCGCGCAAGAAGATGATCGGCTCCAGGAAATCGTTCCAAACCCAGACGAAGGTGAAGACCACGACCACGGTAAGAGCCGGTCGGCAGAGGGGAATGATGATGCGGAAGAGGATGCCCCAGGCGCCGGCGCCATCGATGCGCGCGGCGTCGTCCAATTCGCGCGGGATGGTTCTCATGAATTGCGTCATCAAGAAGATGAAGAAGGGATTGCCGAAATAGGCGGGCAGTATCAGGGGCCAGTAGGTGTCGATGAGTCCCAGCTTTTGATAGAGCCAAAACATGGGGATGAGCTTGATGTGTCCAGGAACCATCATCGTGCTGAGCATCAAGAGAAAAAGGACGTGCTTGAAAGGGAACTCGAAACGCGCGAAGCCATAGGCGATAATGGGCACGGAAATCAGCCCGCCAATGATATTGGCGGCGACGAGAATGGCGCTGTTGAGCATGTAGCGCCCCAGCGGGTATTTGCCAAAGGCTTCAGCATAGTTGCCCCATTGCGGCGAACTTGGGATCCATTCGGGCGGCCAGGCGAAGATCTCTCGCGGCAGTTTTAGCGAGGTCGATGCCATCCAGAATATCGGCAACATGAAGAGCAGCGCCAGCAAGATCATCACGGCGTAGACGAGGGCATAGCCGACCAGGCGCTGACTTCGCCGCCGGGCCGCGCTCCGCCGCAATTGCTGCTGGATGGACAAAGCCCCGTCGTCAACTCTCATAGAAAACCCATCGTCCCGAGGTGCGATAAACAAAGACAGTGCAGCCCATGATGACTACCAGCAGGAAGAGCGCCAAAGCCGAGGCGTAACCCATATTGAAGTTGCGAAAGGCTTCTTCGTAAAAATAGTAGAGGAAGAAATAAGTCGCCTTCAGCGGACCGCCTTTGGTGATGACAAAGGCTTCGGTGAAGATCTTGAAAGCGTCGATGAGCTCGATGATGAGCTGGAAGAAGAGGGTGGGCGTCAAGAGGGGCAGGGTGATGCGCCAGAAGCGGCTCCACTTCCCGGCGCCGTCAATCTCGGCCGCTTCGTAAAGATGGGCCGGGATATTCTGCAAACCGGCGAGATAGATGATCGCCGCGCCGCCGACCTTCCAGATGCTCATGATCGCGACCGAAGGCAGGGCCCAATTCAGATCCCAGAACCAGTAGGGACCTTGCACGCCAATATAGTGCAGCAAGGTGTTGACCACGCCCGTATCCGGATTGAGAAACCAGATCCACATCAAGGAGACCGCCACGCCCGATATGACGGCTGGAATGAAAAAGACAGTGCGGAAGACGTTCATGCCGGGGATCTTGAGATTGAGCAGCAGCGCGAGCATCAAGCCCAGCACCAGCTTCAGGGGCAAGGAGAGGGCGACGAAGAGCGTGGTCGCTTTCAGCGAGCTGACGAAGAGCGGATCGCGCGTGAACATGCGCACGTAGTTGTCCAGCCCGATCCAAACCGGTTGATCAACCAGGGTCCATTGCGTCAAGCTGAAGTAGAAGGTGGCGAGGATAGGGAAGGCGTAGAAAATGACGAAACCCGCCATCCAGGGAGAAAGCGCCAGGTAGCCAGTCTTGGCGTCCCGGCGCTCTTGGGTCGTCATGTTGCGCCAGAGAGACAGCATAAATCGCGTCTTGCGCTAGATGCGGGCGACCCATTGGGTCGCCCCTACAATTCTCAAAATATATGATATACGCAGGGGTCAGGCCACATAGACACTGACCTACGCCGGTGGCAGACCCCATAGCTGCGTCAGCGCTACCCGCCCAAGCGCGGCACGCATTCATCGAGCGCTGCTTGCCCCGGCTCGACCATGGCGTCCAGCGTGGCTTGGACTTCGTCGCGCGCGATTTCGCCCAGCATGATCAGATCCCAGGCATCGCTGACGGCGCGGATGACAGCGCCGCGCCAGCAGGGATGGGTCGCGCGCCATTCGGCTGTCTGGGTGGCGTTGAGCACGCCCATAAAGCCCTGGAAGTAGTCGGCTTCGGCATCTGGATAGTCTTCAAGGACGGCGGGCAAGGATGGCATCAGCGCGCCGATTTCCATGTTGATGCGCTGGCCTTCGGGTCCTGCCCAGAAGCTGAGGAACTCGTAGGCTTCGTCGGGATGTTCCGTGCCCGCCCAGATCGAAGCGCGCAGCGCCCAGGCATGGACGAAACGCTCGTTTCCTGGCACATGCGGCTCTGGCACGACGCCGAAGTTGACGCCGGCGTTCGCGGCCGTGATCATGTGACCGTTGTTCAGCGTGGCCATGCCCAATCTGCCGGCGATGAATAAATCGACTGGACCCGTGCCCTCGGTGCCAAGCACTTCGATATCAGCCGGCGTCGGCGTGGCGCCGCTGTCGACCAGATCCCAGAGCCAGGTATAAGCGGCGACGGCGTCGGGACCGTTAATGTAACCTTCGACCGTGGTGCTGTCGTCGCTGTAGGGCTTGGTCGCGCCGATATTGCGCCAGATGGCGCGGAAGGGACCGCGCGGACGGTCGCCGCCCCAGCGGCGCTTGTCGGGGTCGGTCAATGCTTTGGCGATCTCGATGTAATCCCAAGGCGTCCAGTCGGCGGTGGGATAATCGACGCCGGCTTCGTCGAAGACGTCCTTGTTATACATGACGAAGTTGGCGCCGACGGTGAAGGGCAGCCCGACTACGCGGTCATTATAGACCGCCCAGTTGTTGAAGTATTCTTCGAAGTAATCGTCGCGGCTGAGGTCGGGGTCGGCTTCCAGGCGGTCGGTGATGTCCAGCGTGTGCGGCAGCCAGGGCGTCTCCCAGAAGTAGGCGATATCGGGCGCGCCTTCGCCTGCGCCTATGGTGGTATTCATGAGATCGCCGTAGGCTGATTCCGCCATGATCGTCACATCGATCTTAATGTTGGGATGCTCCGCTTCAAAGGCTTCAACGACAGCCCGGATTGCTGGCTCGGGCGACTCCGCCGATGCCAGCGTCCACCAGGTGATGGTGACCGGTTCTTGCGCCGCTGCGCCGCCAATGCTCACGATGAGCAAGAGCAAAACGCTGATCAGCGTTATGGCTTTGCGATTGAATAGCAATTTCATTTTCCTTCTCCTTTAAGAGCGCTTGACCATTTTCCCCGTGTGCTGTTGCGCACACAGCGTAGCTAAATATAGCGCATCTTTGTGGCGCGAGGCAAATGATGGCGATATGCGGATCAGGGCAATCGCCTCAAAATCATCGCGCGACAAAGTCATCGGAATTAAGCCAAAATTAAACCACAGAGGCACAGAAGTAAGTGCAAGTAAGTCGTGCGAATAATTTGATGAAATATAGAAAACTACAAAATAATCGAATCCCGTAGGGGCGACCAACCTGGTCGCCCGAAACCGCGCCATCGCATCGACGGGCG
>DAOULD010000045.1:0-37201 GCA_034420635.1 Anaerolineae bacterium | reverse complement strand
CCATAATGATTCATAACGGGTCTTTAAGCTCCCCCTCCCCGATGCTTCGGGGAGGGGGCCGGGGGGTGGGGTAGAATTTCAACAGCGACTATCAGGTCGCCCGCAAATACCTTTGTGCGCTTCGTGTCTTGACGGTCAGTGTCGGCGGGCTGTGTCTACGCGCCCCACGCGACCCTCTGCGCCTCTGTGGTGAATAAAAAATCTCTCGGGGAGGGGTACCCCCCCCCCCCACGTATACATACTGTATCTATACTGTTACCCAAAAAGGGGGCAAAATGAGGGCAAAATGAGGGCATCTTCCCAGCATTTGAGGACAACTTGCGCCTCACTTTGCGCTCGCGCCTTGACTGCCATTATAATGCGCCATATGAGCGAATCTCCTAACGCCCCTCAGAGACTTCGGCGCCGATATCTGATTGTGACGCTCGTCGTTTCGCTGATCCTGATCGCTATGCTCGGGTTGGATCTGAGCAACCGGGGCTTGGCTTGGCAATTGATGTGGTCGCAGACCGGTGAAGAATCGCCCCTGGCGCAAATACGCGGCATGGTCGAAGTGGCGGGCAATCTGCTCCGGCAACCGCTGGCGACAGAGCCGCTCGCGCCCGTCAAGCACAAGAGCGATATCCCATACGGCGTCAATACTTTTTTGCAGCAAGAGGTCGAGCGTCCCAAAATCGAAGCGATGCTGGCGATGATCCGCGATGCCGGTTTCCTCTGGCTGCGGCAGGAATTCCCTTGGGAAGACCTGGAGGTGGACGGACGAGGACAGTTCAAGGATTCGCGGCAAGATCACGATGGCGACGGCGTCGTCGATACGGTTGATGGCTGGGCCAAGTACGACCAGATCCTTGACTTGACCGAAGCCTATGGCTTGCGCTTGCTGGTGCGCTTGAGCAACCCGCCCGATTGGTCGCGCGCGGATCCCGAAGCCGGCGCCTTCGCGCCCCCTGATGATCTGCAGGACTTCGTGAACTACGCCGTCGCCATTGCGCAGCGCTATCGCGGGCGCATCAGCCACTATCAGGTTTGGAACGAACCCAACATCTACCCGGAGTGGGGCAATGCCTTTGTCGATCCGCCGCGCTATGTGGAAATGCTTTGCCGGACCTACGAGGCGCTCAAGCGAGTTGATCCGGAAATCGTGGTTGTCAGCGCCGCAATCGCTCCGACCGTCTCGCTGGACGGCTATTTCGGTTTCAGCGATTTGATCTTCCTGCAAGAGATTTACGATCTCGGCGGCGGGGATTGCTTTGATGTGTTCTCGGCGCAGGGTTACGGGCTCTTTAGCGGGCCCGCCGATCGCCGTTTGCGCGCGACCTCGGTCAACGTGGCTCGGCACACTTATTATCGCGATATCATGGTGCGCAATGGCGATGCCCACAAGCCAATCTGGTTGAGCGAAGTGGCTTGGAACGCCACGCTTGATGCCGAACTGCCGCGCGAACAGATTGACGCCTTTAGCCGTTATGGCAATGTCACGGGTGAACAGGCGGCGCGTTATATGCCGCTGCTCTACGATCGGGTTCAGCAGGAGTGGCCCTGGATCGGCAATGTGATGTACTGGTTCTTCACCCGCAAAGATCCTTTCGAAGCGAATCAGGCCAAGTACTATTTCCGTATGGTCGAACCGGATTATCAGCCGGAAAAACCGACCTTTACGCCCCTGCCGGTTTATGAAAGCGTACGCGACTACATCCTCAATCAAGAGCCGATCTTGTATCGAGGCGCGCACCAGGCGGAAACCTGGCAAGTGCAAAGCGGGGGTACGGTCCTAGCCGATGCGGGCGCGCGCTTCGGGCGGGCGAAACGATTCGAAACCGGCATCGCTTTTCGCGCGCGCGGTACAGCCGTCGAGATTCGCTGGCGCCCGGCCGAAAGCGACGACGCTGCCTGGCGCGTCAGCCGGTTTGAGTTGTCGGCGACCGGGGCGCGCAGCGACTGGATCGACTTGGGCGCTGCCCCCGTAATAGTTGATGAAATCACCGTATACGACCTCAGTCTGAATCACCTGTTTCCACTGCTTTCAGCAAGTCTGGCGCTTGTGATCGTGCTGGCGGGTACAGTTGCCCTCGCCCTGCGAGAACGCCTGAAATGAACCCCGGCGCCTTGAACCGGCCCCGGCATGTGCTGCCGCTGCTCCTGATGCTGGCTTTGCTCGTCTTGGCAAGCGCCGTCCGCTTTCATCGTTTGGGCGAGCAGTCTCTCTGGTACGACGAAGGAGTCGCGTATAACCATGCGCTGCGTACGCTGCCAGAATTAATTCCGCTATTGCAGCGCAATGTGCATGTGCCGGCCTACTTCAGGCTGCTCGGACTGTGGGAAGATGTCGCCGGCGCCTCCGAATTCGCCCTGCGGTCGCTGTCGGTCTTTTTCAGCCTTCTGAGCGTCGCTTTGACTTACGCTTTGGGATCTCGTCTCTTCCATCCGGTGGCTGGTTTGGCAGCCTCCGCTTTTGTGGCGCTCAATACCTTCAGCATCTATTACGCGGCTGAGGCGCGCATGTACGCCATGTTGACGGCAATCGCAGCCGGCAGCATGTTGCTCTTTGTCGTTTTTCTGCATGATCTCTGTCGGACCGCGCCATCACGTTCCCGCAGTCGACACATTATTGCGCTGGGATTGATCAACGCGCTCGGTCTTTATACCCATGTCGTTTTCGCTTTGGTCCTGTTGACGCAGATTGCCCTGGCGCTGATTTGGTTTGGCGGATCCTGGCTGGCAGAACGTCAATCGACCGGATCCGCCCCGATCACCAGGCGAATGCTGCTCGCGTATATTGTCGCGAATGCGCTTGCGCTATTGCTTTTTTCGCCGTGGATCCCAACTGCTGTCACGCAAGTCTTCGCCCAGCCGAATATCGCCGCGCCGCTCGCCCTTGATCGCTTGCTGCGCGAGATCCAGGGTTATTTTGCCTTTGGCAGCACTTTCGAATTGAGCATGGGCAGCATGGGTTTCGTCGTCTATTTCTTCCTGCTTTTCGGCTTGCTCCTGCCCGATACGCGGGCTCGCGCGCTTTGGCATATGCTGCTGCCCGTAGCCTGGATAGTGATCTCGGTTGGCGTCTATCTATTCATGGATCTGGGCGCGCGCTATCTCCGGTTCTTGTTGCCCGCCCAATTGGCTTTCGCGCTTTGGATGGGGCGCGGCGTCTGGATACTTTGGACGCGCCGCACTCGCGAACGTCATATCGCGCTGCGCCATGTTCCGAGGCTGGCGGCGATAGTTGCCTCCGGCGGCTTGCTCCTGGCGCAATTTAACGGATTGCCGATTCTCTATCATCATACGGATTTTCAACGTGATGACATCCGTGGCTTGACCCGACGAATCGAAAGCGAACTGCAGGAAGGCGATGCTTTAATCGTCAGCGCAGCCGGACTGGCGGAGGTCCTGCGTTACTACTATCGCGCGGAGACGCCCGTCTACGGCTTGCCCCTCACGGCGGATGTCGAAGCGACGCGCGCGCAAGTGAGCGAAATAATCGCGGCGCACGACCGCCTGCACGTCATTTTCTATGGCGCGGCGGAACAAGACCCCGAGGGCATTGTCGAAGCGGCGCTCAATCGAAATGCCTTCGAGATCAGCGACGCCTGGGTAGGCGACCTGCGCTACGCGCAATATGTCAGCCCGGCAGATTTCGCTCAAGCGCAGCCGCTGGACGCGCGCTTCGGCCAACAGATCTTGCTGGCTTCGGTCGCCATAAGCGAGGAAGCGGCGCTGCCTGGCGATATCCTGCAAGTTCAGTTTACCTGGATTGCCGATGCGGCGGTCGACGCGCGCTACAAGGTCTTCTTGCAACTGCTTGATGCTGACGGCTTCCTGGTAGCGCAGCGGGACAGCGAACCGGGCGCGGGCCTGGCGAAAACCGTAGACTGGCTGCCTGGCGTTCCGGTGCTAGACAATCACGCGCTCTTGCTGCCGAAAGATCTGTCCCCGGGCGACTATACGCTGATCGCCGGTCTTTACGATATCAATGACGCGAGGGCGCGTCTTCCAGTCGGGGACGGTGATCACCTGGAATTGTCACGGATCCGCGTCGGCTAGGCGGGATCGCGCAGATATACCGCTTCACCGGCGACATAAGTCGCCTCGACAGCGCGGTCGTCGGCGCAGATCATCAGCGCGAACAAGAGCTCTTCAAAGCTCTCCGCTACTTCGCTGCGCAACTCCAGCAGGGGCGTCGCGCGCGGATCAAGCGCGATGATATCGGCGTCATGACCGATCTCCAGCGTACCGACGCGATCGGCAATGCCAAGCGCTTGGGCGCTGCCCAGCGTCGCCAGATAAAAGCTCTGAATCGCCGTCACCGAGATCTTGCGCAACTGCGCCATTTTGTAAGCTTCGTTCATAGTTTGCAGCATCGAGAAACTGGTGCCGCCGCCGACATCGGTTCCTAATCCCACCGTGACCGGACGGCGTTCGGCTTTGCTTTTGGCGATATCAAAGAGACCGCTGCCGATGAAAAAATTCGACGTGGGACAATGGGCGATATTGGCGCCGGTCTCGTGGAAGCGACGCAATTCCTCTTCCGACAAATGAACGCCATGACCGTATATCGCTCGCTCGTCCAGCAATCCGTAGTAATCGTAGATGTCGGTATAGTGCTCCCGCTGCGGATACAATTCCTTTGCCCGCGCGATCTCGGCCAGGTTCTCCGAAATATGCGACTGTAGTCGTACGTCGTCATATTCTCGCATCAGCGAGCCGGCCAGTTCCAATTGCCGGGGACTGCTGGTGAGGGCGAAGCGCGGCGTCACCGTGTAGAGACAGCGACCGCGTTTGTGCCAGCGTTCGATCAGGGCTTTGGAATCGTCATAGCTCGATTGCGCCGTATCAAGGATGGCGGGCGGGGCATGGCTGTCCATCATCATCTTGCCCGCCAGGATCAGCATGTTGCGCCGCTGCGCCGCCTCGAATATGGCGTGGACGGAACCCGGCGCAGAGGTGCAGAATACCGAGGCGGAAGTCGTGCCATTGCGGAACAACTCGGCGACGAAAAACTCGGCGATACCTTTAGCATGCTCGTCATCATTGAATTTGGCTTCGGTCGGGAAGGTGTATTTGTTCAGCCATTCGAGCAGTTGCGCCCCGTAGGAACCGATGATCTCGACTTGCGGGTAATGGATATGCGCATCGACGAAACCGGGCATCAGGATCGAGCGCGCATGGCGCCGTACTTCGACATCCTCCGCCAGGGTGGGCAGAATCTCGGCGGCGGCTCCGACCTCGGAGATCTTGCTGCCCTCGATGACGATGATCCCATCCGGCTCGTACACCGCGCAGTCTTCCGGCGGATTCAGAAAGGGATCCGCCCTCACATAGAACAGCGAGCCGCGCAAGGCAAGCTTGCTCATTGTGCTGACCTCGGTAGACCATTCTGTCTGTGATCGGCCAAGGGCATGGCAACAGGGCTATCAGACACTGGAAATGCGTCCCACGTCTTCCCAGGCGCCGCTCTGCCAGGAGCGGATCATTGCCGCGTGCGCCTCCGCGACAGCCAGCGCTTCGCCAAAGCCGGGGGAGGCTTGCGCGCCATCAGCGACCGATTTCAAGAACTGATAGGCTTCGATGACCTTCATGTCTTCGTAGCCGATGCCGCTGCCGTCGCCCGGATTGAAATTGCCGTGGTAAGGATATTTGTCTCCGCCGACCAGTCGCAAGTAACCGTCTCGCAGCCCATCGTCCCCGGGCAGGTAGAGCTGCAATTCGTTCATCCGCTCAAAGTCCCAATTCAGCGCGCCCTCGGTTCCGTTGACTTCGAAGCCGAATTGATTCTTGGGCCCGAAGATCGTGCGCGAAGCTTCGAAGCTGCCTCGCGCGCCATTGGTGAATTCAACCAGGGCGCCAACATAATCTTCGTTGGTAACCGGTCCTGTGGGATCGCCCGGCGCGCCCATCGAATAATGTGTGCCTTTGCCGGGGATCGGCGTTGGTCGTTCCGCGATAAAGGTATGCGCGTTGCTGGCCAGCCGCTTGATCGGTCCCGCCAGGTAGAGCGCCATGTCGGTGACATGCGCCATGATGTCGCCCAGCGCGCCGTAACCAGCCACGCCCTTGTCGAAGCGCCAGGACAGCAAGCCGTAAGGATTGCTGCCGTACATGCTGAAGAAACGACCGCGGTACTGGGTCAATTCTCCCAGCTTGCCCTCGCTGATCAGTTTTTTGGCGTGAATCACCAGCGGCGCCCAGCGATAATTGAAACCGACAAAGGTCAGGACGCCGGCTCGCCGCGCGCTGGATTCGATCTCTGCGGTTTCCATTGGACTGCGCCCGACTGGCTTTTCACAGAAGATATGCTTGCCGGCGGCTGCAGCCGCGTCGACGATTTCGACATGTAGATCATTTGGCGTAGCGATATTGACAATCTGTACTTGAGGGTGCGCGATCACTTCGCGCCAGTCCGCCGTCGCCGCTTCAAAGCCGAGAAGTTTCCGCGCCCGGCGCGCGCGTTCTACCACATTGTCAGAGCAGATAACCAGCTTCGCTCCCAGACCGCTCTCGGGAAACCGCTGCGACACCAAGCCGTAGGAACGGCTGTGTACCTGTCCCATCCAGCCCATGCCGATCACACCGATGCCAAGCGTCGTCATCTTCGACCGCCCCGTCTCACGTCAATCAGCTTCTTTTGGAAGTGCCGGCATTGTACTGAGGGCGCTTGGATATGGCAACAATCAGCCCTCAATCGCTTCAATGTGGCTGCGGAATTCCGACTTGGGATTCTCGATATAGACCCAGGCCCGCGTCTTGCTGACCAGCCGCGCGCTGACCCGCACATAAGCGTTCCCTTCGTAGTCGTCCAGCTTCTCGAGTTCCTCGCTGCTGACTTCAAAGAGCAAGCCTTCCACCCGAGATCCGCTGTGCGGTTGCAAAATACTGTAGACATAATGAATGCCAGTAAGCTTGGCAAGACGATAGCCAAGCAGGGAATCCGGCAAGCCCTCGCCCAGCGTGCGGCCGAGCAACTGTTTCTGTGTTTCCGGATTCTGCAAGGTGCCATAGGTGAAGAGTTTTTCCATACGCATGCGTCTTCCTGTTAATCGCGCAGTTCGGGCTTTGCTCCTGGCTTGGATCTCATTCGTCGCTTGGGTTATGCGCGCCGTCGAGATATCCGGCGACCCATTTCATCATATCAATGGACCCATGCGGCTGCGCCTCCCCGAGATTCAGTTGACGATCAATACTATCATCGCTCCGGATGAGCGAGGGTTTGCTGCGGTTTTCAGCCATTTCGATCATCAGATGCGCTAGATTGCGCAGGTTATTCGCCAAGATATGCCGTTCGTCCGCCGAAAGAACGTCGCGGACGAGCGCCAATTCGCGGCGCGCGGTGTGCGGATCAATATGGGTCAAATGCGCATGGTCGAAGGCGTCTGTGATATGTTCGACCAAGGTGCAGGCCGCATTGATCACCTGGGCGAAATTTGCGGGATCGCGGTCCGGCATCCAGCGGCGCATGGCTAGCGCCGTGCGCAAGATTTGCTTTAACGGTTCCAGGTGACGGTGCGCCTCCAACTCGCGCTCAAGCCGTTGCAATTGTGTCAACGCGCAACGGTGAGTGTGTTCCCGCCACCAGTCGTACAGGGTATTCAGCAGCGTTCGGCTCCAATTGCCTTGCCTGCATATGCGCTCGATTCCGTCGACGACCAGCGGAATATCTTCTTCGTCTTCAAATTGCTGAAAAAGATGCGTGACGGTGGTGCGGGTCGCGGTCTCCAATTGCAGACCGTTGCAGCTTTCGAAACATTTCCAAAGATGTCGATAAGAGACATGCAGCGCCGGGTTCTTGGTCATAAAACGTGCCAGCGCTTCCATCAGCGGCTGCGTCGTGGGTTCCCAATCGTAGAAATCAAGCATCCCGAAATAGGCGTCAATCACATCGCGGGGCGCCAAATTGTCGATGCCGGATACCGCGTTCAAGATCGACAAGACCCGGTCCAGCGTGAAATCATCTTCTTCGAGCAAGGCGCTCAACCTTGGGAAAAGCACATCGCGATTGGCAAGGTGACTTGCCGCTTCGACGAGTAATTCCCGATCATCTCTGATCAGGACATGACGCAAGTGAAGATCAAGCGCGTCGTCGCTAAGCTGATGGCTTGCTTGCGTCGCCAACAATCGAATCATCGCCGGTGGTCGATAAATCACCGGAAGTTCGACTCGCTTCTCGGACGCGAAGAGCGTCCAAAGATACTCCACCGCTGCGATCGTGACCAACTGCTCGTCGGAGGTCTCGATGCCGTGGAAGAGCGCAAGAAGAAAATATTCGGCTGTTTCTTCTATAAGAGGTTCCAGTGCCCCCGCCGAGTTGTCGCGCAGCGCGCGGCTCATTTTGGCTGGCAGGGCGGCAATCAGCGATTCATCCTCATAAAGCGTATCGGCGATATCGGGCAAGCGGCGCGCGGCGATCAGTATGAGATGGATGCCTAATTCGCCGTTGTCGTGCGCGCGCTCAATGGACGACAAGACCCCGTCGCGAAGAATGTCTTGCAATTGATAAGAAAGCGGTTCATGCGCGATCAATTCCAGCCAACTGATCAAGGTCGGCACATCGCCTTCTTCAATGGCAACTTCGAGCGAATCGCGCGCGGCAGCCTGCAAGCGCGGAATCCATTTGTCGTCGATGCCCAAATGATTCAGTCGATTGCGGGCGAAGACGTAGACGGTATCCGGCTGCGATTCCAGCATTTCGTCAAAGAGTCCGGCGAGCTCCGCTTCGAGCTGCGCGTCTTCCTCCAGCTCTTCGGCAACGCGCTTCCCCGCCACGACATCGCGGTTCTGCAATGCGTTTTCGAGCAGCTTCCTTATATAGCGGAGGCGCAAACCGCCCATTGGCGGCGCGGCGCTGGACAAAGCGCCGATCATGGCGCTGGTTTCGAGCGCGTCCTCTGTCAATGTCTTTTGGTCCAGCAAATAGCGTTCGGCGACGGCTGCCAGTTCGGCCGAAAGTTCCCCGTCTCCTATGGCTGCGACTGCCAGAGCCTCAAGGCTGTCGATGCGCTCGGCGAACGCTTCGCTATCCTCCCGCCACCATCCGCTGAGCAATCGGACGTAAGGATGATCCCGGACTGCGGCTTTCGCTTCGGGATTGTTCCAATTCAGAATCCAGTATCGCGTATCGTCGTCGCTGTCGGAAAAAACGATGTGGGGTGGTTCCAGTTGCGTCTCGAGGTCGTTTGTTGAAAATGTCAACTTGACGGTTGCAGCCTCCGGCAACATCCCCCGCAGCCCGGCGACCAGGTCAAGACGCTGCTCGAAATCTGCCGGGAAGTTGCGGATCATCAGTTTTCGCTCGTGCAAGCACGCTCCCGCGAGGGTCATCGCCAGGTCGAAATCCTTGTCTAAAAGCTCGTTCACGACTGTGCCAAAGCGATTCTCAGACGTTTTCGCGACAGCATCCGCATTGTCGGGCAGGGTTAATGTGGCTCCACTGTCGCCATCCCGCGCCACATCCAGCGGCAGATTTTCGAGCAGCCACTGGAGCCCGGCGTTTTTCGGCCTCAACAGCTCATATGGCATCGAAACATATTGGTAACAGGAGCTTCCGTCTTTGCTATCCGGCGACCAGGCATAGACTAGCATCGCCCGTTCGCCGTCAGACTTCGAAAAAGCCAAAGCAGGGGCATTGCTGCTATCGTCTACGGTCATCGGTTCTAAAGAAAGCTGCCGACGACATTGGACGGCATCGTCAACGGGGAAATCCTCGCTGCGCGCAAGCGCGACAAGCGTTTCGTCTTCCCCGTAACCCGCCATCAAGTAATCCAGTGCGTCGGGCACGCTGGCGACCTTCAATCCTTGTTCCATCGGAAATGCCCACCCATTGTGTCAAATACATCCCTTTCGCGCAAGCTATAGCCTACGATTCCCAAGGCAGCCGCTTCAAATCGCAATGCCCAGGCGCAGCCCACAGGATTAAAAGCGCCGAGAACATCGAGAGTCGCGCCCTGACCCCTGTAAGGTTCATCGCGAAAATGTAGGGGCGACCTATCAGGTCGCCCGAAAAAGCCTGAAAAATATAGATTTTGCGCCAGTTTCTTGCGTGATGGAAAAGTCTCCGCTCGCCAGTCCACAAGGAGGGAAGGGGAGCCTAGTAACTCGTTATGAACCGTTAAAGCCTCCCTCCCTTTATGGGCTGACAAGGGGACATGTTTGCAGTAATACGGTACGATAGCGACGGGTCAGCTAATAGCTGACCCCTACAAGGTTCATCGCGAAAATTGTAGGGGCGACCTATCAGGTCGCCCGAAAATCACCGAAATAATTTCAAGTTTTGCGGCGATATCACGCCTGATATAAAGGTGTCCGCTCCACAGCCCTTTATGGGAGAGGGGTTTGGCTGAGGGTTAAGTTAGTATTTCAACAGACTCTGCCAGGTGGCCCGACAATCACTGCAACCGGGTCCGTCGACAGATCATCCGAGATTTCCCAATTTGGGATATTTTGGGATAAGCGACGGTTGAGCCGCTACGCTGCTGGAAAACGCAAGAAAGTTACGGATTCTTGCGCGCCTTCATGTCAAAGACTAGCTTGTATGCTATACTGTGCCAAAGAAACCAGCGTGAGATTTTGATGTTCTGGGTAAGGTAAACTTATGGAAATCTTGGAATTAACCGGCAAAGCCGTTAAGTCGTACGAAATCGCGGATCTCCTGGGACAAGGCGGCTACGGCGTTGTCTATCGGGCTAATCAGAGCGCGGTCTTGCGTGAAGTGGCGATTAAGGTCATTTTGCCAAAATACGCGAACTCGCCCGAGTTCATCCGTCGCTTTGAAAGCGAGGCGCAAGTAGTCGCCCGCCTTGAACATCCTCATATTGTCCCCTTATATGATTATTGGAGAGAACCGGACAGCGCTTACCTGGTGATGCGCTATTTGCGCGGCGGCAGCTTGCGAGACAAGATAGATCTGCAGGGTCAGCTGGACGTTGACGCCACTGGCAAAGTTCTGGAGCAGGTTGGCTCTGCCTTGACCTTTGCCCATCGCAATGGCGTTGTCCATCGCGATGTCAAAGCCGATAACATCCTGATGGATGAAGACGGCAACGCCTACCTGGGCGACTTTGGCATTGCCAAGGAAGTCGGCAGCGATGGCGGCGGCGGACAGGGCGATATCGTTGGCACGCCGGCCTATCTGGCGCCGGAGCAAATCCGTGGCGGTGATGTCGGGCCGCATAGCGATGTCTACGCCTTCGGAATTATGCTCTATGAAATGCTTTCCGGCCGTCGTCCTTTCGCCGAGTTGACACTGGCAACGCTGGTATATAAACACCTCAATGAACCTCTGCCGATGATCGACCATGACGAGCTTAATCTGCCGCCCGCCTTTAATTCGATCATACAGCGAGCCACCGCCAAAGTCCCGGAAGAGCGCTATCCCGACGCGCAGTCGCTGGTGAGGGAGTTCCATCAAACCTTGCGCCACGGCGCGGCGACAGTCGAGTTGTCGCTGGAGGAATTGGATCTTTCCGACTTCGAGTTGCTGGAGACGAAGAACCCCTACAAGGGTCTGCGCGCGTTCCAGCAGGCCGATGCGGCGGACTTCTTCGGCCGCACATCCATGATTCAGCAAGTGCTTGATCGCTTGCAGGAACAGGTAGTTGAGAATAATTTCCTTGCGGTGATCGGCCCCAGCGGCAGCGGAAAATCTAGTTTGGTTAAAGCGGGCGTTCTACCGGCGCTGCGACAAGGACGGGTGCCGGGGTCGGAACATTGGTTTTACGCCGAGATGGTGCCTGGCGAGGTTCCTTTAGAGGAACTGGCGGCGGCGCTGTTGAGCGTTTCCACGTCGCCATTGCCCGGCATTGTGGAGCTCCTGCGCGATAGCGAAGGGGGACTCGCCGAAGGCGTCGCATGGGCGCTGCCTTCAAAGGATAGCCGCCTGGTGCTTATGATCGATCAGTTCGAGGAGGTCTTCACGCAGGTCGAGCAAGAGAGCGACCGCCAGCAATTTCTGGATCTGATTCTTAACGCGGTTGCCGCGGAAAACAGCCCGGTCATCATCATCGCGACCTTGCGCGCCGATTTCTATGACCGGCCGCTGCTCTATCAGGGCTTCGGCGAACTGATCCGCAAACGCACCGAGCTGGTATTGCCTTTGAATGACGAAGAACTGGAAGAGACCATAACAGGTCCCGCCTATCGCGTCGGCGCCGTTTTGGAAGAAGGACTTGTCGAAACGATCATCGAGGACGTGCGCGAGCAGCCCGGCGCCTTGCCGCTCTTGCAATATGCCTTGACCGAACTCTTCGAACGGCGCGACGGCGCGCTTTTGACGAAGGCAGCGTATTCGGATATTGGCGGCACTCTCGGCGCTTTGGCAAAGCGAGCGGAAGAAGTTTACTTGCGCTTCCGAGATGACGGCAAAGAAATGGCTCGTCAAATGTTTCTGCGTTTGGTCACGCTGGGCGAGGGCCAGGAAGATACCCGGCGCCGCATCTTGCAAACAGAATTGTTGACGCTGGGCGATCGCGATGTTGTAGAGGATGTGCTCGATCATTTTGGGCGATATCGCCTGCTGACATTTGACCGCGACGAAGCCACTCGTAGTTCTACCGTGGAGGTGGCGCACGAAGCGCTGATCCGACAGTGGGAACGCCTGCGCGAGTGGTTGATCGAAAGCCGTGAAGATGTCCGGCTCGAGCGGCAGCTCTTGCATTCCGCGGAGGAATGGGATGTGGCTGGCAGGGAAAAGAGCTACGCGATGGGTGGCACGCGCCTGCGCCAATTCGAGGAATGGTCGCAAACGACCTCCCTGCAGCTCAATCAATTGGAGCTGGAGTACCTGGAAGCCAGCCTGGCTGTTCGCCGAGAGCAGGAGGCGATCGAAAGAGCGCGCCAGGAACGAGAACGAGAACTTGAGCGTCAAAAGGCGCGTAACATGCGGATCGCCGCGATTGTCTTCGGCGTTGCCGCTGTGGTCGCCATCATTTTGAGCTTGGTAGCGTCCGAACAGCGCGCAATAGCCGAGGCAGAACGCGAACGGGCGGACGAGCAACGCGTGATCGCGGAAGACCAGAGGGAAATTGCCGAGGAGCAGATGAACATCGCCGAGGAACAGCGCGCGATTGCTGAAGACGCCTTGCACGTTGCTGAAATCAACGAACGCAAGAACCTGAGCCTGGCGCTGGCGGCCAATGCCCGCGGCTCATTGAGCGAGCACGACCCGGCGCTGGCGCTGCCTTTGGCGATCGAAGCGCGCCACGTTTTTGATCCTCCAGAGGCGGAAGTCCTGCGTATCCTGGGCAAAACGGCTTTCTCCCCGGGTCCCAGGTTCCGCTTTGCCGATTCTCCTCAATCCACGCTGGCAGTTGGGACCAACTCCAATGGCAGCATCGGCGCTTACGCCGGGTCGGAAGGCGTCATCCGTCTCGTCAACGCCTTCACCGGCGAGTCGCTAGGCATGATACAAACCGGCAGCCCTGTCATCGGCTTGTCCATCAGCCCTGACGATCGCTTCATCGCCGCCGGCATGGCTGACAACACCGTGGGCCTCTGGCAATTGGAAAACGGCGCAGAGCTTTACCGCTTGAGGGACCATCAGATGATGGTTACCGATGTCGAGTTTAGTCCCGATGGCGCGACCCTGGCATCGTCCAGCGCCGACGCTTCCGTCCGGCTTTGGGATGTCGAGTCCGGCGCCGCGCGCCATATCTTGCAAAAGCACCTTGACTACGTTATCAAGCTCAGCTTCAGTAGCGACGGCGCCCGGCTCGCCAGCTCCTCCGCCTCCATCGGCGTAAACGAAAATGAGCGGACGCCGGAACATAACACCATTCAGGTCTGGGATGTCGCCAGCGGCGAGAACCTCTTGACTATCCCGCCCGATGGCATCGGTTACGTTCGCGATGTTGAATTCAGTCCGGATGGTTTGACTATCGCCGCTACCACCTGGAGTTCGGCGCTGGGCGGCACGGCGCGCATCTATGACTCCGAAAGCGGCGCCGAGCTACACCGCCTCTATGCCCATCGAACAACTATAGCCAATGTTGAATTCTCTCCTGATGGCAAGATGCTGGCTACCGGCTCGCGAGATGGCTCGGTCAAAATCTGGGATATCGAGAAAGGCGTCGAAGTCACCAGTTACGTCGGTTTTCCCGAGCGCGTCCATGATATTGAGTACTCGCCGGACGGCGAATACATGATGATCGGCTTGGGCAATGCCGGCGATTTCCCGGACGGCAGCGACAATCCGGTTGATGGCTCAGCCTATTTGTGGGATTTGCGCAATCGTACGCAAGCTCAGGTTTACGCGGGCCACAGCAATTGGACCTGGGCTGCCGATTTCAGCCCGGACGGCAGCCTGGTCGCATCCGGTTCCGGACCGCTGTCTCTGCCGGCTTCACTGGACGATTTGGACGCCACCGCGCGCGTCTGGGACGCAGCGAGCGGACGGCAGGTCATCGCTTTGTCAGGACATAGCGATACGGTTGATTCGGTCCGGTTCACGCTGGATGGGAATTATTTACTCTCCGCCAGTTGGGATGGCGCCATCCGCCGCTGGGATTTGAACGACGGTAGCGAAGCCGCGCGCTATAACGTGCCGGACGCGCGGGTCTATATGATCGACCTGCATCCGGACGGCGAGCATTTCGCCTCGGCATCGAGCGATGGCATTATCCGCATGTGGCATATCGAAAGCGGTCAGGTAGTAAAAGAATTCCTTGGGCATACCGCCGATGTCAATGGCGTGCATATCAGCGACGACGGTCTTCTGATTGCTAGCGCCGCGGGCAACTGGGCTGGCGAAGACCATACGCTGCGCCTGTGGGATGCCGAAAGCGGCGAGTTGCTGGCCACTTATGAAGGGCACACGGCAATAGTCAATTACGCGCGCATCGCGCCCAATAAGCAATTCATCATCAGCACCTCCTGGGATGACACCGTACGCATGTGGGATATCGAAACTGGCGAGGAAGTTCGGCAATTTGTCGGTCACACCGGCAATACCTTTGGCATTGACATCAGCAGCGATAGCATGACGCTCTTGACCACCTCATCCGATACCACGGTGCGTATGTGGGACATCGCGACCGGCGAAGAGATCAATCGCTTCGATCAGCATACCGATTGGATTCAAGAGATCGTGTTCAGCCCGGATGAATCCTTCGCAGTGTCAGCGGGGCAAGACTTAACCTTGCGCCGTTGGCGGATCAGACGCACGGCGGATGATCTGATCGCCTGGGCTCGGGACAATCGCTATATCCGCGAGTTGAGTTGCGCCGAGCGCGAGTCCTTTCGTCTAACATGCGAGTAGCAGCGGGCTGGAGTCCGCATTAGGCAGCCAGGAGGCTGCGAGCAAGCCACGGACTGCTCATTCGTTAGTAGATCGTTACCATTTAGCTTTTGAGGCCTGGCATGAGCGCTCAGGGGGGTGGCAACCATGTCGGACGAGATCAAAGATAATCCGCCGCCGGAAGACGGCAAGGCCGGGGATTCCGCTTCGGCAATTTTTGCCGCGATCTTGCGGGAAGCAGCTGAAAAGGCGAGGCCGAAGGGCGCCAGCGAGGGCGCGACCCCGCCGCCTCACGCATCACAGAAGACAACCGAGCCTTCTGTGGAAGCAGAGCCAAATCCTGCAGAACCTGTCGACGATAATGAAGGGGCCACAGGACCGGCGGAGCCGCAACGGTTTCGTCGCATCGCGCACGGCCGTTTACATCAGAGTCGCGGCGATTCTGGTCTCGCCGGCGGATTCCTTCGCACGATCTTTGTTGTCGGCATCAGCGCCGGATTGGTGGCCACGGTTTTGACCTGGTTCACCGATCCACAATCCCTTAATCCGGCTGTCGTCAAAGGCTTGCAACTGAACGATCCGATGCTGATGGCAAACACCGGCGCGACGCCGACGCCGGTTGCGACCCCAAATTGGCATTATCGAATTGGCATTATTTCCGGACATCGCGGAAAGGACTCGGGCGCTGTCTGTGAAGACGATTACGGATATCCGGAGTTGCAGGAAGTTGATATCAATTTCGCTGTTGCCCAGCGAGTGGTGGCGAAGTTAAAAGCGGAAAACTTCACCGTCGATTTGTTGGATGAGAATGACCCGCGGCTGGATAACTACCAGGGCGTCGCGCTGGTATCGATTCATGCCAATACCTGCTACGATTTCGGGGAGTTTGTCAGCGGTTATATTGTCGCCAAAGCCGAGGCCAGGCCAGATTTCGGCAACGATACCTTGCTGCGCGAATGCGTCGCCCTCAACTTCGGCGCGCTTGTACCGCTGGAACGCAGCTTTGTGCTGACGCTTGATATGACCAATTACCATGTCTTCCGGATAATTCATCCTTTGACGCCGGCGGTGATTCTCGAAATGGGCTATATGTTGGCGGATCGCGAGGTCTTGGAGAAGGAACCGGAATTGCTCGCGCAAGCCATCACCAATGGCATCTATTGCTATCTGGGCCTCTCCGGCAATGTCTCGGGTCTGGCGCCGGCTCGCGCGGATGCCCGCTATCTTGTGCCGCTGCTGGAAACCCCGACGCCCGAATGGAGACGCTAATCCAGCAACCGTCTTGGAACTACTAAGAAAAAGACGTACTGGCACAGGGTTCTCGGTGGCAAGTTTTCTTCTTTCAATCGACATTGACGCGCTACCGCCGTCATTGCTTCTTGGAGAATACGCCCCTCAGCGTTATAATTGAAGCACAAGTGGCGTTAGCGCGCCCTTTGAATGGAGAAGTCGCATAGAGGCCTAGTGCGTCCGCTTGGAAAGCGGATACGGGAAACCGTACGTGGGTTCGAATCCCACCTTCTCCGCTAAAGACCAAAGAACACGCCGTGTTCTTTTTTCTTTTGACAAACCCCCCTTGCTCGCTATGGCGGAGGTCTATTGTTTTCTGTGGGCGCGGCAATCCTAATCGCCGGTTACGCGCCGAGCGGCTTTTCGCGCCCTGTCCCCTGCCGGCTCCGAGGAGATTGCGATGGCTTCAATAAAACGCGTCGAGTTGATCGTCAACGACGAGTCGCATCAACTCGAACTCGACCCACAGACGCCCTTGCTCACCATCTTGCGGGAAGACCTGGGCTTGAAGGGACCCAAGTATGGCTGCGGCTTAGAACAGTGCGGCGCTTGCAAAGTCCTGGTGGATGGCGCTGACGTGCCTTCCTGCCAACTGCCCGTCAGCCGCGTTGCCGGCTTGAGAATAACCACCCTGGAAGGGATGGGGGGCGCCGAGCGGCTTCATCCGCTGCAAGAAGCCTTCATTGAAGAGGGGGCTGCGCAATGCGGCTTTTGTACCGCCGGCATGATCGTCGCCGCTCAGGGATTGCTCAATCGCGTCCGCTACCCGAGTGACAAGGAGATCCGCGCCGCGCTGGCGAACAACCTGTGTCGCTGCGGCGTCTATGATCGTGTTCGCCGGGCGATCAAACTTCGTATTGGACGTCCCGAGCCGCAACCGATCTACCAAACCATCGCGGCGCCTCCGCTGCAGGAAGCGGCGAAAGCCAGTGAGGTATCGCCGTCATTGCGCTCCCAGCCCGATCTCGATGCCTGGCTGCGCGTCAACGATGATGAGACTGTCACGGTATTCAGCGGCAAAGTTGAATTGGGGCAGGGCCTCAAGACGGCTCTGGCGCAAATCGCCGCTGATGAACTGGACCTTGCTATGGAGCGGATTCGCGTTGTCACGGCCGATACGGCGCGCACCCCAGACGAAGGCGGAACCACCGGCAGCCGTTCCCTGGAAACCAGCGGGCTTGCAATCCGGCTGGCTGCGGCGGAAGCGCGCTCTCACATGCTGTCGCTGGCATTTGAAGAACTGGAGTCGCTGACGCCGGCGGAGGACCTGGCTGTGCAAGACGGCGTTATCACCGATGAGCGCAGCGGCCGCCAGACGAGCTATTGGGAGCTAATGGCTGGGAGGCGCTTTGCCAGGCAGATCAGCGAGCAGCGTTCGAGCAAAGCGCATAGTCAGTATCAGCATGTCGGCGCCCCGGCGCAACGCGTTGATCTCCTTGCCAAAGTGACTGGCGGCGCGGCTTACGTTCATGATCTGGAATTGCCGGGCATGATTCACGCGCGGGTACTCCGCCCGCCAAATTACCATGCTCAGCTTGAAAGTATTGATACGGCGGTGATCCAAGCCATGCCCGGTGTCCTGGCGGTCGTAGTCGACGGAAGATTTCTCGCGGTGATAGCCGAGCGCGAGGGGCAAGCGCTGCGGGCGCATGACAAAGCGCGGGAAATCGTGACCTGGCGCGACGCCGGGGCGCTGCCGCCTCCGGAGCGCATCTATGACAATTTGCTCGCCAAACCGGCGCGGACCAACGAAGTTCTGGATGGCGTCGCTCAAGATGACCTGTACGTGAAGCGTGATATGGGAGCGGAACCAGCGCCCGCGCATCAGGCGAGCTACTATCGTCCCTTTCACATGCACGCCTCGTTAGGACCCTCTGCCGCCTTAGCGCTTTGGCAAGATGATAGCCTTACCGTCTGGTCGCATTCGCAAGCGCCTTTCGTTTTGCGCGACGCGCTCGCGCAGGTGCTGGGCTTAAAGGGTGAGGCGATACGCGTCATCCATGTCGAAGGCGCCGGATGCTATGGACACAACGGCGCGGATGACGTCGCTCTCGACGCGGCTTTGGCCGCGCGGGCTCTTCCGGGCTCGCCGGTATTGATGAAATGGTCGCGCGCCGATGAACACGCCTGGGAACCCTATGGCTCGGCAATGGTGATGAAACTGGGGGCGGACTTGACGCAAAACGGAGACATCGCCCGGTGGCGGGGAGATATCTGGAGCTATGCGCATTCGACGCGTCCCGCCGTCGGTTTGGAAACCTCAGGTTTGCTGGCCTCCTGGCATTTGGCGGCGCCCTTCGCGCCGCAGCAGCCTCGGCCTATGGGCGGCTACCATTCCGGCGCTCATCGCAATGCCGATCCGATTTACAGCTTGCCCGACAAGCGCATCCTGCGTCATGCTGTGGAGGATAGTCCCTTGCGGGTGTCTGCCCTGCGCAGCTTGGGCGCATACGCCAATGTCTTCGCCATCGAGTCCTTCATGGACGAGTTGGCTGTGACCGTGGACAGCGACCCGCTGGAGTTTCGCTTGCGCCACTTGACCGACGCGCGCGCTCGCGCTGTCTTGCTGGCCGCGGCGGAAAAGGCGGGCTGGACTTCGAGAAACGAAGAGCGCTTGTCTGGGCAGGGCTGGGGAATGGCGCTGGCGCAATACAAGAATCTGCAAACTTACTGCGCAATCATCGTGAATGTGGGGGTTGAGCGCGGCAGCGGCGAAGTCCGCTTCCTACGCGTCATCATCGCCGCGGATGCCGGACAAGCCGTGAATCCCGATGGTTTGAGCAATCAACTGGAAGGCGGCTTTGTACAAGCGGCTAGCTGGACCTTGTTCGAGTCGGTTCAGTTTGACGCGGATGGCATCACCAGCCTCGATTGGGAGAGTTATCCGATCATGACTTTTGAGTCCGCGCCTGTCATTGAAACGGTCATCTTGAATCGACCAGACATGCCGATGCTCGGCGCGGGTGAGGCGGCGCAGAATCCGACGCCCGCCGCCATCGCCAATGCGATATACGATGCGGCGGGAATCCGCCTGCGCGAGCTTCCGTTCACACCGGAAAAGATTCGATCATGTACCGCCGGGTAGTCAAAAATAAAGAGCGACCGGTCTGGTCGCCCTCGCGTTTGTTCGAGCTCTTATTTCGTCAAGCGGATGACCGAGACGTGCTCGTTCGGTGCTTCACGGGGACCTTGCAAGATCAGTTGACCGCCCTTGCGCGTCAAGCTCAGCGGCGCCTCCACCGATTGATCCACCCAACTGGCTGTGCCGGCGCCCAAATCGGGCAGGACGAATCGTCCCGAGCGGCTCCAATCGAAAACGTGCAAGTAGACAGCGCCGGGTTCTTGCGTGCTGCGGCACCAGGACAAGCCCTGCAGGGGTCCCGGATTCGCGCCGTAGATCGATTCTCCGTTGGCGTCCATCCATTTGCCCATCTCCTGCAAGCGCTCGATGCTTGCTTCGGGTATCGCGCCCTCGGAATCGGGTCCGATGTTCAGCAGGTAATTGCCGCCTTTGCTGACGATGTCGACCAGATTGTGAATCAGTTGCGTGGTCGATTTCCAATTGTGGTCGTGGGTCTTGAAGCCCCAGGTATCGTTGATGGTGGCGGGGGTCTCCCAGTCGACTTCCGCGCGCAATTCGGGCGGAATGGCGTTGTCTTGCGCCGTGGCGTAGTCGCCCAACTGGTTGCCCAATCTGCCACAGACCAGGCACTCGGGCTGCAATTCATGTACCAGATCGAGCAATTCCTGGCTCTGCCGTGTCGAAATGATCCTTGGCGTGTCAAACCAGACGATGGCGATCGGTCCATAGTTGGACAGGATTTCCATCACCTGCGGCTTGACGAAAGTCTCTATGTAATCGTTGAAGTCTTGTTCAGATTCGTCGTAATCCCAGGTATTGCCGTAGCCATTGGGGTGGTGCCAGTCTTGGGTTTGCGAGTAATAAAGGCCCAGCTTGATGCCTTCCCGTTCGCAAGCTTCCGACAGCGCCTTTAAGATATCTTCCCCGTAAGGGGTGGCGTTGACGATATTGTAGGGTGTCTGCGCCGTGCCATACATGCAGAATCCGTCGTGGTGCTTGGATGTGAAGACGATATACTTTTGCCCGGCCGCCTTCGCCAATTGCACAATCTGCTCGGCATCGTATTTGACCGGGTTGAAATCCAGCGCCAGTTGTTCGTATTCCTTGATTGGAATCTCGGCGCGCAGCATGATCCACTCGCCGATGCCGGGGATATGTTCGTCGTTCCAGACGCCGGCGGGAATGCTGTAGACGCCCCAATGGATGAACATGCCAAACTTGGCTTGGCGCCACCAATCCAGCCGCGGGTCTTGGTTGGCGCCGGGCCGCTGACCGCGCTCCGGTTTGAAATAGGGTTCTGCCGGCATAATCTCTCGCTTTCTCTTTCTTATTAACCCTCTTGCTCGTTCGAGGGTAAGCTTACTATTTTCTGTGAGCGCGACATTCCTGGGACTCTTTCGCCGGTTGCGCGCCGAGCGGCTTAGCGCTTCAAATCAATGGCGTAGGCGACCACATGATCACAGGGTTTCGATGCGGGTACAGAGAGGCGCAGTCCGGATCCGTCTTGCGACCAGCTGATGTTTTCCTCCGAACCGAGCATGCGCGCGCCGGAAATTTGCGCCGCGCCGCTGCCCAGCGACGAGATCAGCGCCTCGCCCGTCGGGTACGCGAGGACAAAGGCGTAGAGCGTATCGCCTTTCTGTGTGAATCGGATATCAGCCGAAGTGAAGGGATTGCGCTTGGTATCGGTGAAGGCGCCTTCCGGTATTTCAGTAGGTCCTTCGCCGTAGATATCCCAAACGCGACTGCCATAGATGCCCTCGCCATTGACCGCCAGCCAGCGGCCGATCTCGCGCAACATGTCCCCCTCGATTTCAGGGATCGTGCCGTCGGCGCGCGGACCCACGTTCAGCAGCAGCGCGCCATTCTTGCTCACGACATCGACCAGGTCAGCGATGATATCACCAGCCGTCTTGTAATCGTGATTGTCGATATACCCCCAGGAATTCTTGGAAACCGAGGTATCGTTCTGCCAGAAAAAGTCGCGGATATGGTTCAGTTGGCCCCGTTCAATGTCGAAGACAGCTACGCCTTCGGGATAGGAATCGTACTTGTGGTTGATGGCGACGCCCTTTCCCCATTCCTCGCCGCGGTTGTAATAATAGGCGGCAAAGCGCTGCAGGTAAGGCGCGAAGACGATTTGCTCAATCCACCAATCGAACCAGACAACCTGCGGCTGATACTTGTCGACCAACTCGCAGCAGCGCGCCAGCCAATCTTCCAGGAATTTTGCGTCGGGCGCCGGCTGCCAGTTTTTCTCTTTCCACTGTTCGCGATTGCTCTTGTCTTTGGACGCTTCCACAGCCGGTCCATACAAGCCGTCATTGGCGGGGTCACCCACGTCAGAGGGGAATCCCCGCCCGCCGTCGAAGAACCACCAGTGCTCGGCGCGGTGGCTCGACACGGCGAAGACCATGTCCCGCGCCCGCACTGCCTGGGCCAATTCGCCGACGACATCCCGTTTCGGTCCCATCTTGGCCGCGCACCAGTCGGTCAAGTCGCTGTCGTACATGGGGAAGCCGTCGTGGTGCTCGGCCACCGGCATGACAAACTTCGCGCCGGCGTCCTTGAACAACTGCGCCCATTCGTCAGCGTCATATTTCTCCGCTGTCAGCATGGGGATGAAGTCTTTGTAACCGAATTGGGTATGATCGCCCCAGGTTTTGCGGTGGTGTTCGAAGGCTGGATCATCTTGCAGGTACATGCGGCGCGGATACCATTCGTTGCCAAAAGCCGGCACGCAGTAGGGTCCCCAATGGATGAAGATGCCGAATTTGGCATCAATATACCAGTCGGGAATCTGGTACTGTTTCAGGGACTCCCAGGTCGGTTCGTATTTTTCGCTTTTCCCCGCCATTCAATAGCTCCAATCTTTGCGATGCTCGATTTGTTTCTCGTTTTCAGTTGTCGCGGCGCGGGACACCTACACGGAAACCTGCCACGTTTCAGCAAAGGAGCAACGCGCTTTGCGCCGAGGGCTCCCTAGACAATACCTGATCTTGACACAATCTCTAGCCTGGAACGCGCCTGTCCCGATATCGGGTCGGCGTGGGCGCGCTTAATTGTGTTTGCGACCCACCTGACAATACAATATACTATGCCGCGTGGTACACGTACCATAGCGATGTCTGAGTGTAATTGACCAGCATAAGCCTGTCAAGCAAGTCTAAGGCTTGGCGCGGAGGAGCGTTCATGTCCGATTTTCCCATGCGAATGCGACAAATTCACCTCGACTTCCATACCTCGGAAGCGATCGAAGGCATTGGCTCCAGGTTCGATCCCGACGAATTTGGCGATACGCTCTTGAAAGCGCGCGTCAATTCCATCACCTGTTTCGCGCGCTGCCATCATGGCTGGATCTACTACGATTCAAAGGCTCATCCCGAACATGTTCATCCGCATCTGAGTCGGAACCTGCTCAAAGAGCAGGTGGAAGCCTGTCACGCTCGCGGCATACGCGCGCCGATCTACACCACGATTCAATGGGATCATTTGTCCGCAACCCAGCATCCCGAATGGCTGGCGCTGCGCGAAGACGGCAGCTACCAGGGCAATGGCATGTACGAAGCCGGCTTCTATCGGCGGCTCGCCGTGAACTCGCCCTATATGGATTATCTCAAGGCGCATGTCAAGGACATTTTCAACTCCGTGCCCGTCGACGGCTTCTTCTTTGATATCGTGCACGCGCTTGACGACAGCTCGGTTTGGACGACGCGCGCCATGCTGGAAGCGGGGCTCGATCCCAGTGACGCCGAGGCGCGTCTGGCATACGGCCAGGTCGTCATCGACAATTTCCGTAGCGAGATGACGGCATGGGTGCGGCAATTCAGCGAAGACGCCACCATCTTTTATAACCGCGGCCATGTCGGTCCCCACAGCCGGGGCAATGCCTCCGCCTTCACGCATTGGGAGCTGGAATCCTTGCCCAGCGGGCATTGGGGCTATATCCACTTCCCGCTGACGGCGCGCTATGCCCGCACCTTGGGTTTGCCTTGCCTGGCTCACACCGGCAAGTTCCACACAGCCTGGGGCGATTTTCATTCCTTCAAGAACCAGGAAGCTTTGGAATATGAAATCTTCCGCATGATGGCGCATGGCGCTGGTCCCTTCGTGGGCGATCAGTTGCCCCCGGACGGCAAGATTGAAGAGCATGTTTACAATCTCATCGGCCAGGTCTACGCGCAGGTCGAAGAAAAAGAAGATTGGTGCATTGGCGCCCGGGCGATCAGCGATATCGCGGTGATGACGCCGGAAGAATTTGAATCTCTGGATAACCGGGGCATGCAGCCCTCAATCTGCGGCATCCACAGCATGTTGCAGGAGGCCGGACATCAATTTGACATCGTCGATTCGGGTGCCGACTTTTCCGATTATAGGGTGCTGATCCTGCCCGACGACATCCGGGTCGACGCGGCGCTCAAGCGCAAAATCGACGCCCACCTGGCCGCGGGCGGCGGGCTGATCGCCTCTTTCGAATCCGGCATGAACGCCGAAAAGACCGGTTTCGCGCTGGACGCGCTGGGCGTGAGCCTGGCTGACGAGGGACCCCGCGACCGCTTTGGCGAGCTCGCCCGCGGTCGCGTCTACGAACGCGGCGATTATTGCGAATATATTGTGCCGAGGGGCGATATCGGCGAGGGACTGCCGGCGACGGAGCATGTGATCTACATTCGGGGCACGGCGGTCGCGGCGGACGCGGAGGCTACCGTCCTCGCCCGGATCACGCCCGCGCTCTTCGACCGGACCTACGAGCGCTTCTGCTCGCATCGGCAGACGCCGTCTTCGGGCGAGAGCGCCGGCGCGGCTATCGTGCGCAACGGCAAGTCCATTTATTTCTCCAGCCCCATCTTCACGCAATACTACCACCTGGCGCCGAAGTGGTGCCGCACGCTCTTTCTGAACGCGCTGGAGATGCTTTTGCCGCAGCCGCTAGTCAGGCACAGTGGTCCCAGCACCCTGGAATTGGCTTATAACGACCAGCCGGCGCGGAGTCGCGCGGTGCTGCACCTGCTGCATTACATTCCCATCCGCCGCAGCAAGATTGACATCATTGAAGATGTCATTCCCGTCTACAACATTCCCGTCTCTGTCCGCGCGGACAAGAACATCGACAGCGTCAAGCTGGCGCCCTCCGGCGAGGCGATTGATTTCGAGAGAGTTAATGGCCGCGTCAACTTCACCGTCGCCGAGATCAAGGGACATCAGATGATCGAGTTGAACTACCAGGAGTGAGACCATGCAACATGTTCCCTTTGGCAGAACCGGATTGACGACGCCCCCCGTGGTCTTCGGCTCGACGGCGCTGGGCAATCTCTTCCGTGAATTCAGCTACGAATCCAAACTCGCTACCATGCGCGCCATCTTCGAGCGCTTGCCCAAACCGGTGGTGATCGATTCCGCGGGCAAGTACGGCGCGGGACTGGCGCTGGAGGTGATGGGAGATTGTCTGCGCGATCTGGGCATCCCGCCCGGCGATGTCATCATCAGCAACAAGCTGGCTTGGCTGCGCGCGCCGCTGCGGACGCCCGAGCCCACCTTCGAGCCCGGCGCCTGGTTTGGCCTTGCGCACGATGCTATCCAGGACATCAGTTACGAAGGCATTCTCAAGTGCTTCGAGCAAGGTCTGGAGTTGCTGGGAGGCGAGTACCAGACGCAACTGGTATCAGTGCACGATCCCGACGAGTACCTCGATGCCGCGACTTCGCCCGATGATCGTAAGCGCCGATTCGATGACATCCTGAGCGCCTATAGCGCGCTCAATGAACTCAAGGCGGGTGGCAAGGCGGCGGGCATCGGCGTCGGCGCCAAGAACTGGCGATCAATCGCCGAGATTGACGCCCAGGTCGAACTCGACTGGGTGATGTTCGCCAACAGTTATACGCTCTATTCGCATCCTGCCGATCTGCTGGCATTCATGGATTCACTGCACCAGAAGGGCGTCGCCATCATCAATTCGGCGGTATTCAACGCCGGCTTCCTGACCGGCGGCGAGTTCTTCAATTACGTCAAACTTGATCCGGAGGATCCGGACCATGCCGAGAAGTTCGCCTGGCGCGAGAAGTTCTTCGCGCTCTGCGAGCAGCACGGCCAGGTCCCTGCGGAAGTCTGCATCCAGTTCGGAAAATCGCACCCGGGCATCGTCGCGCTGGCGCTCAGCACCAGCAGACCGCATCGGGTCAAGACGAATGTCGACGCCATGTCCGTTGAAGTGCCGGGCGCCTTCTGGGATCTGCTGAAAGAAGAGGACCTTCTGGCGGCGGATCATCCGTATATTTCGCATTAATGAACGGTTTGACAGAATTTGTCTGCTTGCTATAATATCATTGAAGTTCATTGGCATACGCGCTACCCGCTAGGGAAGGCCGAGCATCGTGGATGTGCAAGAACAACTTACGAAACAAGCCGGAGAGATCGGCGAATTACGGGGTAAACTGGACGCCCTTGCTACGAAGGATTTTGTGCGCAAGGAAATTGCCGTCTTGCTCAAAGATTTATCGGACAAGATAGATGATCAAACGCAGGATATTCGAGACGAAATTCAAAAACAGCGCGAGTTCCGCACTCGCATTATGACCATCGGCACGATCATTGCCGTCCTGTTATCCATGTTTATCGCAGCCATCAACGCCTATGTCGGCGCGGTCGGTGTCGGTTTAATTCAACTCTAGCCAGCCAAACCAAAACCCTATATTTCGACAGCCAAAGAAAGTGATGGATTGCTTGGAGCAATCCATTTTTCTTTGTACAATTTCCGTGCCTGACAAATCACTCAAAAGGAAACCCTCCCCATGCCCGACCAGCGCCCCAATATCCTGTATATCATGTCGGACGACCATGCCTCGCACGCCATGACCTGCTACGGCAGCCGCATCAATCAGACGCCCAATCTCGATCGCATCGCGGACGAAGGCATGCGCTTCGACAACTGCTTCTGCACCAATTCCATTTGTACGCCCAGCCGCGCCGCCATCTTGACCGGCACCTACAATCACATCAACGAAGTGACCACGCTGGACACGCATATGGACAACAGGTTGCCGACCTTTGTCAAAGATCTGCGCGCCAGCGGCTACCAGACCGGGATGTTTGGCAAATGGCACCTGGGGCAGGGTCCCGCGCATGAACCGACTGGATTCGACGATTGGGCTGTGCTGCCCGGCCAGGGGCTTTATCACAATCCGACCTTCATCTTCAAGACAGAAGCCGGATCGGAACGGCGGCCCGTGCACGGTTACGTGACCGATCTCATCACCGATATGACGCTTGACTTTTTACAAGAACGGGATCGCGAGCGCCCCTTTTTTGTGATGTGCCATCACAAGGCGCCGCACCGGCACTGGGAACCGGATGATAAACACGCCCATATGTTCCTCAACGAAGATGTGCCCGAACCGGACACGCTGTATGACGACTACAGCAATCGCGCCTCGGCCGCGGAAGCCGCCGAGATGCGCATGGGCACCCATATGGTCCCGCTCGATACCAAAACCGAGATCCCCCATGACCTGCCGGAGATGGAATTGCGCAAGTGGGCTTATCAGCGCTATATCAAGGACTATTTGCGCGTCGTCGCCAGCATTGACGACAATGTCGGCCGCCTGCTGGATTACCTGGACGCGGAGGGACTGACGGAGAACACGATCGTCGTCTACACCTCCGATCAAGGATTTTTCCTGGGCGACCACGGCTGGTACGACAAGCGCTTCATGTACGAGGAATCGCTAAAGATGCCTTATATCATGCGCTATCCGCGCCTGATCGAAGCGGGCAGCGCGAACGGGGACATGATCCTCAATGTTGATTTCGCGCCGACCTATCTCGAGCTGGCGGGATTGCCCGCGCCCGATCATTACCAGGGGCGCAGCTTCGCGCCCATGTTGACCGGCGAGGCGCCGGACGATTGGCGACAATCGATGTATTATCGCTATTGGATGCACAAGACGCATCACAATGTTTACGCGCATTACGGCATCCGTACCCATCGCTACAAGCTGATCTATTATTATGCCGATGCGCTGGGGCAAACAGGTGCTATCGACGAGAGCTACGAGCCGGAATGGGAACTCTTTGACCTGGAGCAGGATCCCTGCGAATTGAACAACGTGGTTGACGATCCGGTCTACGCGGGACTGGTCCTTGAACTCAAAGACGAAATGCACCGCCTGCAAGCGCAAGTCGGCGACGAGCGCTATCACCTCGATGTGGATTAGCCGCCCCCCAGCAGCGCCCGCTTGGCATCGGCGATGAACTGGCGATAGCGCTCTTCCATATGGGGCCGCGTGAACCAACCGGCCGGGTCAGTCATGGGTCGGACGCTGGCCGCCAGCTCGCTGATTGCCAGGTTGGGCAGTTGCCAGCCTGTTTCCGCCTGATATACCTGCAAGAATGTTTCCGCCGCCTCTGGCAGTCCTTCCAGGAAATACTCCATGCGCGCGTAAGCGACATCACAAGCCGGGTCGCCGTAGCCGGCTTCCTCCCAATCCACCACGGCTGAGATCTCATCGCCCAGCCACAAGATATTGCCCGACCAATAATCCGTGTGCTGAAAGCGGGGCGCGGTCAGTTGGCGCCGCTGCCAATGCTCGTTGATCAGATGCCAAATCATCTCACCGTCCGGGTCTTCCTGCATGTAATCCGGAATCTCGCCACTTTTGATGAACCAGGCGACTTCCACATCGTCGTTCATCATGAAAGGCTTGTCGGCCTCGCTGAAAGGCGTCTGATGAATCCGCGCCAGCATACGCGCGTTGACCGCCGCCATTTGGCCCCAGCGCGGCGTTTCGGTCGGCGGCTCGATCTGACTGCCCGGCAGGAACTCGGTCACGATGCCGGGCAAGCCTAAGAGGCTGCCATCCGTATCGAGCAGCAGGGGCGGCGGGGCGGGAATGCCATGCTCGTATAGCAAGCGCAGCGCCTGGAATTCGCAGGCCGGCTTGTCATGTCCCTCTTCATAGTTTTCGGGGTTATAACGACGCACGACGATCTTTCGCGGCTCGGCGGCCTCCTGTTCAATACGAAGCATTTGCGTGAAATTGGAATAGCTGCCAGGCAGCGACTCGACGCTGTAAGAAGCGCCAGCGTGGCCAAGCGCATCCAATAGCCCGATGATCGTTCTGTTGGACAGTTGCGATGCCGAGGCCGTCATTGCAAATTCACCTTCCAGGCCGCCGCCAGATCTGTCATGAATTTGCACCTCGAAGTGTCAATTGTCAGTCCCTCCGCCGATTGCGTCCAGGTTACGGGCTGGTCGGATTCCAGCATCGACACGGATTCGATCGCCATGTCATCGTTCAGCGCCTCGAAAGTGACCGACGGAGTTGGGATGCCCAATGTCATCGCGTATACGGTCTTTCCATCTTTGGATTGCGTGTAGCGCCGGTCGTCGGCGTTGCATTTGTCATAGACCCAGAATCGGTGATTGCGGCGGTATTCAAATAGCTTTTCCATCTCGCCTTCGGCATGTGTCGTCCAAGGCGCGGTGCTGTAGATCGCCTCGCCATTCAGTTGCAGCCAGGCGCCCATTTCCAGCAGCGGCTGCCGCTGACCCTGCGGAATGCTGCCGTCCGCCTTGGGCGAGAGCGATAGCATCATGCTGCCGCCGCGCGCCGTGCAGTCGATCAGCTTGCTCAGCAGCGTATGTCCGTCGGCATAGACCTGGTTTTCCACCCAGCCCCAGGACTGATCGCCGATACGCATATCGTCGTTCCAGGGCCGCTCGTAGTTCGCCGGACGATCCCGCCCTTTTTCGAAATTGATCACGCCGAAATCGGGATGGAAATTGTACTGCATGCTGACCGGCAGTTTGTTGAGCACCAGCACTTCTTTGTTCCAGCGCAGGCTTTGGTTGAGATAATGCGCCAGGATCTCCAGCGCGCTTGATTCGATGCCGTCCTCGCGGAACTTGCCCCCGTCGAACCACATCAAGTCCGGCTGGTATTTGTCGATGACCTCGCGCACCTTGAACTGCCACTGTTCGAAGAAATCGTCGAATTGGCTGCTTTGCTGCACCCAGTAGAAATCGGCGTATTCCGGATCGAAGAGGTCCCAGCCTTCCGCTATGCCGCGCTCGATTGCCTCCGCGTTATAGGTCTGGTCCCATTGGTTCCAGCCGGCCAGGAACCAATTGAAGCCGCGCACGATATGGAAGGGCGCCACCAGGCGCAAGCCGCGCCCCCGCAGCGCCGTCGCCAGCTCGCCGTAGAGATCGCGCTTGGGACCCATTTTCCCGACATTCCAGCGATAGACATCGCTGTCCCATAATCCGAATCCGTCATGGTGCGCCAGGGAAAACCCGGCGTAGCCGGCGCCGCTGGCCGCGAAGAGTTCCGCCCATTCGTCGGGATCATAGTGTTCGGCGGTGAATTCGGGGATGAAATCCTTGTAGCCGAATTGCGCTGGCGAACCGAAGCGTTTCACGTGCTCGCGATGAATCTCGTGCGCGGGATCGTACATCCATTTGCCGTACCATTCGTTGCCGAAGCCCGGCACCGCGTAAATCCCCCAATGCGCGTACAGGCCGAATTTGCCATCGCTGAACCAGTCTGGCACGCTGTGCCGCGTCAGCGAATCCCAACTCGCTTGATAAGTCTCGCTCATGCTCCCTCCTTTTTTAACAAACTCTCTTGCTGGCGCAAGGAGAAGGCTTGTTATTTTGCGCGCGCGGCTAGACCTTTTCGCTGCCGCCGAGCGGCTGCCTTTTGGCGTTTAACTATTGCGCCGTTCTTGGCTCCTGCACCCACCATCGGAGCAAAGCCGCGCCGACGATACCGCAGATGAGCGATATGACAAATAGCGCCTCGATATTAAAGGTCGCGGCGATCCACCCGCCCAAAATCGGACCCACAAATGTGACGGGCGCGATCAGGGTGTTGGTCAGCCCGATGAAGGTCGGTTGCTCGGCCGGCGACGCGAATTCCAGCACGATATTGAAATGAGACACGCCATCGGCGGCGATGGCGCAGGCCAGACAGACGAAGGCGGGCAGCAGCCCGATGACACTTTCTGAGGCTAAAGCCAAAAACGCCGCGAGCGCCATGCCGGCGGCTGATAGCGCCAGATTTCGTTTGTGCCCCCAGCGATCGCCCAGCCAGCCAAAAGCCAGGCGCATCACGGCTTGGCTGCCAATGAAAACCGCATTCAGCAATCCGACATCCGCGCCGCCCAGGTTGAAGGCTGTATCGGCGAATACGATGTAAAAGCTCACCGCCATCATGCTCAGGTGCACCAGCGCGTAGGCGATGAGGAAGCGGCGATAATTGTCATGGCGCCGCAGCACTGTCGGCAGTCGCTTGAAATAATGTCGCAAGGGAATTGCCGGCTTGACTTCCTCGCTTGCCGGCTCGCGTGTCAGCGCCAGCCAAACCCAGGAAATCGCCAGCGGCACACCCGCGATCAGAAAGAGCAGCGAGAAATTGCCCGGGTATGCGACTTGATCCAAAATCAGGCCCACGAAATAGGCGCCGATGATCCCCATAAACATGCCGCCGCCATCGGCCAGGCCGAAGAAAATGCCGCGCCGCCGCACGGGCACAACCTTGCCGATCATGGTGAACCAGGCCGGCGTGACCACGCCGCCGCCAAATGCCGCTGTGGCGATCCCGATGAAGAAAAGCGCCAGCGCCAGCCCGGGCGCTTCGACAGCGAAGAACAACAGCGCCAAGCCGATCAAGGGGTAGGGCAGGCGCTGCAGCAAGCCACTCAATAAGATGACAAAGGGCAGTTTTCTCTTGAGGCCCTCGGCGTGGTTGGCGACGAAAAGCTGCGGCAGCAGAAAGGACAAACTGAAAATGGCGGGGATCAGACCGACAGCCAGGGGTGAATCGGTGAGGCGGCTGACCAGCAAAGGCATGATGGTTTCCTTGGAAACCAGGCTGATCGCCAGGGCATAGAACATGTTGTCCAGCACATTGACCGTAAAATTCCAGTTGAGGTTTTTCTGGACGAGGCTCTCTGCAGCGGCCGCCAGGGCGTCTTCCGATCTGCTGGTCACGTCCTAAGCCGCCTTTGTTCCACCCATAGGTTCCGGGGGGATGTGCCGCGGTTCCTTGACCCAAAGCGCCAGCAGCGCGCCACCCGCGACGCCGCAAAGCAGCGTCAAGGTGAAGAGGCTGTTGTAGTCGAAACTCGTCGCCACCCAGCCGCCCAGGATGGGCGCGAAAAATGTGACGGGCGCCAGCAGCGTGTTGGTTAAGCCGATGTAGGTCGGCTGATCTTCCGGCACGGCAAATTCCAGCACGATGTTCAAATGTGATATGCGATCGCTGGCCAGCGCGGCGCCCAGCAGGACAAAAGCCGGTATCAGGTTGATGAGATCGCTGGCAGTGATCGCCACCAGTGCCGCCAGCGCGATAGCGAAGCCGGAAATCATCAAATTGAGTTTGTGTCCGCGACGATCGCCCAGCCAGCCCAAAACCAATTGCATGACGGCCTCGCTGCCGATCAAGACTGCTGTCAGCAATGCGACATCGGCGCCGCTCAGGCTAAAGCTGTCATTGCCGTATACGATGAAAAAGCTGGTGCCCATCAAGCTCAGACGGTTGATGCAATAGCTGATCAGAAAGCGGCGATAGTTATGGTTCTCGCGCAAGATGCCGGGCAATTGCTTGAAATAGCGGCGCTGGGAAATCTGCTTTTTGACCACCGGGCTTTCCGGCTCGCGGTTCAGCGACAAGCCGATCCAGGAAATGCCCATGAAGACGGCGGCGATCAAAAACAGGGTGGCGAAGTTCTGAGGATAGCCAAAGTCGTCGAGAATGATGCCGACGAAATAAGCGCCGATGATGCCCATCAGCGTGCCCAAGCCCGAACTGAGGCCGAAAAATATACCGCGCCGATTCACCGGCAAGACCTTGCCTATCATGCTGAACCAGGCTGGCGTGGCTACGCCCGCGCCAAATGCCCCCAGGCCGATCACCAAATACAGGCAGAGCAGGGCAAGTAGCGGCGCGCTTTCGGCAAAGAGCAGAATCGCAAAACCTGCAAATAGATATGGCACGCGCTCGAGGACGCCGCCAATCAACATCACGAAGGGCAGCTTGCGCTTCAGGCGCTCGGCGTGATTGGCCGCGAACAACTGCGGCAAATAAAACGAGATGCTGAATATCGCCGGCACCAGGCCGATGGCGATCTTGGAATCGGTCAAGTTGCTGACCAGCAAGGGCGTGATCGTCTCCCGCGAGATCACGCTGAAGGCCAGGGTGATGAAGGTGATATCAATCAGATTGACCGAAAAATTCCAGGGCAAGTTCCTGGCGACAAAGGGGTCGATTTTCTTGGCCACGCTACGCGCCTGTGCCCGAGATCTTCAGCGAATGGGCTTGAGCCCCCGGCAGGTCCTGCGGCAGTTGGATCGTCATATCGGCTCCGCTTTGGCGCCAGGTCAAATCGGCCTCATGGCCCAGCAGTTGAACGGTCGCTCCGGGGGGCGCCTCGAGTCCCTCAATGGCGATTTCGCTCTCGCCGGGACTGCCGAGCAGCGTCGCGTAGATCGCCTCGTCAGTCGCTGTGAAGCGGAGATCCAATCCTTGACTTGTCTTGCCATTGGCGCGGCGCCAGGGACGCGTATCGAAGATCGCTTCGCCGTTGCGGTCCAGCCAGCCTCCCAGGGCGCGCAGGCGCTCCGCCTGGTTTTCCGGGATACTGCCGTCGGCTCTCGGTCCCACATTGAGCAGCAGATTGCCGTTTTTGCTGACGATATCGACGAACATGTGAATCAGTTCGTCTTCGGCCAGCAGCCGCTCGTCGCCTTCGTCGCGGTTGTAGCCGAAAGAGTGCCCGATGCCGCGGCAGCATTCCCACTTCTGTTCTTGTATGTCGTCAAATGTGGCGTATTCGGGCGTGATGTAGTCGTAGTGCGGTCCACGCGGCGGTGTCAGCGGTTCGCCGGCTGCCGGAATCTGATCGCGAGCCTGCGTGAATCTATCGTTGATTAACCCTTCGGGCACGCTGTTGTAATAGTAGGCGAAAAGCTCGCCGAGATCGGCCGCCTTCGGATAACCGATGTCGTTCCACATGACCGATGGCTGGTAGCGGTCGATCAATTCCTTCCAATGGTTGACGGAGTATTCGACGAACTCAGGACTCTGCACGATCGTGCCCCAAACATCTTGCACCTGCTCAATGCGCGCTTCGTTGAACGCCCAGTCCAAGCCGCCGGAATAGTAGATCCCCATACGCATCCCGCCCTTGCGTACGGCGTCGGTCAACTCGCCGACGACATCGCGCCGAGTCTGATAATCCGCCTTGCGCGGGCAGGGATACGCGCTCGGCCACAAGGTGAAGCCATCGTGATGCTTCGAGGTCAGGACGACGTAGCGGGCATTGACCTCGCTGAAGAGCCCCGCCATCTCCTCCGGTTTCCAGCGCCTCAGCACCGAATTGAAGCCGGCGGCAAAGTCGTCGTACGAAAAGCCGCTGCCGTAATTCTTGTTGTGATATTCGCGCGTCGGGCTGTCAGCGAATTTGAGCGTGTTCAAGTACCACTCGGCGTAGGAGTTGTTTCGGAACCAGTCGCTCATGTCGCCGCTCTGGAATACCTCGCCGATATCGCCGCCATGCGGCGCCCAAGCCGGCACCGAATACAAGCCCCAGTGAACAAAAATGCCCAGCTTGGCGCTCATATACCAATCCGGGATCTCATGTCTACGAACCGATTCTATTGTGGGTTCAAATGCCATTTTCTCATTCCTCAGCTACCTGTGTCCATGTTGCGAAACATAGGAAAAACCTCAAGCCTTACATTGCTATTCGTTGCACGCTGCCATCCGCCATGCCCAGCAGCAAGGCGCTGCCATCTTCACTTTTTGCGGCGACATGAACGTCCGCCGCCGCCAGTTGCCGCCAACTGCTGTCGCTGGTCTCATAGGCTAAAACCGAGTCGTCCACTTGAATCGCCAGTCCTGCCACGCTTGGCAGGCAAACTATCGCATTGACCGCGCCTTCGCACTTGTAAAACGGCTCCCAGGTCAAGCCCTCATCAGCCGAGCGCAACAACCCATGCGACTCGGTACCGGCCAAAATGCTTCGGTCGTCGGCGTACTCGGGCGAAAACGCCAGGCTCAGCACCGCTTCGTCGCCGGCGGGCATGGTCAGATCCGCCCAGAGCCGTCCGCCATTGACACTGCGGTAAACGCCGCTGCTCGTACCCGCCATGACCGCGCCATCGACGGGGAACTCCGGCGACAGCGCCAAACAAAAAATGTTGTGATCAAACAAGCCAAAGTTGAAGGCGGCCCAGTTCTGCCCGGCATCGTCGGAGAGAAACATGCCGTCCTCGTAGCTGCCCGCCAGTACGCGCCGGTCGCTGGCAAAAGCGGGCGAAAGCGCCAGACAAGTGACAAGTGGCGCGGGCATGCGCGTCGCCAGCGCTTCCCAGCTTGCGCCGCCGTCTTCGCTGCGGGCGACGCCTCCGTTGATGCCCGTCAATATCAAGCCATCATGGGAGAAACGCGGCGACATCGCGATGTCAAGCGTCGCGATGTCGCCCTCGGGCTGCCAGCCTTGATATAGATTACGCGCCGCGCCGTTCGAGGGCGCGAGGCGATACAAACCGCTCTGTCGCGCAACAAAATAAGCGCCGTCGACTTCGGCCACCGCATAGGTCCGGTCCACAATCGCGGGCTCGCGCTCTTCGCTCATGCTAGGGCTCCGTCATCGTTTCCGGATCGCGATGCAAGACCAGCACATCAATTGTCAATGCCAGCGCCGCGCTGCTCACGGCGCGTTGAAGCGCTTCCACTTGCACGTCCGCCACATCAAAAATGCCGGCCTCCGCCATGTCGACGAATTCGCCTTTCATAACATCGAAGCCGAATCCGTTCTCATATGTATCCAGTTGCGCGAGGATCTCACTCGCATCGTAGCCGCCGTTATCGAGCAAGGCGCGTATGGGCGCTTCCAGCGCCGCCGCCATGATCTGTCGCGCCGCGCGCGCTTCCAGACTCTCTCCCTCGCCAGCCGCGTCCAGCAAGCTGCGCCCACAGTTCAATAGCGAGAGGCCGCCACCTGGAATCACGCCGCCCGCCAGCGCGAGCCGCAAAGCGCGGACGGTGCGTTCCGCCAGTTCCTTGCGCCCTTTGATTTCATCATCGGCGATGCCGCCGACTTGCACCGTGGCTACCCCTCCGTTCAGTTTTCCCAGGCGGTTGAGCAGGCGCTCGCGATCATCGTCGTCTGCCGCCCCCGCGTGAGCTTGCCGCAGCCTGCGTGCCTGGCGTCGAATCCGGATCGGATCGCCCTCGCCGCTGGCGAAGCCGAAGTTCTTGTCGTCCGCCCAAACCCAGCGGGCATGGCCGAAGTCTCCCTCGGCCACTTCCTCCAGGGATTGGCCCGCGGCGCCCAATACGGGTCTGCCGCCAGTCAACAGGGCGATATCCCGGCAAGCCTGGAGCAATTCGTCTTGCAGATAGCTATCAATCTTGACCACGACCGTCTGAATCTTGCTGCGCAACCGGTCATCGAGCACCACCGATATGCCCGTTTCCGATATTGATTTGACGATCAACAGCAGCTTGCTGATTTTGCTGCGCAGCGCCAATTGCATCAGCGGAACCAGGTCGCGCGGTTCTTCGATATCCATGTCCGTGACAAGAATCGCGGCTTCCTCCATTTCGGCAACCAGCCGCGCCGTACCGCGAAGCATCTCTTTGGATTGAACGCCGCCCTTCCAATAAGCGCCATCGACATAGTTGTGTTCCATGCCCCGTCCATGACCGGCGCGGATATCAACTTGCCCGTATTGACCGACCGTGTCGATCACCTCGCCCAGCACAGCCGCCATTTCCTCGTCGTAACAGACAGAAAAGGCGATCCCCTCGAGTTCTTTGGCCGCGGTCAAAATCCGCGCCTGCGATAGCAGGGAATCGGTCAACTGCGGCAGCAGTTCTCCCAGGCTCGCTCGCAGCCGCATAGCGTCGGCGCCGGCGGCGATGAAGCGCAGACCCTCGTTGTAGATGCTCTCATAGAGAACGGCGGTTGTCGCCGCGCCGTCGCCGACTTGTTGATGCGCCTGCCACAAGACCTGCCGCAAGAGCATGGCGCCGACGTCATCTTCCCGGTCTTCCAGCGCGATAATACGCCTGGCGATGATGCCGCCGTCATCCAGCAACTCGAACTTCGCCTGGTTTTGAGCGACCAGGCGTCGCGGCAGGGGACCCAGCGTCGGACGAATGGCATTGCCCAAAACGGCTACGCCGCGGCGAATCGCTTCCTGCGTCCGTGGCTCGTGGATGACTTTTGGAACGGGCATGGATTGCGCGTGAATTCCGGTTGGCTAAGTCGCTCGCTTCCTCAAGACGCGCGAGCAAACAATTCGGCTTTCGCGGAATGCCTGTCGGCAAGCGAACGCAGGTAAGCATACCACATTTGATTTTGCCTGCCAAAGCGCTGCCGACAGTGGCTGTATTTCAATATTTTGGCAGAATGACATAAATTGCCTGCGAATGAAGAGCCCTTGCGTTGCGCTTATCCCAAAATAAAGGAGACAATGTAGGGGCGACCTATCAGACTCTGTTGAAAAACTAGGTTCAGTGAGTGTACATCGCCGGATATAGGACCGAAAAAGAATCAAGCCCTTGGGCAAGATAGCTTGCCAAGCGCTTCAAATTGACTGC
>DAOULD010000044.1:0-43550 GCA_034420635.1 Anaerolineae bacterium | reverse complement strand
ACAAGCATTCAGCCTGATATCCTCGCCAGCCTAACGGCACTTGTAAGTCGAACGGCGACCGCGACAGCAACCGCTTCCGTCACTGCTACGGATGTTCCGAGCCCGGCGGCGACTGACGAAGCTGCGGAGACAGCGACAAGCGTAGAGCGTCAGATCCGCGCCAGCCGAACGGCATTGGTGAAGCGGACAACGACGGCTACCGCCCCGCCAACGGCTACCACGGCAGATGTGCCGAGTCCGACGGCGACTGACGAAGCTGCGGAGACAGCGACAAGCGTAGAGCGCGATATCCGCGCGAGCCGAACAGCTTTAGTGAAACGGACGGCAACTGCAACCGCTTCCGCTACCACGATGGAAGTTTCAAGTCCGACGGCGACTGACGAGATTGCGGAGACAGCGACAAGCGCAGAGCGTGATCTCCACGCGAGCCCGACGGCGACTGATGTGGTTGTGGAGACAGAGGTGAGCCTGCAGCGTGATATCCGTGCGAGCCGAACGGCTCTTGTGAAGCGGACGGCAACGGCAACCAGCACTGCTACCACGACGGATGTTCCCAGCCCGACGGCGACTGACAAGATCGCGGAGACAGTGACAGGCGAAGCGCGTGATATCCGCGCGAGTCGAACGGCTCTTGTGAAGCGGACGGCAACGGCAACCGCCACTTCCACGCCAACGGCTACCATAACGGATGTTCCGAGTCCGACGGCCACTGACGAAGCTGCGGAGACAGCGACACTCGTAGAGCGTGATATCCGCGCGGACCAAACGGCGTTGGTGAAGCGGACGGCAACGGCAACCGCCACTTCCACGCCAACGGCTACCATAACGGATGTTCCGAGTCCGACGGCCACTGACAAGATCGCGGAGACGGCGACAAGCGTAGAGCGCGATATCCGCGCGAGCCGAACAGCTTTAGTGAAACGGACAGCGACGGCAACTGCAACCACCACGGCTGCCGATCCTGTGTATCAACCCACCGTTACTCCTACGGTTCAAGCAAGCGCCACTGCTTCAATGCTACCATTGGTCTATTCTAGATTGGTGCCAACGCCTACTGCGCTTGGATTCGTCCCGGTTGCGCAAATGGAAACCTGCGAGGCAGCAATTGATTGGGAGCCTTACCAGGTTGCTGAAGGCGACAATCTGCTTGCCATTGCAGAAAGCATCGGCACAAGTATTGTCGAGGTTCAGAAGGGTAATTGCTTCGAACCGATCCGCGGTGTACTGGCGGGGGAGACCCTGTTGTTGCCCGCAATACCAAGCTTGCCGCCAGCAACAACTGTACCGGTATTTCCGGATGCCTCGGTTCCGCCAAAAGTGATCGGTTGTGAATCGGAATCGTCGCGAATCGTTTCGCCGGTTGCCATGCAAGAGATACGCGGGATAATCCAAGTCATCGGCTCGGTTAACTTGCCTGAAAATTCTGAGTTCCGGCTTGACGTCCGTCCCGCTTGGTCGGACAAATACTCCCGGTATATTGAAGGATTCGCTTCCGTTACGAATGATGTCATCGGGTTGATAAACAGCGAAGTATTCGGCATTGGATTGCACAGGCTGCGTTTGCGCATCGTGGATGAACACGGCGCGATGTCGAAAGGCGCAATTTGCGATGTACCGGTCGTTTTTGCGGCGCCTTGATCAAATACTTCGTCGACGCAAGTGAATTCTGGTATCGCGTTCGCATAACTTCTTTCAACGCAATGGAGTCATCATGCGTACTCTTCGAACAATGTTGCGGTTATCGCTCAAGCTCGTTGTTTATCTGACAGTGACGCTTCTGCTTCTGGCGACTCTTTGGACGGCGACGCGGGTACTGAGTCTCTGGAGTGACCAACGACAATACAGCGCGACTAGCAATGCCCGCCAACAGGGCTATCGGGCGACAGGCACGGCTCTGGCAACGGAAGCATCCGGTGTCAGCCTGCGCGACAAATCGCAAATTGTATTGATGCAACAAGTATTCCTGACCAGTACTCCGAGTCCACAGACGCCTTCACCCAAAGCGACTGCGACTGCGGTTCTCGGTACACCGGAACCTGTAGATCTGCCGAGACTTTTCCTTCCCCCCGATCCAAAAGCGGGACTTCAGCTTTCCGGCACCGCCGTGCCCACACGCGTCCCCTTCATTCCCCGCGACTACGATTTGATCAATGTCATACTCTTGGGGGGCGACGACGAATTGACGGAGGACCAGTCCATACGGACTGATACCATGATCATCGTGTCTTTGAACACGGAAACCGGTACGGTTTCCATGATAAATCTGCCTCGTGATCTTTTCGTTTATATTCCCAGCGGAAAGATGGGACGGCTCAACACAGCATTCGGAATCGGCAAAAATATTGGCTGGGAACCCGGCGGCGGATTCGGTCTGTTGCGGCAGACCATCTTTTACAATTTCGGGATTAACGTGCACTACTATGCGCTAGTCAATTTTTCCGGCTTCAAGTCCATCATTGATCGTCTAGGCGGGGTAGACATCGCGGTCGATTGCACGTATCGGGATTTGTATCCGGTCACGCGCACGGAAACTGGCGTTGCCGAAGGCAGCGAATACGACTGGCGGACATTAAATGTCGGTTACTATACATTCGATGGCTTTGACGCCTTGTGGTATGCTCGTACCCGTCGTTATACGGATGATCTGGACCGGGGACGCCGCCAACAGTTGCTGCTTCGCGCAATGTGGCGCAAAGCGCGCAGCAACGGGTTAATAAGCACAGCGCCAGCGATATGGGGCGAACTGGAAGAAGTTATCGATACTAACGTGCCCTTTAACGCCATGCTGGGCATGTTGCCATATTTGCTCGAGCTTGATCTTGACCGCATTCAAAACTTCACCTTTCGGCGCATATACCATACTCAGAATTGGCGGACCCCTAGCGGTGATTCTGTCCTTTTGCCGGTTTATGAAACCGTAGTGGAGCTCATGCGAGACTTCTATACGCCGCCCTCGGCAAATCAAGTGGGTTTGTCGGGCTCTTCTATCGCTGTTTACAACGGCTCTGGCAACGAAGACTGGGACTTGGTCGCGAGCGAACGATTGCGCTGGGACGGGTACAACTCCGTGGCGCTTGGACCCTGGGCAAACGGAGAGATTGTAGAATCGAATAGATTGATTGACTATGTGGCCGCGAGCAAAGGAAGTTTGGTACCGGGTATCACCAAAGCCTTAAACATGAAGAACAAGCAGGTTGAGGTCCGCGCAGATCCAGCGCGGGAATATGATTATGAGGTCATTGTCGGTCAAGACTATGACTCGTGCACTTACGGGGTTTTGCCGATTGATGACTAGCATCCCGCCGGGCGTCCGCAAGCGATTGTGGGCTGGCGGTTTCTCACAACTGTGTTATCATAAGGCTATGTTCGGGGTATGGCGCAGTCCGGCTAGCGCGCTTGCATGGGGTGTAAGAGGTCCCCGGTTCGAATCCGGGTACCCCGACTAGCGTATGATGGGCTCACTTTAAGCAGTGAGCTTTTTTCTTGGAAGGTGTAGGTCAATGAGCGAAGTTGAAATCAAGCTAACGAGCTTGGCCACCTGCGCCGGTTGAGCGTCCAAGCTCAACCCGGGCGATTTGGCGCAAGTTTTGCAGCCACTCAGTGACAACTTTAGGTCTGAGGAATTTCCGCAGGTGCTGGTGGGCTTGTCCGAGCCAGACGACGCGGCGGTTTATCGATTGGATGACAGCCGGGCGATCATAAGCACAACGGATTTCTTCCCGCCTGTCGTAGACACTCCCTATGAATTTGGCGCGATCGCCGCAGCGAACGCGCTCAGCGATGTTTACGCGATGGGCGGCGAACCCTTGCTCGCAATTAACCTGGTAGCTTATCCCGACGGTCTCGGGCTTGATATCCTCCAAGAGATTCTACGGGGTGGGGCAGAAAAGGTGCGTGAATCCGGCGCAGTCATTGCAGGCGGGCACTCAATTAGCGACGATGAGCCAAAATACGGTTTATCGGTGACCGGCGTGGTCTCGGTGGCGAATATCATCCGCAAAGCCGGCGCGCGCCCGGGCGACAAACTTGTTCTGAGCAAGCCTCTCGGCACGGGTGTCATTACGACCGCGCTGAAGCGCGGGCTGGCGTCCTCGGCGCATATCGAGAGCGCCGTCAAGGCAATGTCTCGGCTCAATCGCAATGCGGCAGAATGCGCGCGACTGCATAGCGTCCGCGCGATGACAGACATTACGGGGTTTGGCTTGGCTGGACATGGGCATGAAATGGCTCGCTTAAGCGGGGTTGATCTCCGCCTAAACTTTGAAGCGCTGGCTTGGCTGCCGGGGACCATGACTTATGCAAAGCGCGGCATATTCCCGGGTGGTATGGAACGCAATCGTGAATACTTCTCGCGCTGGCTGTCGTTTCTGGACAGGGGCGACGCCAATAACGAGGCTCTGCTTTTCGATCCGCAAACATCGGGGGGATTGTTGATGTCAGTGGCGGCGGAAAGCACGGCAGACTTGCTGAACGATTTGCGCAAGAACGGGGACGATGCGGCGATCATCGGGGACGTAATTGACGGCGCAGGCAACCTAATCGTGTACGGCGCCTAAGCTGAGGCCCTAACTTCCGAGACAGCGGCTGGCTTTTGCGCTTAGGCGGTCTCGCGAGACGGGATCAAATCGAGGTTTTTGCCTACTCTCTCGAAGGCAACCAAAGCGCGATCAAGGTGTCTCTGGCGATGAGTAGCTATGTAGCTCGTGCGCAAGAGGGCTTGATTGGGCGGTGTTGCGGGCGGCACGACCGGGTTGGTATATACGCCTTCTTCGATCAATGCCATCCAGGTAAGGCCCGTGCGAAACTGCTCGCCAATCTTGACTGGGATGATTGGCGTCTGACTATTAAAAGTATCATATCCGAGCTCGACCAAACCTTTGCGCATGTATTCCGCGTTCTTCCAAACCTGTTGCACATGCTCCGGTTCATTTTCGATGATGTCCAGCGCCGCCAGGACCGCCGCCAAGTTCGGGGCGGGCAATGCAGCGGAAAAAATCAGCGATCGAGCGTGATGCTGTATATAGTGAATGACATCGGCCGACCCGGCGATGAATCCCCCAATAGAAGCGAAGCTCTTGCTAAATGTTCCCATGATGAGGTCGACCTGATCGCTTAAGCCAAAATGCGCCGCCGTGCCGCGTCCGCCCCCGGCGACGCCAATGCCATGCGCGTCGTCAACGAGAATGCGCGCGCCATATCTTTTGCATACTTCTACGATCTGTGGCAACAGGGCGAAGTCGCCGCCCATGCTATAGACGCCATCGACCATAACAAGTTTGCCATGTTCCTCCGGTATCCTGCTCAAGACGCGTTCGAGATCGTTAATGTCATTGTGTTTGAAGCGTTTCATCATGCCGCGCGACATAGAAACCCCGTCAACAACAGAGGCATGCACGTCCTTGTCGAGGACCGCCACATCGTTCTTCCCGATTAAGGCGGAGACAGTCCCAAGGTTGGTCTGGTACCCGGTGGAAAAAACCAGCGCCGCTTCTTTGCCCACAAACTGCGCCAGACGCCGGTCCGCCTCGAGGTGCAGTTCGAGCGTGCCATTGAGAAATCGCGATCCGGTGACGCTGGTGCCGTAACGCTTTGTCGCTTCAATCGCCGCCGCTTGCACGCGGCTGTCGGTTGTCAAGCCCAGGTAATTGTTGGACCCCAACATGACGACATCTTTGTCTTCGAAAGTCGCTGTCGTTCCTTCGGAGTCGCTGAGGGCGCGGAAAAAGGGGTAAATGCCCATTTCCATGGCTTCCCTGGCGACCGTAAATCCCGCTAACTTGTCGTATATATCGGCCACAGTATTCTCCCGGTCTTGTGACAAAAGCGTGGAACCGAAGGCGCGAACGTTTGGGAGCAAGTTCGAACTTTCAAGAGTGTAACAGGGCGACCAGCGATTAACAACATTCAATCGGCAAGCGGATGACATACTTGTGCAATCCTTCACTTGCGCTTGGCCGGCAATTCGTCGTACAATAGCAGGCGTTCAGCTAGCGCTTATAGCCGCGCGGCGCGTAACCGGCAATTAGCTCTGCCGCGCTCAGGCAAATTCGTAAGCCTTCTCGTCGCATGAGCGACGCGGTTTACATAAACAGGGAGCGAGTTATGTCAAGTCTTACGATCCGCCGAATCGTTGTTTGGGTGATCTCGATGGCGCTGGGTCTCCTCGTCGGTTACGGGATCATCACAGTGGGCTTCGATATGCTGCCGCTCTTTAGCGCGGTGCAAACGCCGCAGGGCGTTAGTATTGAAGAATACGGGATGATCTATTACCTCTTCACGTCGATTCCCATCGGTCTTGTTTTCGTCATCTGGTTGGATGCCTTTATGGGCACGCGCATTTTGCCAGATTAAAGGGTTCTGATTTCTCAACGACGAAGTCCACTCAACGGTGGGCTTTTTTGTTTTCTTTAGCTAGAAGCCCTTCATCCATTGCGCAAGTTGATAGCTATCGCGACAGCGATGATAGATTCTGCGAGCAGCCAAGGTGTAAGATGGCATTATGACGCGAGAACGAAGATCAAGCATATCTGGCTTGTATAGGAGGTCACTTGGCGAGAGGCGGGCGATCATTCGTGATTGGGCCGATCTTTCGGCCAAGGACCTGCAAAGCCTGGAAGAAGGCGGCTTGGCCTTGCATGAGGCCGATCTGATGATTGAAAATGTCATCGGACGATATTCCTTGCCTTTTGGCGTGGCCACGAACTTCTTGATCAATGACATCGACTACCTGATTCCAATGGTCATTGAAGAGCCATCGGTCGTTGCCGCCTGCAGCTTTGCCGCCAAGCTGTTTCGCGCGGGCGGGGGCTTCCAGGCGTCGAGCGACGATTCACTGATGACGGGCCAAATTCAACTGCTTGATGTCAAGGACAGGGAGCGCGTTGTCCAGACTCTTGATAAGCATAAGGCGGAGATAATCGACAAGGCGAACGAAACAGCAGGCAGCATCAAGGAACGCGGAGGCGGCGCCGTCGACCTGCGGACTCGCGTTTTCAGGAATACAAGCATAGGAGAAATGATCGTCGTTCATCTGCTCTACGATGCGCGTGACGCCATGGGCGCGAACGCAGTGAATACGGCGCTGGAATACGTCTCGCCATTCATCGAAAAGATCACCGGCGGTCGGGCAAATCTGCGTATTCTGAGCAATCTGTCCGACAATAGAAGGGCATGGGCTGAAGGCAGTATTCCCGCCTCCGGCCTCGGCACGGAATACGCGAGCGGGGCGGAAGTCATCGACGCCATTCTGGAGGCTGCCTTATTCGCCGAGCTGGATCCCTACCGCGCGGCCACGCATAACAAGGGCATCATGAACGGTATTGACGCGCTGCTGATCGCTACCGGGAATGACTGGCGGGCAGTCGAAGCGGGCGCGCATGCCTATGCGGCGCGTGGGGACCGCTATTCAAGCCTTTCCCGCTGGTGGAAAGATGAAAGCGGCGACTTGCGGGGACGAATTGAATTGCCCCTGGCGGTCGGCATTGTCGGCGGGGCGACGCGCGTCCATCGCCTGGCGCAGACCGCGCTCAAGATTCTTGGGGTTCAGTCGGCTCGACAACTGGCGGAAGTGGCGGCGGCGGTTGGGCTGGCGCAAAACCTGGCGGCAATGCGCGCGCTGGCCACCGACGGCATTCAGAGCGGGCACATGCGTATGCACGCCCGCCAGCTAGCGATTGCCGCCGGAGCCCATACAGAAGACGTTATGGCGATAGCGCAACAAATGAAAGCGGAAGGCAAGATTCGATTGGAACGCGCAAGAGAACTGGTCAATCAACGAAAGTCACGATCATGAACAGTGAATCACGCTGGTTAATGAAGCCGGATCGAGGCGTAGGCATCGTCGGCTATGGCGCCTACATACCGCGCTACCGATTGCCGGGCCGCGAGATCTCGCGAATATGGACGAAGGGGCAGGGCGCTGCGCCCGTGCGGGAAAAGGCAGTGGCGGGCATAGACGAAGATGTGATCACGATGTCGATTGAGGCGGCGCGCAACGCTATCGCTTGCGCCGGGATTGCCGCGGAAGATATTCGCGCAGTGTGGGTTGGCAGCGAGAGCCATCCTTACGCGGTAAAGCCATCAAGCACGATCGTCGCCGAAAGCATTGGCGCCTCGCCCAATATCCAGGCCGCGGACTGGGAGTTCGCCTGCAAAGCGGGAACCGAAGCCGTGCAAGCATCGATTGGGATCGTCGGCAGCGGTATGGCTCGCTATACACTCAGTATCGGCATGGACACAGCCCAAGGCAGACCCGGCGACGCCCTGGAGTTAACAGCTGGTTCCGGCGGCGCCGCTTTCATATTAGGACCGGCGGAGGAAAGTTACGCCGTCTATCAAGGGAGTTACAGCTACGTAACGGATACGCCCGACTTCTGGCGCAGATCCGGAGAAACTTATCCCAGTCATGGGGATCGCTTTACCGGTGAACCAGCCTACTTCGCCCATACTATAGCAGCGGCATCGGCGTTGATGGATATGATGGGCAGTTGCGCTCAAGATTATCAACATGCCGTTTTTCATCAGCCCAACGTCAAGTTCCCCGCGCGAGCCGCCAAATCACTTGGCTTCAGCACAGAACAAATCGCGGGGGGCTTACTCGCAAACGATATTGGAAATGTTTACTCTGGCTCGTGCATGATCGGATTGACCGCGATCCTCGATCAAGCGAATCCCGGCGATCGGATTTTGATGGTTAGCTATGGCAGTGGCGCGGGATCGGACGCCTTTGACCTGTACGTTACCGAGAAGATCGACGAAAAGCCGCAAAACCTGGCAGGCGTACGGGACTACATCAACCGCCGTACTGAAATCGACTATGGCGCTTATACTCGCTATCGCGGAAAGCTGAAGGACTAGAAGCGCATGAACGTATCAATCATCGGCGCAGGCATGATCCCGGTGCGCGAGCACTGGTCTAAAGGCATTCGCGAACTGGCCGCGGAGGCAGCCCGATTAGCCCTCGAAGATGCGGGAACCGTTCATGTCGATGCCTTGTACGTCGGCAATGCCTATGGCGCGACTTTCAATCAACAGACCCAGTTGGGCAGCTTGATCGGGGCCGAATTAGGTATGGATGGTATCGAGGCGTACACATGTGAAGCGGGCGATGCGTCGGGTGGCGTCGCGCTGCGGACCGCTTGCCTCGCCGTGGAATCCGGCTTGGTGAGGTCGGCGCTGGTCGTCGGCGTTGAGAAGGCGACTGACATCGTCGGTCCCGCGCGCGCAGGCGCGCGAACTATCAGCCTGGATGCCGACCTGGAATCGGTCAACGGCGTGACCATGACCGCCTTGGCGGCGCTGATGATGCGGCGATACATGTATCAGAACGATCTAACTCTGTCGCAGTTTGAGGGGTTCAGCATCAACGCCCATAGAAATGGCGCTGTCAATCCCTGCGCAATGTATCGCAACAAGCTGCGTGATGGGGCATTTGCCAAAGCGCCGATGATTGCCGATCCGGTCAGCTTGTTTGATTGCGCGCCGGATGGAGACGGCGCCGCGGCCGTCGTGCTGGTTGGGTCAGATCTTGCGGCTGATATGGTGCCGCAGCCGGTGCAAATCTGCGGGAGCGCGGTTGCGACGGATCGATTCATGTTGCAGGACCGCGACGATCCACTTCAATTCGAGGCGATCGGAAAATCGTTTTTTGGCGCGCTGGCACAAGCCCAACTCGGGCGCGAGGATATCGACCTATTTGAATTGCATGACGCCTATACAATTATGACGGCGCTTGCGCTTGAAGCGATGGGATATTGTCGCCCGGGCGCTGGTTGGACGCTGGCCTCAGACAAGGGTACGAATATTTCTCTGGACGGCGATCTTCCCATTAGCACCTTCGGGGGCTTAAAGAGCCGGGGCAATCCTGGCGGAGCCACCGGCGTCTACCAAGCCGTGGAATCGGCGCTGCAATTGCGCGCGTCCGCAGGCTCGAATCAAGTTCCTGACGCGCGACGCGCGCTCATCCAAAATATCGCCGGCCCGGGAAGCACCGTGGTGACGCACATCTTGCAAAGACAGCCGGACGAAGCCTGATAGGCTGTGACAGTGTCAATTGCTATCACGATAGCTTTTGATAGGCAGCTAATCGTAAAGTGATGGCGAAGATCAAAGTTGGGGGGCAAGGAGTAACATGATGCGGGTAGCCAAATACTGGCGTAAGAACAAACTTCGCTATCGCTTGATCAGAAGCGCTGAAGGCGCCGGCCGACGGCTGGAGGTCAAGCGCCAGTCCAAAGACAGGCATCCAATCGCGCTGCGCCGCGAAGCAGCGCTAGAGGCAGAGACAGCCTAATGCTTGACCAAGAGTCACGGGATTCCGAAACGCAGTACTCGCGCGCTGGAGGCCAAGCCACAGCCAAGGGCGGTACTGTATACAGTTATACGCTGCTGCAGGAACCGCCTTTGGGCTACGAATCGCAGGCGCCGTACTATGTAGCGTTGGTGGAACTGGATGACGGCGGGTTGGTCACAGCGCAATTGACGGACATTGACGGATCTGTGCAAATTGGGGATCGAGTAGAGATGGTGACCCGCAAACTTACGACTGACGGGGCTCAAGGAATGATTGTCTACGGATACAAGTTTCGTCCGGCGCTTTAGCAGGGTCAACTGGAGACATCAGAAGGTAACGATAAAAGCCGCTCGTATGAGCGGCTTTTGTCGTTTACCGTGAAGTGAGAAACCTGACTAGACGCTCTGAGCAACCTTCCGCTTCTCATCGTATGCCAACGAGATCTCACTGTCGGAATCAAAGATGTGGATGTTGTCCAGATTGAATGTGACGCTCATTTCGTTACCCACCGTCGCATCGGTCCGCGGATCGGTACGGGCGATGAAGTTCTTGCCACCGCTTTCGAGGTAGATGATCACTTCGTTGCCCATCTGCTCTACAACCTCGACATTGGACGCGAGGTTGGCCGGGATGATGCCCTGCGGCAAGTAATTGCTGTCATGAATGTCTTCCGGACGGATGCCGCAAACAACATCGGAGCCAACATGGCTCCTGTAGGTCGCGGCTTTGTTCGCGGGCATGCGCAAGGAGAACGAGCCCAGGTCCACGACAATGTTGTCGCCATCCGGTTTGAGCGTCGCATCGAAGAAGTTCATCGACGGGCTGCCAATGAAACCGGCCACGAATATGTTGCGCGGATTGTGATACAGATTATAGGGGGAATCAATCTGTTGCAGTCTGCCTTCGTTGAGCACGCAGATCCGCGTTCCCATGGTCATGGCTTCGACCTGATCATGCGTTACGTAGATGAAGGTCGTTTCCAGACGCTGGTGCAGCCGGCTGATAAAGGAACGCGCTTCGACGCGCAACTTGGCATCGAGATTCGACAGAGGCTCGTCCATCAAGAAGACGGCTGGCTCGCGTACAATGGCGCGACCGACGGCGACGCGTTGACGTTGCCCGCCGGAGAGCTGGCGCGGACGCCGATCCAACAAGTGACCGATACCCAATTCATTGGCGGCTTCGCGAACGCGCTCGTCAATGATTTTCTTGGGAGTTTTGCGCAGCTTCAAACCAAAAGCCATGTTATCATACACGGTCATATGCGGATAAAGGGCGTAACTCTGGAAGACCATAGCCACATCCCGGTCCTTAGGCGCGACATTGTTGACAACACGGTCGCCAATCAAAATCTCGCCCTCGGTGATCTCTTCCAGACCTGCGAGCATGCGTAAGCTCGTCGATTTACCGCATCCGGATGGTCCGACGAAAACCAGAAATTCCTTGTCGGCGACCTCAATGTTCAAGTCCGACACGACACGTTGATCGCCAAAATCCTTTGAAACATGATTGAATGTAACACCAGCCACGAGAGCCTCCGATCAATTATCTAGTGGACGAAAATACTGTTAAAACTGCACAAAGAGCTTACTTGACAGTAAAATGCTTTTGTAGTGGCAATTATAGCGGTTTTTTCTGATTTTGCAAATATTTTGGCGAATTGATGTAAAATTCCCGTAAATTCCCAGCGGAGCGCGAAGAAGCCATGGCTGACAACCCAAACGCAGAGATCATAGCAATTGGAACGGAATTGCTTCTGGGCGAGATTACCGATACAAATTCGGTCTTCATGGCCAGGCAGTTGCGGAACATCGGCGTCAACATTTTCTTCATGACGACGGTGGGCGACAACCTCGGCAGGATCGCCGAATCGATAAGAGCGGCTCTTAGCCGCGCGGAGATCGTTATAACTTGCGGCGGGCTGGGACCAACTGTGGACGATATGACGCGACAAGCCATTGCCGACGCCACTGAAAGACCCCTCGAGTTTCATCAATCATTATATGACAGCATTGCCGAGAGATTCCGGGGATTTGGTGTTCGCATGACCGCAAACAATCGACAACAAGCCTACTTGCCGCATGACGCCCTGTTGATAGAGAACCCCGTCGGCACAGCGCCAGCCTTCATTGTTGAATCGGATCTGGGCATCATTATCAGTCTGCCCGGGGTCCCGCGAGAAATGAAATATTTGCTGACCGAATCCGTCGTGCCCTATTTGCTTCGCAAGTTTGACCTGGGCATCATCGTTGCCAGGACGTTGAGGACCGCGGGTATCGGCGAAAGTTCGCTGGATGACATGATCGGCGCGGAGATTCTCAATGAGCGCAATCCAAGCGTCGGTCTGGCGGCGCATCATGGTTGCGTCGATATCCGCCTGACTGCCAAGGCGAAGAGCAGTATCGAAGCTGAGTCGCTGTTGGACACGATGCAGCAGAGGCTTTTTAACCGAGTCGGGGATCATATCTTTGGGACCGACGAGGCGACATTGGAGGGCATAGTTTCACAGATGCTGGGGGCGCGGCAACTCTCGATTCACATATTGGAAGCTGGCTTGCCGGGCGTCATAAGCGAGCGACTTGATTCAAGCCTGTCTCTTGTTACCGCAGAGACGCTCGCTCATCCAGATGACTTGTTCAGCAAACTGGGACGGGATCCGCGGGATACTACGCTGAGAGAGTTGGCGATGGAGGCGGTTCAGCGTTCTCGACGAGAAAACGGGTCTGATGCCTGCGTTGTATCGTTGAGTTATCCTGATCTGGACGAGAACGCGGATCTTGAGCAGGGTAGCGCAATCGCCATCTCAACCGCCGACGGAGTCGCGTATCGCGCCTACGGGTTCGGCGCTCGCTCGGCTCTGGCGCAGGACTGGCTGTCTCGCTGGGGGCTGGCCAACCTGTGGCGAATGCTCAAGGATGGGAATTGAGCGAAGGACTAGCGGATCATTCGTCCAGGCTCAGTAGCGCCATGAAAGCCTCTTGCGGCACCTCTACAGAGCCGATCATTTTCATGCGCTTTTTGCCTTTTTTCTGCTTTTCAAGCAGTTTCTTTTTTCGCGTGACGTCTCCACCATAACACTTTGCAAGCACATCTTTCCTCAGCGCTTTTACATTTGCGCGCGAGATCACCCGTTTGCCGACAGCGGCTTGCACCGGCACCGTGAACATCTGCCGCGGGATCAATTTCTTTAGCCTGGTAATCAAACGCTGGCCACGGTGATAGGCATCGTCACGATGGCAAATCATCGCCAATGCATCAACCGGCTCGCCATTGACCAAGACATCAATCTTGACCAGGTCGCCAGCGCGATATTCTTCAAACTGATAGTCAAGACTGGCATAACCCTGGGTCACGCTTTTGAGCTTGTCATAGAAGTCGATGATTATTTCCGATAGGGGTATGGAGAAATGCAAGATGACCCGTGAAGCGTCGAGGTATTCGGTCGTTTCGTATAGGCCACGCTTGTTGATTGCCAGATCCATGACCGCGCCGATATATGTTTGCGGGGCGTAAATCTGGATCTTCATCCAGGGCTCCTGGATCTCGACTATCCCGTTTTCGTCAGGCAGCAAAGCCGGGCTGTCTATCAGGGCTGTCTCGCCATTCTTTTGCAATACGCGGTACTCGACGCTGGGCGCCGTGGCCAAGATGTCCAGGTCGTACTCGCGCTCCAGGCGCTCCTGTACGATCTCCATGTGGAACAATCCCAGGAAGCCCGCTCGAAAACCGAAATTCAGCGCCTGCGATGTTTCCGGTTGAAAGACCAGGGAAGCGTCGTTGAGCTGAAGCTTGTCGAGCGCATCACGCAAATCGGCGTAATCTTCATTGTTCGTTGGGTAGATACCGGCAAAGACCATCGGCTTGACCATCTCGTAGCCGGGCAAAGGTATCTGACTGCCTTTGTTCGCCAAAGTAACGGTGTCGCCGACGCGGCATTCCCGGACGGTTTTCAGACCGGTGGCGATATAACCTACTTCTCCGGCGCGCAAGCCGTCAACGGCGCGCATGATGGGGTCGAAGACGCCGATTTCCACTGGCTCAAAGCGAGCGCCCGTCGCGACGAGCTTGAGCATTTGACGGCGATTGATCGCGCCATCAACCACGCGCACGTAGGCAATGACACCTTTATAGGCATCGTAGTGCGAATCAAAGACGAGAGCGCGGAATGGCTCCCCGGCATCGGTTGACGGCGGCGGCACTTCGACGAGCACTTTTTCCAGCAGGTCACGCACGCCGATGCCATTCTTGGCCGAAATGCAGGACATTTCCTTCGCTGGCGTACCCAACAAGTCTTCAACATCACCCGCCACGTCACCCGGCTGGGCTGCGGGCAAATCAATCTTGTTGATGACTGGAATGATCTCCAGGTCTTGTTCCAAGGCCAAATAGACGTTGGAGAGCGTCTGCGCTTCGATTCCCTGGCTGGCATCGACGACAAGAATCGCGCCCTCGCAGGCTTGCAAGGCTCTGCTCACTTCGTATGTGAAATCGACGTGCCCCGGGGTGTCTATCAGGTTGATCATATACTGATTGCCGTCGTCCGCGTCGTAAAGCATTCGCACTGCAGAGGCTTTGATCGTGACTCCACGTTCGCGTTCCAGCGCCATGCTGTCCAGCAATTGTTCTTGCATCTCGCGCGCGGCAACTGTATTGGTCAATTCCAGCAAACGATCCGCCAAGGTGCTCTTGCCGTGATCGACGTGGGCTATGATACAGAAGTTGCGGATTTGATCGATTTCCATGTTCGTCTTTGTTCCAGACCTTTGGAAGTCATTATCATCGATTATCAGTCGGCGGAGTAGGGCTAGCTAAACGCGGAATCAACCAGGCGCCGGATGATAGCGAGAACCTCGCTGTCTGAACAGCTTGATCCACCGTTGCGAAGCCACATCAAGAATTCTACGTTGCCCTTTTTGCCGGTAATGGGCGACCGCATCAGATCCAAGACCGAGAGGTCCTGTGTCGTGGCGTACACCGCGATCTCTCGCAAGACGCGCCTGTGCACCGCTGGATCTTTGATGATGCCGCCTTTGCCGACATCCGACTTGCCAGCTTCGAACTGTGGTTTGACCAGGACAACAAGGTCGGCCTGGGACAACAGCCATCCCTTGGCCGGGGGCAAGATATGCCGCAGGGAGATGAATGAAACGTCGACGGCGAGCAATCCGACGCGTTCGCCAAGCGACTCCAGATAACGCGCATTCGTCCGTTCCAGCAAGCGTACGCGCTTGTCCTGTCGTAATCTGTAGTCGAGTATACCGCTGCCAACATCTATAGCGTGAACGCGCGCCGCCCCCGCCTGCAGCAGGCAATCCGTAAAGCCGCCCGTGCTCGCGCCGACATCAGCGCAAATTTTCCCCCTGGCATTGATTCTGAATTCGCGCAGAGCCGCCTCCAGCTTGAAACCAGCGCGACTGACATAACGCTGTTTCTCCTTGAGTCGAATGCACGCATTGCTGGCAACCAAAGTGCCGGGTTTGTCAACGAGTCTGCCATCAACACTTACCTCGGCTGCCATGATCATGGCGGCAGCCTTATTGCGACTATCGGCAAATTCCCGTTCGACCAGCAGTAGATCCAGTCTTTGCTTGTCAGTCATTCAAGTAACCGCGAACCAATTCCATCGTGATATCGACTGCGCGCTGATCGGCTTCGAATTGAAAGCTATCCGCGGCGAGCGGCAGGTACCCGTCCGCGGCAACAATGACGCTATAGGGCGTATTTGCCGCCAGCGGCCTGGCAAATTGAAAATCGCCGTTGCGGTCAGTCGTTGAAGTGGCGAACACTTGCTCTGCTTTCCATTCAAACTCGCTTGCCGAATAATCTTCACTTATCAGGACGATTGTCACATTTGCTATTCCGGTCAAGGTTGCGGCATCCAGCACACGTCCGCGAAGCAAGGCGCCTTCGTATTCGGCCAGGCGATCAATCGGCAATTGCCCGATGCCTACGGTTCCTTCAATTGCCAAGATCTGTAAATTGTTCACGAGCAATTGCAATTGATATTTGCCGTCTGGGGGCGAATCAACCGATAGCATAAAGTCGGATCCGCTTTCTACCGTGACCCAGGCAAAAGTCGATTCGAAAAACGGCAAATCGTCAACCAACCAGCGGACCGTCCAGTCCGTGCCGGCTGCGATCTGCTGCCAATCGAATAGAGCGAAAATCGACGGTACAGCTTCTGTAAACGCTGACGATGCAATCGCGTCTCTCGCGTCAAAGACGTTTGACGCGGAAACATAACGCCCGTTGGAGAACACGGCGGGAAGCGGGCCGCCTGTGCTCCCGGCGACGACGAAATCCGAGGTGGCGGATAGAACGCGATCGAGGTAAAGCTCCAGACGATACTTTCCCGGTATCAGCCCGCCCAGGGGGCGGAGCTGAACAACATCCGACCCATTCGCGCCTCGGGACCAGATATCATTCGCGCGTCCGACCTCTGCGCCGCCGTAGTACCAGATCGTGCTCCAGGGTGTGCCATCTCTCAAATTAGCATAAAGAAACCGCGCATAGGCAATTGTACCGATTGGCAAGATATAACCGTTGCCTATGAGGTTGCCTTGATTATCCAGCAAGCCAAACACGATATTGCTGAAGCGAGCCGAATTGTCCGCTCCGCCGCCGACGACGATTTGCTGGCTGGCCGCGGCAAGACCGTTGAGCAGCAACGTGAACTGATAGGCGCCATTTGGCCAAGGCTGATCTCGACTTCCGATAAACCACAAGCCATTCTGTCCGCCACTCCAGTGCACGGGTGGCAAGCTGAAAGTGGCGTCGGGTATGCCGTCGCGCGTGACTCTCAGCTCATATACGGTTTCGGGAGTCATGTTGCGATAGTCAAAAAAAAGGTAGAGGCTGTTGGTGTTGGCGGGCATCGCGCCAACAACCGTCGAAGGCAAACCGTCTACCACCGACGGGGAAAAAATGAGTCGGGAAACGGCAGGAGGTTCAGATGACAAGAGCATGCTCCCAGGCGCCGTGTGGATTTGGACGCGCAGATCAAGAGCGGCGCCCCTGATCAGGCTTTGCGCCAGACGAATCGGCCTTATCGTACTGATGAAGTCGCCAGTGGGGACACAGTGATCGCTGCTGTTGATGAGTCCATCGCCGGTGGTATCTTCAATGAAACGGCAGCTATCTTCCGTCACAGGGCGACCATACTTCGCGCTAGTAGGGATGCCAATCAATTGGCCCAGACTGTCGTATGCGCCTCCGCCGGACATCGTCCCCGGCAGTTCAGCCCTGGTCTTGAACCATGCCCGGGTACCCCCGCGCGGTTCCGAGATGAAAGCGGTAATTGTCCCTCGCGCGATTGTCACGGCTTGATTGCCTATGTCCCGATATCCGGACACGAGTATGTTGTCATCAATGTCAAGATCCGCCGACGCGCCGATCCCGACGAAAGGCAAGACTGGAAGCGCGCCAGCCGCAATTGCGCGACCATCCAGTTCGCGTGTAATGCGCAAAACCGCGATGTCCAGACCTTGGTCGGCGTTGGCGATCTCGGCACGATACTTTGGCACTGGCGGTTCGTTGAAGTCGACATTCATGGAAACGATAAGCGTTTCGCCGTCACAGGTTTGGCTTGGCACTACGCTATGCGCATTGGTAACAATCAAGCCGTCCGCGCTGACGATTGTGCCGGTACTGACGCATTTTACGACCAGATCGCTGGCCAGACTTTGCACTTGGTATATGAAGACTGTCGCCCGCCTGATGGCATCCAGATCCGTTTGGGCGAAGCCAAACGAAGGCACAAACAGCGAGAGCAAAAGCCCGCCAAGAACATGTATCGAGAGCTTATTCACCGTCACAATCAAAACTCCAGGCTTTGGATGAATTGATCCAAGGTTGCTCGTTCGCGCTGAAAGATGCTCGCGTCGGCGCGAAAGGAAACGATGACTGCTTGGCCACGGCTGATCGTGAGCACGTCCAAGCCCGCGACAATTGCCGACACGCCTTCCAGGAATGGACTCGCATCTCTGGAAACATAGGAATAGGACATCGTCACCGCTGCAGTGTCGTCAGGCAGGACATAGATATCATAACCGAGTACCGTATAGTCAATGAGCGTCTGGGAACGCCGCAGCGTCAAGCGGTCCAATAGATTGCGCTCGGTTGTGTCGGGTCCAACGGGCAATGTGCGCAACTCTATTAGCGTGTTGAATCCCAGTTGCGCTGTGTTCTCTACGCGAAAGACATAGTCCTCGGCCTCGCTCAACAGCCAGCGATGCGGATAGCGCGCTGTGATGCCGGCTTCGACATTGTTGTATATCAGGGAGCGATTGAGGCTGCTGTCGCGCAGGTTGGCGCCGGCGACCAGGCCGATCCCAATCAATACAAAGCTGAAGACCATCGACCAGCGCTGCCGAGGCGTCAACAAGACAGCCTCAGCGCGATCCGTATCAAAGTCCATCACTGTCTCTGCTGCTCACAAAGGCTTCGCGTTCTCGTCTCTCGGATGCGTTGTACAAGAAAAATGTCAGCGCTCCTGTAAAACAGATTGCGGCAATTAGAAATAATATGCCGAATAAGGGCCGATCTTCGTTTCCAGCCGTGCCTAACGGTCCGCTCATTATCCCGGTGAAGACCGGCGCGATGAGCCCGGTGGTTGCCGCCGCCGCGAATACATTTGTTGGCAGCACAAGCGGAAAGGCGTTCCCGAAATAGGATTCCGCGATACCCAAGGCGAGGAACATGGCTGATGCAAACTGAATCGCAAGATTGGCGAGCACATAGTTGGCCGCAATTGCCAGGGAGGGCTGGAGTTGCAAGACGATGGCTATATTGAGGTAAAAGCTGTAGCCTACTGCGCTCGCCAAGCAATAAGCCACCGCATCGCTTCGCATTCGCAGTTCATTGGGATAAATAGTGAACCTGAGAACCAGGAGCTTGAGGCCGGCATCGACAAGCCCAGCCGTCAGGGCGAAGCCCAGAATGCGGCGGAAGACCGTCTCCAAAGGCAACCACTCTTCCAAACGAAAAAAGTCCTGTACAAGCGGCAGACCGATAGCCGCGGCCGACAAAGCGGAGAGGACGGCGACACCAATCAGGCGGCGTCTGGGCCGAGTACTTTGCGCTTCCGGCGCTACCGCGACCGCCAGCCAAACAGCGGGCGCAAATAGAAGCAAAACAGCCGTGAGAACGCGGCTGACGTCGCTCTCCGGTTGTAGCGACAATGCTTCTGACAAGACTACCAGCAGGAGACAGAGCGCGATTATCATGGCAAGCTGAATCACAATGTTTCGCCAGACAGGCGCCGTCGCATGGCGCTGGCCACCGCCGGACGCAACCAGTTCTTGGAAGGTCTCGGTCATAGATTCACCGCAAATGGCGCGCAACGCCGATGTTCAATCATACTTAAAAATTACGCAACTTTGCCGCTCTTGTAAAGTGGAAAGGCGCGTCGCCGTTTGTCCAGGCAAGCGTCGCGGCATGGGACGTATTTCCAGCGCATGTGGTATGCTCGTTTCAAGCAAAATATAGGGAAACTATGCATCGATTATATACTGTCGCGTTGGCGGTCTGCATGGCGTTCAATCTCGCCGGTTGCGCGGGCAACAGAACCCGCGTACCGTGCGAGGAGGATAGCCGATGCGCCCGATATGCCTTGACCGCGGATTTCCCGATCCTGGATCCTCATATCGCCGAGCTGCCCGAAGCCGGTATGATCTTTCGGCAGATTTATGACACGCTCGTATACCGCGATACCCGCACGAAAGAGTTTCTGCCCGGCTTGGCTCGATCTTGGGAAATATCGCCGGATGGGCTGGTCTATACGTTTCACTTGCGCGACGATGTTCGCTTTCATGACGGCACGCCCTTCTCAGCGGCGTCCGTGGCGGCCAATTTGGATCGGATTGTGGATCCTGCCACTGTGTCTCGCCGCGCCCGGCGCCTTCTCGGTCCCTTCAGCCACTATGAAATCCTTGACGCGCGCAGGATTCGTCTGTACTTGCACTCGCCGTTTGCTCCCTTGCTTGACAGCTTGGCTCAGCCTTTTCTCGGAATCGCAAGCGAAGACGCGCTTGCTTCGTACGATAGCTTGCGCTATCAATTTCATCAGTCCGGTAGCGGGCCATTCGTTTTGGAAAAGTATTTGCCCGGGGACCGCATCGTCTTGCGGCGCTTCGACCTCTACGCAACTAAGGCGGGAATCTACTCGCCTTTAAGCGGCGGAGAGGTGCAACGAGTTGAATTCTACATAGTGGAAGGACAAAACGCGACTGCGCAACAAGTTTTGAGCGAGTCATTTGATATCCTCGACGAAGTTGCGCCAGAGACTGCCACAAACCTCGCTGGAAACAGCCGAATCCAGGTGATGCCAATTGAGATCCCCGGGCAGACGATTCAGCTTCTGTTCAATACTGGACGCGAGCACGTCAATGACGTTGACGTCCGGAGGGCGTTGCTTGTCGCTACCAATCGCGTAGCGATCGCGAACCATATATATGCCAATTACTCGCCTGTGGCATGGGCGCCCCTATCAATAGCGACAGGATATTCTCACACCGGGTTTGTCAACGAACTGGACTTTGATCTGGGAGATGCTCAGGAAATACTTAAGCAGAGTGGATATCAAGACTCGGATGAGGACGGTATTCTGGATCGTGATGGTGCGCCGCTAAGACTTTCAATTGTTATTCCGCCGTGGGGACAGTTGCCCAAAGTCGCCGAATTCATTCGGGAACAGTGGCGGCAAATCGGCGTGCAGCTTGAGATCGATTCTGTACCTGGTTTTGGACGGCTCGCCGAAAAAATCCAGACGGGTGAAAACGACTTGGTTGCGATTGAGAGTTACGGGCTTGATCCCGCGATTCTGGGCAATATTTTCTCTAATCAAGCGATATACTCGCGATTGAGAATGGAAGACGAAGCGCTTAACGATCTGTTGCTGCAAGCAGCGGAAACACAGGATCCGTCTTCTCGGCGCAGCCAATACTACGAAATTCAAGCATATCTGATGACAAACGCGCTAATCCTGCCTATCCGCGAGAATGTACGGCTGCGACTCGCGAGATCAAACGTGCGCGACCTGCGTTTCGACGCCTACGGTTTCTATCCATTGTTATTCAACGTGCGACTGGGGGGCAACTGATTTACGGTCGCAGGGTGATTCTAGTGCCTGTCCGCTGATCTTGACGCATCAGATCTGTCAAGACGTTTGGCCGGCGGCCGTTAGCGATGATGACTTCCAGGCTCGGAACCTCGACAACCAAGGCCACCATCTCTTCTACCTTCTGCAACATGCCACCTGTAACGTCAATACCGGACGAGCGTCCCATGACAGATCTGATCGAATCGAAACTCGAGGGTGTGACCGATGGGATCACGCGTCCGTCAGCATCCAAAACGCCATCAACTTCGCCCAGCAGAATTATTCGCTTCACCGGCAACGATGTAGCCAGATGGGCGAATATCCGCTCCGTTGAAATGATGGCGCCGCCAATTTGACTGTCAAGCGCAACATCGCCATGCACCAGTGGAACAATGCCGGATTCCAAGGCTTGAGCGATCAAGCTCGTTTGCATTTCGACGATTTGCCCGTCAGCCGATTTGATGAAAGATGATGGCTGAAAGCGCATCGCCGGCACGCCTTGCTCCAACAATTCAAGCAAAACAAGGTGGCTTAGCGCCAGGGCAGCCTCGGCAACTTTGGTGAAACCGAGCCACTGTTCCGCCGAGTTTACGCCGGCTGCTGTCTGATGGATTTTCGCCGCAAAATGACCAAATGAACCGCTGCCATGTCCAATGAGCAATCGCAAGCCGGGTTCAGCTTTCCATACTGCCTTTATCTGGCTGGCGATTGTTCTGGTGGCGTCTTGGCGAAACGCCCGCGCTTTGTGTTTGTCGGTGATGAGCGAGCCGCCAAGCTTAATGAGCGTAGTCATGAGAAAACCAGTCTTAGTTCAATACAAAATCGACGATGCGCGCGGCGCCCGCCAGGCTTAAGGCTCGCCTGACTACCTGGACGGTTGATCCGTCTACCAAGGCGATCATGTTGCCTCCCATTCCGCCGCCGGAGAGTTTGGCTCCCATAGCTCCTGCGGCAATGCTGGCGTCGACAAGCCCATCCAATTCTGGGGACGATATGCCAAGATGTCGAAGCAATTGATGATTCTCGCTCATTAAGGCGCCCAATCGCCCCTGTTTGCCGCTTTCAAGCGCGCGTCGAGCGCTGCTTACAACTTGGCCGATTCTCAGAAATACCTCCTCAGTCTCTGACTGTCGTTCGTCGTAGCGCTGGCGAACGCGGCCAACCGCCTCGCGCGTCATCGTAGCGCGTCCTGTATCAGCGATCACAATATGGCAGGGACGCTCGACAGTCAGCAGTTCAAGGTCTTTACCTCGTTCAAAGTAGACTGGTCGCTCGTATACCACGACAGTATTGTCTATTCCACTCGGTGTACCGTGATGAATCTTCTCCATTTCGAATACGAGTTGATTCAGGTCTTCATTCGGGATCCGCCGACCAAACAGCGCCGCCAAAGCGCGTATCGCAGCGGCAGACACGGCTGCGCCACTTCCCAACCCGCCTGCGAAAGGAATATCCGATCTGATGACGAGGTCTCCGGTCGGTTCACTCATACCGAAATAGCTAGATGCAATCTGTAGCAACTTTTGCATCGGTCGCGCGGAGTCATCGGGTAAAGGCGCGTCCATTGCGACGCTCTTTTCGAGCTCAATAGACCGGATGCTGAGCACCGTATCAGAGGGTTGGGCGCAAGCATAAGCGCGTAAAGACTGTATCGGCGCAGCAATCGCGGGCATTCCATATACGACGGCATGTTCGCCCAAGAGAATGATCTTCGCCGGCGCGCTAGACTTGAATGGGAGTCTGTTACAAGACATAGAGAATTATGAAATAGGCAATACCAGCCAACATGACCGTAATCTGAATCGGTCGGTCAGCAAGCAAAATTTCTTCAGGCGCGCTGGCGGTTTTTTCCACATGCAGCAAGTACAAGTAGCGCAACAAGCCATAAAGTACAAATGGGACCGTAATCAGTCCCCAGTTCGCTCCATGCTTGGTCATCGTTTCCACTTCTATCGTATACAGAATATAGGTAATGAGCGTGGATGTAGTGACGATCCTCAGCATGTCGTCCAGCAGGGGAAGATTGTATTGCCGGAATGTCACCCGCGTGTTCTCGGCTTGATCGCCTAGCATAACGAGTTCTTGCCGGCGCTTGCTAACCACCAGGAACATCGCGAGCAAACCGGTGAAGGAATATAACCAGGGTGAAACTTCGACGTCGATGACCGCGCCACCAACCATAACTCGAATAACAAAACCCGCTGATACGATGAGTACATCAAGCAAGGCGATGCGCTTCAAACGAAACGAATATACCAACTGGATAAGCAGATATAAAACGAGCAGAAGGAATAGCTCGAAGTCCAAGCTATATGCGAGCCCCAAGCTGACAGCAGCGAGTATGGCTGACGCCAGCTTCGCAACCGTCGCAGAGAGTACGCCAGAGGCGATTGGTCGATGGCGTTTGTTCGGATGCGCTCGGTCCTGATCGCGGTCCATCAGGTCGTTGATGATGTAGACACTGCCCGAAACAAGAACGAGCAATCCGGCGGCGGCAATTACCCGAATCAACAAATCAAATTCCAGAAGCTTGGCGTCGAACAGAATCGCGGGGAAAACGAAAAGAATGTTTTTTGTCCATTGCTGAGGGCGCATGGATCGGATTAGCGCGCGAAACGTACTCAACCTGGACCTCGCTGCTTAGACAGTAGACAGGTTCATTAGTTTAGTGTTATCGTCCAGCTTTGCCAGATGCATTTGCCACAGCAACAGCTTGGTCTGCCAATTAGAACTATGGTCACTGAATATACTGCAAGAGCCAGGGCGCATTCAAATATTGCCTTTATCAAGTATTGGGGCAACAGGGATTTCGGGATCCGGCTTCCAGCGAATTCGTCGCTGAGCATGAATCTTGCAGCCTTGCATTCCACGACCAGGGTAACTTGGTCTGAGGCGCTGGAAGAAGATCGCTTGATGATTAACGAGGAGCCCGCGGCGCCAGCAGCGCTTCTGAGAGTCAGCGCGCATCTCGATACGCTGCGTAAAGAACTGGGATCAACCTTACACGCCGATGTATCTTCGAAGAACAACTTTCCCATGGGCGCCGGTATTGCGTCATCCGCGTCCGCTTTCGCTGCGCTGACCGTGGCGGCGACGGTTGCGCTCGGCATGCGGCTTTCCGAGCGCGAATTGAGCGCGTTGGCGCGGCGCGGATCCGGCTCGGCAGCTCGCTCAATTCCCGCGGGTTTTGTTGAATGGCACGCTGGCAGCGCAGACGAGGAATCATATGCGGAGTCTATTGCAAGTCCAGATTATTGGCCGCTTGAAGACGTGATCGCGGTTATCAGCCAAGATCATAAACATGTCGGTTCAACAGCGGGTCATGCGGCGGCCAATACCAGTATCTTGCAAAAGGCGCGGGTCGAAACCGCAGCCGATCGACTCGAGAGCGCGAAACACTCCATTCTAGCGCGCGACTTTGAGGGTTTGGCTCCCGTAGTAGAAGAAGATAGCAATTTGATGCACGCTGTCATGATGACCAGCAAGCCTTCGCTATTCTATTGGTTGCCGAAGTCCTTGCAAATCATACTCGCTGTTCAAGAGTGGCGGCGTCAAGGTCTACAAGTGTGTTATACGCTGGACGCCGGTCCAAATGTTCATTGCATTTGTGTGGCCGAGGACGCAGCCGCAGTCGCGGCCCGCCTGAAAGAACTTGATTCGGATATGGAAGTCATCCGTTCATCCGTTGGCGGGGGCGCGCAGCTATTAAACGCGAATGACCGGACGGATTAGTGTTGCTTGCGCTATTTCACCCCTAAGTCCTATAATGTAGTAAGTTGAAGTCAGAACAAGGTGATAATTCATGATCTTCCCCGCTGCAGGTAACGACATCATATTAGCGGTATTGGCGTTTGGAATCATCTTGATCCCCGCCATCATCATTCACGAATTGGGGCACTTCTTTGCCGCCAAGCTGGTCGGCATCAATGTTTTGGAATTCGGCATTGGATTCCCGCCTCGTTTGGGAAGATTGTTTATGTGGGGGGAAACCGAATTCACCATCAACTTGCTTCCCATTGGCGGGTTTGTGCGTCCGCTGGGCGAGGACATGATCGGTCCGGCCGCCGACGACAAAGTGAAGCGGGATCGCGAAACTCTGGAAGAGCGGTTTGACCATTATGGCGGACGCTTGACCGAGCGAGAACAATTGCGTTTGCGCGGTGTCAACGAACAGCGAATGCTGTCGGTAAACGAGGCGCCGCCACTGGCGCGCATATTCTTTATGGCAGCAGGCGCGCTTGCCAATTTCGCCATGGCCATGATCCTTTTCTTCATTGTCGCATTGATTGGCTTGCCGACTGAAGTTGGCGGTTTGGCGCAATTGGCGGCAATCCCGGATGGCTCGCTGTTCGCTGACAGTCCCGCAAAAGTCGGCGACGCCATCGAAATGGTAAACGGTGAGCGCTTTGATGATTTCGAAGCGTTTTACGAGATCCTGGAATCGTACAATAAAGATACGATAACGTTTTCGCTGCTGCGACAGGAGACAGGCGAGCCGTATACGGTTACGGTCAGGCCGGGTTTCGAAGAGCGACGCGCGTTTGTACAGGTCGTTGGGGTGCAAGAGGAATCGCCCGCGTTCCAAGCAGGTATCCAACCAGGCGACCTGCTTACCCACATTAATTCAGCGCGGATTCCGGCGACAGGCGACGCAGTGGCAGTACTGCGGGAGATAACGCGCGAACACGAAGGACGCGTCATGAGTTTGACGTTCTTGCGCGACCTGGACGATCGTGAGCGGCTTCAATTTGATACTCGAGTCGTACCGCGCGTCAACCCGCCGGCAGGCGAAGGCCGGCTCGGCGTTGCAATACGATCCCAGTTCGGTTTGAATGACGAGACTCGTTTCGCAAATGCCGGTTACAAGACGGAGTTGATTCCTCAAAGCGTTTCGGCAGCTATTTCTCACAGCTTGCGAACGACCCGCACTACCTTCGAGCTGATCGCTTCAATACCGGGACGTCTCCTTGATGGATCATTGAGCGGCAGGGACGCGCGTCCAATTAGCATTATTGGCATTAGCAAGATCGGCGGCGAATTTCTCCAGCGCAGCTTACAAGAAGGTCCTGGATTAATGCTCAATTTCATTGCGCTTATCAGCATATTCCTGGGAATCAGCAATCTGCTGCCGATACCGGCTCTAGACGGGGGCCGAATCGTATTTGTCTTGCTCGAGATACTGCGGGGCAAGCCAATCAATCCCAGGATTGAAGCGCGTATTCACCAGATCGGAATCCTGCTATTGCTGGTGTTGGGAGTGATCATAATGGTCATCGATCTGTTGGATCCGCCCAGCATAACCTAAGCGCTGCGAGGCAGAAGAATGACAAAGTCGGAGATCACGTTGGAAGACTCGGGCTTAAGAAAGCCCGAGTTGACTGAAGTTATCAAGGCATTGCAAAGCGAAGCCTGTTCAGATTCATCAACTCATTCGTCTACCGTGATCTACGGATTATCCGATTTGTCCGAACTTGAATTGGATCGGTTGGCGTCAGTTTGGGCTGGCTTTCCCGCGACCTACAAGCACCGAATTCTCAAGCAATTGGTCGAGACCAGCGAGGCGGTATTCGAATTGGATTTCGGCGCGTTTGCTCATATGAACCTGACAGACAAAAGCAGTCTGGTTCGGTCAGCGGCCATTGAGCTGCTTTGGTCCGATGAGTCCCTTGCGACAATGCGACAGTTGATGGACCTGGCTCGCGCCGACAGCTCGAATGATGTGCGCGCCCAAGCGTTTTCGGGTTTGGGCCGGTTTGTTCTTTTGGGAGAATATGGGGACATTCCGCCAAAAGACGCGCGCGAGGCGCAGGAGTTGGCGCTTATTACCGTCAAGGATCATCATGCGCCGATAGAGATCCGCTGCCGGGCGCTGGAGGCAATTGCCAATTCAAGTCATCCGGAAGCGGCGACATTGATCCGGCAAGCATATGATGATGGCAATCACTCCCTGAAGGTCAGCGCGATTTATGCTATGGGCCGCACTTGCGACAAGATCTGGCGTGATACCGTCCTCGAAGAATTGGAGAGCAGCGACAACCAGATCGTATACGAATCGGTTCAAGCCTGTGGCGCGCTGCAACTGGAAGAAAGCGTTCGATTGATCGGGTACTTAGTCGCCGGCGACGATCGAGAGATTCAGTTAATGGCTATATGGGCTCTGGGTGAGATCGGCGGAAGACGCGCATTCGAAATCCTATGCGATCTGGAGGAGACCGTCGAAGACCGGGAAATCCTGGAAGCCGTTGAAGACGCCGTCGACGCCGCAAGTTTCAGCCTGAGCATGTCTTCGCTCGACTTCGAGTTCGACAACATCTAGGTTATGTCGAACTTGAAACTCGCTGCAGCGCTCATCAAGTGAGTATGGCTCGCTCAGGATCCTCGCAGCGGCAAAGTGCCATCAGGGTCAGATCGACAGCAGGTTATTGGGCAAACATCGTTTGCAATTTCATCGCCAGGCTCATATCGCCAAGAATCTTGAGCTTACCGGTCATGAATGCTTGCATCGCATTCAGTTGGCCCGTGGAGACCGCGTGCCAGTCGTCAGCGCTAGCTTTCAAGGTCATCGCCGGCTCGCGGATTTCGCCTTCGCCGTGTTCGATCGATCCACCGCTAATCTTGAACCAAAACATGCCTCCATTGTCTCCGCTTAGATCAAATAGGATCGTCGCATCTATGCCGTCGGCTTTTTCTGGCAGGAATCGCTCAGCCATGTTTGGAAATATGTTCTTGACTTCGTCGGCAGCAGCCATAAGAAACTCCTTGGACTCGTTTCGCGTATTTCAATCCTGGATTAGTATACATTTGTTGCCGCAACCACCCAAGAGCAGCTTAGGCTAACCGTACCAGACGAAGATATACAATGCGACTGCCCATCATTTCCAGTTTGCTACTTCTCTTTGTCGCTTCAGGATGCACGTTTTCTGGCTCGACAGAAAATCCAGTTTCAGCGCAAGCCGCGACAACTGTTTCTGAAGAGGGAGCTACAGCGACGAGCGTGCCATCAGTAACAAAAACTCTACAAATACCGCAGATAAAGCTTTCGCCCAGCGGCAATTCGCAGCAAAGAGAAAGGCGCGACGCTGTTGTTGCTACCGCGACGCTTCCCCCGCAATTGGCATCCCGTCTTGCCGATGCAACCGCCAACGCCGGTGTCGCGACAGTCAACTCGCAATCGTTGAACGATGTTTCAGAGTATGTCGTGGCTTGGGGCGATACCTTATCAAGGATCGCCTCAATTCACGGGCTGTCCATAGAAACGCTGGTGGCGATAAACGACTTGCAGAACCCCGACTTGCTGAAGGTTGGACAAACCATCAAGCTGCCACCATCGCCCGACGCAAATGGACCGTCGTTTCATATCCTGCCGGATACGAGGTTAGTGCGTTCCGCTGGGGCTCAATCCTTTGATGTCCAGGGTTATGTTGATGCGCAACCTGGCATATTGCGCAAAATGGGTGGCACAGTTGTGTCGCGCCAAGCGGACGGCAGCACGGTTAATATCGCCTTGTCGGCTAGCGAAACCGTGCAACGGGTCGCGTTGGATTTCAGTGTCGATCCGCGTGTCTTGCTGGCCTTCCTGGAATACCGGGGCGGCCTGCTTTCAAATCTTGATGTTGAAGGAGAGCGGTTGCTTTATCCTTTATTCTCGCCAGAAGCGTCAGGGGGTATTGACCGGCCCGGGCTATATGCCCAGTTGATCTGGTTAGCTGACCAACTCAATTATGGATACTACGGCAAAAAGTATCGCGGCGACGCTATTGTTGATTTCGCCGACGGCAGCCGCTTGCTTTATCATCAAGATCTAAACGCCGGTACTGCCGCGATTCAGCATGTTTTCGCCAGAATGACTTCCGGAGCGAGTTGGGCGCGCGATGTTGGCGACGAAGGCTTTTATCGCGTATATCGCGACCTGTTTGGTGAACCTTTTGCGGATTACGAGCAGGGGGATGCCGCCGAGTTGAGACAGCCCAAGCTGAGCCTGCCGTTTCGACCGGGCGAGGTTTGGCGGTTTACGGGCGGGCATCATGGCGGCTGGGGAAACGGCAGCGCCTGGGCTTCGGTCGATTTCGCTCCGCCTAAAGAGGCGGGTCCGATGCACTACTGTTATACGAGCAGTTTTCCGGTTACCGCGGTCGCTCGCGGCAAAATCGCCAGGCTGTCTGAAGGCGCGGTAATTCTGGATCTCGACCTGGACGGCAATGAAGGAAGTGGCTGGACAATCTTGTATTTGCATACCACTCATGCGGATTCATTGGAAATGGGGCAGATTGTGGAAGCGGGCGCGGTCTTGGGTTACCCCTCTTGCGCAGGCGGCTATTCAACAGCGACCCATCTACATATCGCCCGCCGCTACAATGGAGAATGGATACCCGCCGACTGTGTCAATTGCCCAATTTCGCTGCGTATACCGCCTTTTACAATGAGTGATTGGCAAGTGGTCGGTTTGAGAAATCAACCATATCAGGGTTTTATGCTCAACTCGGCGGATAATCGCAGTGTGATTGCCGAGCAGGGTATAAACACGAATATTAATCAAATATCATGGTGACAAGCTAAGGACCTGAATATTCAAGATGTATGAATTGCTTTGGTTCCTGAGCTCGACAGTGGTGATCTGGATCCTGGCGGCGCCGAACGTTGTCGTGGGCGCGCAGACGCAACGAACCGCCACGCCCATTACCGTCAGACTTGTGACCGCGACGCCGCCAGGCGCCCAACCGTTCCCTCCAACAGTCACTAGCCTCCCGACAGCGACTTTGCCGGGACCGACCTTTCTCCAGGCGCCCGTGACCGCAGGCAACATCAACGTTCGCGCTGCTCCCGATCTGGGGAGCGAAGTTCTGGGGACGATTTCCTTCGGTACCCTCTATCCGGCTCTGCGTCGTTACTTTCAGTGGTACGAGTTGCGCTACGAGCCCTCTCCAAACGGCAGAGCGTGGGTCTATGGAGAACTGGTAGAGGTAACAGGCGATCTAGATAACATTCAAGTTGTGGACAATTTTGCGGATATCAGCGTCATTCCAGCTGACGATAACAGCCTTGGAGCTGAGGACGGTGAGGCAGCCGCGGAATCAGGCGACGACTCGCGCGTTTTAGTTATCTCCACGGAAGATGGGGCGGCAGGACGTTCAGAGACCGAGAGAATGGCGTCTCCCTTACCAACCTTTACGCGCCCTCCGGATTTGCCATCTATCATTCCGACCGGTGGCATTGACCAGCCGACTCAGAATGAAATCCGCACGGGCTCCGATCGCCGCTCGGAATTCCCGCCTTTGTTTCCGATCGTGATACTCGCTGGATTCGGCCTTGTCGGCCTGCTAATCAACTTGATCCGTCAGTGAATCTCGGTTGCAGGCAATTGAATACATAACTGCCAAATGGCAGGCAGGTTTTGCAGAGTATTGCGAAATCAATGGCTATTCTAGTAGCTGCTACAGGTGCCGCAACCATCGGTGGCTGCGCCGCTTTGGTCATCAGAGGACTTAAAAGAGTGTCCACAGCCGCAACTGGAAACGGCGTTGGGATTGTCGATGCGAAAGCCTCCGCCGATCAAGGTATCGACGTAATCGATCGTCGCTCCACGCAGATACATCATACTGGTTGGATCTACTAGCAGGCGTACGCCACCGGTTGATACCACAGTATCGCCAGCCTCGGCAGATTCCTGAAACGCCATGCCGTATTGCATGCCCGAGCAACCGCCTCCTGTTACGAAGACGCGCAATGCGTGCTCGGGAATCTCGCGCTGTTCCAGCAAATCTTTAATGATGGCGACGGCCGCCGGCGTTACCGTCAACACGGAACTGTCCACTTGAACTGCTGTCTGCGTTTGCTGAGCGAGCGCCATAGTCTTTCCTCTCTCTGTACCAGATCCGTCGCTAGTTTAACATAGGTCATATAAGCTGTCAATTTCGCGAAGGTCTATCTTGATGGATATAGTTCTGTTTTTCATACCAGCCCCGGCGGACTCCTCCCTCAAAACACTCGAGCATCGCGAACTGGCGAGTGCGGCAAGTATGCCATATCTATCTCCTAACGCCAAAGTTAACGCCATGAGGAATTGCCCCTTAATTCAGTGTTTATTCGTTTGCGCGAAATTAACCCTGAACATATACTGAAATCGCTAAACACGTTGAAATATTTCGCCGATCTTGTCCAACTGAGACAATTTATTGTATATGGGGGGAGGGGTATGAAGTCGTACTTTGGCTGTCGCTTAGGTTTAGTCTTGTTGGTCGTTTTGCTTTTGCTAGCGACATTTCCTATAACGGGCTTTGCGCAATCACCACATTTGGTGGTCAACACGCACCGCCTAAATGTTCGTAGCGGTCCCGGGGTCGGCTATCACATCATTACTTCGGTTAGAGGGGGCACGGAGTTGCCTGTGACGGGTATCGACAGCGGGAGACTCTGGTTCCAGGTATCCAGCCCGGCAGGAACCGGCTGGGTCAATTCGCATTATGCGGTTGACCGGGGTAATTTCTCCGGCGTCCCAATCCTCAATATGAGAGCGGCCGATGAACCTGTGATAGCGCCGGGCCAAGCGCATTTGGTCGTTAACACCGGATATCTAAATGTCAGAAGCGGTCCTGGCGTGGGCCACAATTCTATCGGCAACGTGCCCGGAGGTACCAAGTTGCCGGTTACCGCAATTGATAGCGGCGGGCTGTGGTATCAAGTTGACAGCCCCTTGGGAAGCGGTTGGGTCAATTCCCATTATACTGTCCCTCGCGGCGTTTTCTCTGGCATACCGAGGATCGGCAGGCCAGACGAGGCGGCGCCAATCGCGGCCAGCACACCTCATTTGGTTGTGAATACTGGTTACCTAAACGTCAGGAGCGGTCCGGGCGTTGGCCATGGCATCATTACGACAGTGGCTGGGGGGACCAAAATGCCGGTCATCTCGATTGGCAGCGACAACTTGTGGTACGAAGTGAACTCCCCGGCAGGTCCCGGTTGGGTCAATTCGTATTACACGGTGACCCGCGGCAATTTCGCAAGTTTGCGTTCCCGTACCTTGCTCGACCCGCCATCACCAGCGCTGTCGGGACCAACCCCGCGCGCTGTGGTGAACACGCACCGGCTAAACATACGGACTGGTCCGGGCGCTAACTATGACATAATCACCAGCGTTCCCGGCGGATCACAGTTGGCGGTATTGGGACTCTCTCGCGGTCGGCATTGGTACTTGGTCGAAGGCAGTTTTGGTCAAGGCTGGCTCAATAACGATTACGTTGTATTCCGTGGCGACTTCAGCCGGGTATCTGTCGTCCAGTACTAGGCGCTTCTGGCTGAAATATACAAGTAAGTATAGAATGCGCCCCATCGTCCGGTGGGGTGTATTTCTTTGGACATAACATATGTTAAACGCAGCGGAGAGAATGAAATCAATAGGCAGGCGCGCTGCCCCCGGTCCCTCGGCCTCCTCAATATTTGGCAGCACTGCCATCTTGTCCGACAGCATCAATACAGAAGACCCCTTTCGCATCGCTGTTTATCCGATTATCAGCGACACGATGCCCGACCTCGCGATGGGCGTCGCATCCTGCCTCTGCTACTTGCTGGAGCAGTGGCAGGGCGTCAAGGTATATCGTTGTTTTGTCAAGATAGAAGCGGACGAAGATGATAGCGACATCACTAGCGACGATTACCAGTTCTCACCGGCTGACTGGGAACTGGATGGGCTTGACGATAATTTGGCGCTGTACGGATCCGCAACTTTTCACGAGGCGACAGCGCAACTGCGACTCCACGTCGACGCGAGCATGGTGGATGCGGAAATAGACTCTGTTCTTACCTTCAATTACCAGAGTATTCTGGAACTCATAGCGGCTTTGCCGACAGTTGCCACGGAACTTGTGTCGAATCTGTTTGACCAAGAGCCGCTTCATCTGGTGATTGATTACCCCAAGTTCGAACAGAAATCCGCCGTTCTTCAAAGCATGCTCGAAGACCTGTTCGCCTGGAATCTGGACCTTTATCTGAGCCATTGGGGCGTCGAGTGGCCGGCCGATGAAATCGAGTCGCAATTCCTGTCTCTCGCCGAGATCTGCCGCGAAATTGGAACCGATTTCGCTTATTGGTGCCTGGGAATGACCTGCCAACAGATAATGCAATTGGGGCTGGAGGAGCCGGGAGAGGTGATCGTCCCGCTTATCGACCGCGCCTTCGGGGACGAAGGCGCGGCCGCGCAAGGCCGGGCGCTGGCAGCGCTGGGCTTAAGCAGATTGGGCTACGTCGATCCCGCGCTGACGACGCTTGAGGAGCTAGCGGCAAACAGCGCGGAACCAAGCGTATGGTATACATTGATCGAGATTTTCCTCGGCGCCGGACGCGCGTCGGAGGCGATCGACGCTTGCCAACGAGCGCTGGAAACCGGCGTTGAGCATCCTGCGCTGTACTGGAAATACGCCGAGCTTTTGATCATGTCAGAGGCGAACAACTGGTTGATCGAAGACGTGCTGCTGATTGACCCCGACGACATCGACGAAAGCGAACAGATTCCCTGCGAAATTATTGGCGCGTTAAAGACATTGTTGGAATCGCGGCCAAACAATCTAGGGGCGCTGCAACTGGCGCTGATGTACATGATTGATGTTGAAGACCCTGAGTTGTGGGACTACTTCGAGCAATTGGTCAAACGCGATGAGAGTTCTACATACGTAGGCGAAATCATCGAAAGGTTGGCCGATACCGAATCATTGACGCCGGCTTATCAGATTTTGCAGAATGCGCTTGCCGAGCCCGTTGGAAATCCATACTTATATGCTAATTTGGCGCAGCTAGCCATCGTTGACGGCAACTCCCAAATGGCCAAGCAACAACTGCAAGAATGCCGGCGCGTTACGGAAACTGTTGATGAGGAATTGGAACTGGAATTGCAGAGGCTGGAACTTTCTGCCGAGCGGCCGGGTTTCGAGCAGAGTTTCGCCGAGATCAAAGTATTGCTAAACGCGCAGCGAGCCATTCGCGAAAGCGACGTGGAACTGCTGGAAGAAGCCATTGAAATCGCGCCGCGAATGATAGATCTCTATGTCACATTGTCGCGCTGCTATTTGAACTGGAAAGATAATGACAGCGCCATTGAGGTACTAAGCGAAGCAAAGAATCGAGCCGGAAATCATCCTCGCATCGTCTTGGGTATGGCGCAGATCCAGTGGACGCGAATGATGCGCGACGAAGCCATCTTGACGCTGAACGCCGGAATCGCCGAATTCCCAAACGATGTTTCCTTGTTGGCGCAGACTGCCAGCTATCTGATAGAGAACGGTCAGTCAGACGACGCGAAACAGTTTGTCGAGCGGGCGGAAAGCATCGCGCCATCACATGGCGCGCTAATGCAATTGAGGCGCTTCATTGCCGAGCGCATATCGGACTAGAGTTACGACAGATTGACCAGGGAAACCTGAGCCGAGCTGCGCTCTTGCAGATCCTCGGAAAAAGCCGCCAAATCATCCACGGCGAATCTCGCTATAATCAAAACCTGGGCTGCAAATTCTTCCTCCTGGATTTCTCCGCGGTAGGTCGCGATTAGCCTTTTGACAATATTGTAAAGCGAATAGGGCATCTCGAGGCCAATCACTCGCTTCTCGACTTTCAGTTCCGTTTTCAACATTGACAGCGCTGCTTGCGCGGACTCGGTATAGGCGCGGACCAATCCGCCAGTCCCAAGCTTGGCGCCGCCAAAGTAGCGGGCTGTCACCAAGGCGATGTCCCCAACCCCCGAACCGCGGAGCACTGCCAGAGTGGGCGGTCCGGAGGTGCCCGTCGGTTCGCCATCGTCGCTCATGCCTTCCGTCACCGACTTCCCGAAGCCGACGCGAAAAGCGTAAACATGGTGGTTCGCATCCGGCATCTCCTCGCGCAGGCTAGCGATGACAGCGCGAGCCTCTTGTACCGAAGTCGCCAGTTGCGCGGTGGAAATGAATCGCGATTTCTGGATGACGATCTCGGTACGAACCGGCTCGGCCGGGATCAAGTAGCTAGCGCTCATCCGCGATGGGCTCTCGTTGTCGATTCGGGATATCCAAGTGTATTAGGCTGGCGGAACTGCGACGCATATTTAACTCTTTATACATCTGTTTCTATAGGGTTAATTTCTGACCCTCCATGTTTCGGACACGCGCAAGCGCCAAGCCGGGAGCGCAACTCATGGATCAAAACACGGCGGAGGAGGCCCGGGATCATGCTTGATTCTGTTTTGCCAGGCTCATAACCATCTCCGCAGCCCGGTCGTCGGTAACCAGGGAGTCGATATATCCTCCGTTCAATGCCCCAAGAATGGCGCTTGCTTTGTCTGTAGTACCCGCAACGGCAATCACATTCTTGATCTTCGTAAGCGCGTCAAGCCCGATACTGATGGAGCGCCGATTGAGACCGATGTCCAACACTTGACCCTCTACGTTAAAGAATTGCGCGCACATGTGACCAACAACCCCTATATTATGCAGCCAGTCGCGTTCTTTTTTGTTGATGTACCCGGTCCAGATAATGCCCGATGATTCGGACTGTAACGATCCGATTCCGATCAATACACAGTCGGAGTTCGCAGCTATTTTCAGCACATCGTTAACGGTGGGTTCTTGCATGAACAAATCTCGGGTTCGACTGTCTTCAACCAGCAGAGGCGCATGCAAGTAACGATACCGGGCGCCAAGCTTTGTCGCAAGTTGCCGGGTCAAGTCTATACCTTCAATGAGCGGATTGTCAGATCCCAGGGCGCCGATAACGGGTACGACGGTTAATCCGTTCCGCGGTAACGGGCGCACTTGTTCTACCGTCATTGCGATGGACCTTCCATAAGATACGCCCAAAATGTCGCATTCAACCATGCATTCGCGAAGCAAATGAGCAGCGAGCTGCCCAATGCCGATACGAATCGCATCCGGTGAGCGATCCCGGCTGCGTAAGGCGCGTACTTCGCGCAATCCAAAGGCCTTGCGCAGGGATTCTTCCACATGGTAGTTGCGGGCCACCTCGTAATTGACTGTAATCGAAACAATGCCCATATCACGAGCGCGCTGCAACATCCGAGACACAGTTGACCGGGACAGATTATACTTTCGGCCGATTACGGTCTGTGTCAGATGTTGTTCATAATAGAGACGAGCTACTTCGATCAATATTTCGCGTTGCGGCGCCTCAAGTTCGGTATTCATCGGCGTCCATTCCTTTGTGAAAAACTGTGCAAAAATTGGACTGAATCTAGTCCTGCTCCTAAAAATCTCTTGAAATCCCCTGAAACTCAAAAAGTTTTGCACATATTCTCAATTATATACATGATTTCTCAAATTACATTAGTATTAGGCTGATTGATTAGTCTTTTTCTGCTGGCGCCTGCCGCTGGTTGGCGGTGTTGAGGTGAAGACGTACCGATGAATGTTGCGAACATCACAAGGGAATCCTGGATATTGAGTTGCTTTCCCGAGTGGGGAACCTGGCTCAACGAAGAGATCGAGCAGGAAGTGGTCGAGCCTGGCAACTTCGCCATGTGGTGGCTTGGATGTTGCGGCATCTGGCTCAAGAGCGCGGGAAACACGAACCTCTGTATTGATCTGTGGGTGCAGTCGGGCAAGCGCACACAGGCCAAGAAATGGATGCGTGACAGACACCAACATCAGCGCGCGAGCGGTGTACGGCTCTCGCAGCCTAACCTGCGCAACGCGATCGTGCCGATTGATCCATTCGCAATTCGACACGTGGACGCGGTGCTGGCAACTCATGATCATAGCGACCACATTGACCCGTATGTCGCAGCGGCGGTAATGGCGAATTGTGATACTTCCGTTCAATTCATTGGACCACAGACTTGCGTTGATATATGGATGAGTTGGGGCGTGCCCGGCGATCGCTGTCAGGTCGTGGTACCGGGCGATACGATCGCTGTGGGCGACATCGAAATCGTTGTCCTGGACTCATTTGATCGTACGGAACTGGTCACAGCGCCGCCAGAGCAAACCTTAAAGGGCAAAATGCCGCAGGAAATGGACAAAAGAGCCGTCAACTACTTATTCAAGACGAGTGGGGGCAACCTTTATCATGCCTCGGATTCGCACTACTCCAACTGGTTCGCTAAACATGGCAACGATCACGAGATACAGGTGGCCTTAGCCAACTTTGGCGACAATCCGCGAGGCATTACCGACAAAATGGGTTCTCTTGATCTGCTGCGAATGGCGGAATGCCTGAATTGCGAAGTGGTTATTCCGGTGCATCATGACATCTGGACGAATTTTCAGGCGGATCCAAACGAGATACTGGTCCTCTGGCAAATGCGAAAAGACCGGCTGCAATACAAGTTCAAGCCCTTCATTTGGCAAGTCGGCGGGAAGTACGTCTACCCGACGGACAAAGACAAGATTATCTACAATCATCGTCGAGGCTTCGAAGACGTTTTCGCGATTGATCCTGATCTGCCGTTCAAGGCGATGCTTTGATTGGATCTGGATATCCAGATGTTGTTTTTGAGTATCGAGAGTCTACCTGAATAAGGATCGAGAAAGAGGTGGATATTGAAGCGACTGTCAAGACTATCGTCTAGTTTGAGTTTAGCTACAGGAACAGGAGCACGAAGATGAAACGGCAAATACTGGTCTTTGGTCTAGTTGTCTTACTCTTTGCATCACTGTCGGGAAGCGTCTTGGGACAGGATAGCTTTGATCCCTACGCCCAATACCGTGGTGATACGATCGTCGTAAGTTGGCCCGCGCTATATCACTTCCAGCAAGCGGCTACGTTGATACCGATGTTTGAAGAAGAGACAGGTATCAATGTCGAGGTCGATTTTTTGCAGTATCAAGCGATGAAACCGGCTCAAGAAGTGGAATTGCAGAAGCCGCGCACAGGTGAGTACGACGTCGTTGCCTGGGTCGTTTTCACCAAGTCCGAATACGTCAAGAATGGATATTTGGCGCCGCTTGCCGATTTCTTTGTGGATCCAGCGCTGGCGGATCCGAGTTATGATCCAGAAGATTTGGTTACCGCCTATCTCGAGACGGGCGGCGTCGTTGGCGGTACAAACGCCTATCTGCCGGGTCCCACGCAAGCGCTTTACGGTCTGCCCTTTGGCGCGGAAACAAGCATCCTGGTATATCGTCAGGACTTATTTGACGAGTACGAACTTGATGTGCCGACAACTTATGACGAAATGCTCTCGACCGCGGCCTACATTACCGAGAATGTACCCGAAGTCTATGGCATGACGAGCCGCGGCGCCGCGGGCCACCAGATTGTGCACGGCTGGCTGCTTCACCTCAGCCCGTACGGCGGTACCATATTTGATGGGGACTGGAACCCCACAGTTGAAGAGCCAGAAGCGATCGCCTCTCTGCACGCATTAAAGACGATCATCGAGAACTCGCCTCCTGGCGTCGAGGCTTATGGATTCGGCGACCAGGCGAATGCCTTTCTGCAAGGCGATGCTGCCATGTACCTTGATTCGCACAAGGTCGCTGCAATGACGCGCGATCCCAATCAGTCTTTGGTCGATGGCAAGGTCGGGTATGCGCTGCACCCGAAAGTTGGCGATGCCGAGTGTGGATTGTCCGAGACCGGTGGATTCGCGATGGGCATCCCCTCCAATTCTGCCAATCAAGAGGCGGCATTCCTGTTCATGCAGTGGATGACTAGTCCGCATATAGACCGTGAATTGGCGCTCATTGGCGGGGATCCGGTACGTGTATCGACGCTTAACGATCCCGAACTGCAGGCGATGTTCCCTGAATATCCGGTCGTCGTCGAACAGCTCGAATGCGCCAACCCCAATTGGCGTCCGCTGATTCCGGAATGGGGCGCGCTGAACGCGCCGATTCTCGGCGTCTATGTATCGGAATTCGCGATCGGCAACATGTCAGCCGAAGAGGCGATGGCCCAAGCCGCGTCAGAAATCCGCGCGGAGATGGAGCGCGCCGGCTATTACGGTTGGGGAAACCGCGGCTAGCAATTACAACGGCCGCTTGTCAACGCACGTAACATTGTGCGCTGCAAATGACGGTGTGGAGATCAAAAGCATCTCCACACCGCTACCAAAATAAAGGTCTTCAAAATGCATTCTTCATTGCGTATACGACAGATCCGAATCGCCTACCTCTTTCTTTTGCCCGCCATCATTGTGTTCGTGCTGGGCTTGATTGTCCCGCTGATCAACACGCTGGAATTGAGCTTCAACGAGCTTTCCATGGGTTCGCCCTGGGACGAGCGCGAATTCATTAATCTGGAAAACTATCAGCGCATGCTCAGCGACCCCGGCGTCCAGACGTCGGTGGGGGTCACCTTGCGCTTCGCCGCATTTGTACTGATTGCTGAATTGGTCATCGGCCTGGCACTCGCGTTGCTGCTGGAAAAGCCCATCCGCGGCGCTGCGATTTTTCGGACTATATTTATCCTGCCGCTCATGGTCTCGCCGGTAGCGGTCGGTCTGATTTGGCGCTACTTGTTGGATGGACGGATCGGTCTAGTCAACTTCTACTTAAACCAGATCGGGATTCCCAGCCAGACCTGGCTCGGGGAACCTGGCCTGGCTTTCTTCTCGATTGTCATTACGGACATCTGGCAGTGGACGCCTTTTATCTTCATTATTCTGCTCGCCGGGCTGCAAGCCTTGCCGTCGGAGGTTTTGGAAGCTTCGCGAATTGATGGCGCGAATTGGTGGCAGATGACCTTTCTGATCAAATTGCCGATGCTTCGTTCGATACTATTGGTTACGGTATTGTTGCGCCTCATTGATGTCTTCCGCGCGCTGGAAGTGATTTTCATTCTTACCTTTGGCGGGCCTGGACGCAGTACGCAAGTCTTATCGCTGCACATCTACAAGACAGCCTTCACATCGCAGGCGCTGGGCTATGCATCGACTATCGCTGTGATGTTGATGTTCATCATGCTGATTCTCAGCATGATCTTGATGGTTATCTCCAATCCCTTCAAAGAGAAATCGGACTTTTGATATGGCTGCTATGACAAAACGCGCGGATCTAGCCGGCATGCGAATAGATCGCTCCACGTTCCTGCAATATTTGGCGCTTATCGTGTTGGCTTTCATATCGCTGGCTCCAATCATCGTCATGATAATGACCTCATTCAAAACGCAGGTCGACATCATGTCCAGCGACTCAATGTGGCTTTTCCAGCCGACAATGGACAATTACAGTCACGTCTTTGAGGCCAAGTTTGGTCTCTTCCTGCAGAATTCAATTGTTGTTGCACTGTCATCGACTGTCTTGTCGCTCTTGGTATCAGGCATGGCTGCCTATGCCCTGGCGCGATTGGAGTTTCCCGGCAAGAGTCCTTTCGCCTACTTCACCTTGATCATCCGCATGGTTCCACCCGCTGTCCTGGCAATTCCGATTTTTATACTGTGGCTGAATTGGGAGTTGTTTCTCTTCGATTTGATTGACGCGACGCCGTTTCTGTACGAGCTGGAAAATCCCGACCCCTATCTGTTTGCCGAGGGGCTGGTCGATGGCCGCATCGGATTGATCTTGTTTTACACTGCTCTCAACCTGCCCTTTGCTATTTGGCTCTTGATCGGATTCCTGCGACAGATACCCGCCGAAATTGAAGAAGCGGCGATCGTCGACGGCGCTTCTCAATGGCAGGTGTTTACGCGGGTGATCTTCCCATTGATGCGTCCGGGAATGGCGGTAGCGGCGATCTTTACCTTCCGCATCTCCTGGAACGAGTTTCTGCTGGCGCTGGTATTGACCGATCGCAATACGCGTACGCTGCCGGTAGGTATAACCTTGTTCCTCACGGAGCAAGGGGTGCAATGGGGTCGCATCATGGCGATGGGAACGTTGATTGTTATTCCGCCGCTGCTCTTGACCTTTGTCGCGGCGCGCCAGATCATTGCAGGAATGACCGCCGGCGCTGTCAAGGGCTAGACAGATGAAAAAGCCCTTGCTGCAGTTGGCGCTGGATACCTTTGATCTTCCCAGCGCGCTCTCGCCCTTGCAAAATGCCGCCCAGTACATCGATATCATCGAAGTAGGCACTGTACTTTGCCTGTCGGAAGGCATGCAGGCAGTTCGGGTCATCAGGAGTCTGTTTCCCGAGAAAACGATCCTTGCCGACGTGCGAATTGCCGAGGCGGGCGGCATCATCGCGCGGATGGCTTTTGAAGCGGGCGCAGACTGGGTTAGCGTCGTCAGCGGCGCCGCGCCTTCAACCGCGGAAATTGTCTATGGCGTAGCGCAAGAGTTTGGTGGCGAAGTGCAGATCGAGCTTAGTGACGGCTGGACCTGGGCGCAGGCGAAGCATTGGCGCTCGATCGGCATCGATCAGGCCATCATTCATCGCAGCCGCGATGCGGAAGCTCTGGGCAATCTCAACTGGAGCGCGGCAGAACTGGCCAAGATTTCCCGTCTGTCAGATATGGGCTATCGCGTAACAGTAACGGGCGGCGTCGGCATTGACGATATCAAGACCTTCGCGGGTATACCCGTGTACATTTTCATTTCTGGGCGGGCCATTTGCAATGCAGCCGACCCTGCAGGTATGGCGTCGGCTTTCCAACAAGAGATATCGCGGGTCTATTCATAAATCAGGGCGAAACCGAGGGCGGATATGCCGCGCAAGCTACCAATCGGCATATACGAAAAAGCGCTGCCGCTCGATATCGAATGGTCGCGACGTCTTGATTTGGCGAGGAACGCCGGTTTTGACTTTGTCGAGTTGTCCTGCGACGAAAGCCCCGAACGTCAAGCGCGCATGGATTGGAGCGCGCGCCAGCGCAAAACGCTCAGAGATGACGTTGCCAACAGTGGCATCTCTCTCATGACCATGTGCCTGAGCGCTCACCGGCGCCTGGCGCTAGGCAGCGATAATCCCGAAATCAGAGAACAGGGTCTGAAACTCTTGCGGAAAGCCATCGCCTTCTGTGGCGATCTTGGCATTCGCATGATACAGATTGCTGGCTATTATGACTATTATGGCGACATTGATGAAGAATCCGAGAAGCGATATGTGGATGCCTTGGCGCGCGGCTTGGAGTGGGCCAGCAACGCGGGCGTTATGCTGGCTGTTGAAACGATGGAAGGAGAGCATGTCGTCGACTCGATCAGCGCGGGAATGCGAATTGTGAAACAATTGAATTCGCCCTGGTTTCAGATATATCCCGATATCGGTAATTTGGCGGCGCATGGCTTTGATGTACGTACCGAACTGGAGCGCGGTCGTGGTCATCTGGTCGGCGTACATGTCAAAGACTCGCGCCCAGGCGAGCCACGGCGGGTGCCCTTCGGTGAAGGCATTGTGCCATTTGTGGATGCCTTTAGAACGCTGGCGATAATGGATTTCCACGGGCCGGTTTTGATCGAAATGTGGAATGACAATCGGCCGGATTCAATGAAATTGGTAGAGGACGCTCGGAATTGGGTGCTGGCAAAAATGCAAGAAGGCGGATTGATAGACGATGCCGCGCTTTGATGTGACGACGATTGGAGAAGGTCAACTCCGCTATAGCGTGCCATTGGGCGCAGGCTTGGAACGCGCCGCATCCTTGGACGTCAACGTGACCGGAACAGAAGCCAACGTGAGCAGCCTGCTATCTCGGTTGGGTTGGCGTTGCGGCTGGGTCACAGGTTTGCCCAATACCCCGCTGGGCCGCCGCGTGGCGAGCGAATATGCCCTTTCCGGCCTGGATATGTCGGCTGTCCTTTGGTCTGATCAAGGCCGCTTGGCAATCTATTATGTAGAATTTGGCTCTCCACCCAAGGGGACCCAAGTCTATTATGATCGCGCGGATACGTGTTTCGTCAATATGACGCGAGACGACATCAACTGGGAATACCTTCTCGATACGAGGCTGTTGCACATCTCTGGCTTGAGCGTACCGCTGTCGCCGTCGATAGGCGCGATTCTGGTGGAGGCGGTCGAAAAGGCAAAGGCTCGCGACATCCGTATCAGCTTCGACATGAACTATCGCAGTCGGATATGGTCGCCGGACGAAGCCGCCCGGACAATCGCGCCCTTTCTGGAATCAGTTGACATTCTCTTTTTCGCTCGCGGCGATGCGCGGCGGATGTACGGTTTCGATGGTTCGCCGGAAGATATCGTTCGGCAACTGGGAGACCTCACTTCCGCGAAGGCAATAGTGACCTCCTTGTCCAGCGAGGGCATTATCGCTTGGGATCGCGAAAACTTCGTTTTGGAACCGGCGCTGGAGAT
>DAOULD010000043.1:0-51301 GCA_034420635.1 Anaerolineae bacterium | reverse complement strand
TATTCGTCATTTATGCGTTTGAAACGAATGTCGATGGTAGCTATGTCGTGTCTCTCTTCAATGTTGGTTGCTATGAGTCGAGTATACATCAAGCGTTGTGTTTGTCAAAGGTTTGAATGACGAAAGAGTGAAAGAACACGGGCGAGCCAAGGCTCGCCCCTACCGATTCGTTATGGGTTGCGATTCACAAAACCGCCGAGCGCTCGACGCCGCCGTATTCGGAGACCACTTCAGCCCAAGCCGCGCCGATCCTGCGGAAGCCCTTGGTGATCACATCGGGTTTGTGAATCCCGTAGTTCAAGCGCATGGCATGCGAGCCGCCGTCGCCGGTGTAAAACATGCTGCCGATGGCGAAGGCGACATCGTGCTGGATGGCGCTGATGAATGTTTCGGCCGCGCTGGGACCGCCGGCGGGCAGCTCCACCCACAGGTACAAGCCTCCTTGAGGCGAATACCAGGCGCTGCCGGGCGGCAAGTGCCGCTCGGCGGCGGCGAGCGCCGCATCGCGGCGGCGGCGCAATTCCAGGCGGTTATGTTCCAACTGTTTGGCGAGGACGCCACGTTCCAACAGCAGATGAATGGTGCGCTGGTTCAAGCCCGAGGTGGAGATATCGGCCGCCTGTTTGACGCGCACGAGTCGCTCGTAGTAAGGACCGGCTGCGATCAGGTAGCCGATGCGCATGCCCGGCAGCAGCATTTTGGTGAAGGCGTTGGCGTGGATGACAACCCCGCTTTCGTCCAAGGCTTTTAATGGCGGCAGGGATTCGCCGTCAAAGCGGAATTCGCGGTAGACTTCATCTTCCAGGATGGGAATGCCATGTTGCTCGGCGAGGCGAATGAGTTGACGACGACGGTACATGGGCATCAGGTGCCCGGTGGGATTCTGGAAACTGGGCATGACATAAATCAGGCGCGGACGATGGCTTTCCAACACCTGGGCCAAAACGTCGATGCGAATGCCTTCTTCGTCGATGGGGATGCCTTGGATGCGCACACGGCGGGCTCCAGCAATATCCATGATGCCGAGATAGGTGGGGCTGGCGGTGACGAGCGTTTCGCCTTCGCTCATCAGCGATTGCAGGACGAGGTCGATGGCTTGCTGGGCGCCGCCCGTTATCAGCACATCGTCGTGACGGCATTCGATGCCGATGGCGCGCACGTAGTCGCGCACGGCGACCCGCAGCGGCAGATAGCCTTCCGGCACTTCATACGAGAGGGCGTCGGCGCCATCGCGCTCGATGACGTGGTTGATGGCGTCTTGCATGTGACGGATGGGAAAGAATTCCTTGGGCGGCGCGCCGTGGCCGAAGTTGATAACGCCGGGCTTGCGCGCGAGGCGCATCATCTCGCGGACGGACGATGAGCGGCGCGACGTCGTCTGGCGCGGAGGCGGCGCGCCATCGACATGCTGGGATATTTCACGTTCTCTAGCGACGAAGGTGCCGCGCCCGGCATGCGCGCTGAGAAGACCGGACCCGCGCAGATCGGTATAGGCGTTGACCACGCTGATGCGGCTGACACCGAGTTGACGGGCGAGATCTCGACTGGCGGGCAGGCGCGCCCCCGCCGGCAAAAGCCCCCGGTCGATATGCGCCCGAATCTGTCGAATGAGTTGTCGATAAATCGGCTCTTCGCTCTCGCGATCGAGCGTGAGGTTGCTGGCTAGTTCAAACAATGGGCTGGCTCCGTTTCAGATCTTGCGCTGGGTGATAGCGGGAGTGGCGAATTTCAAAAAACTTGCGCGCCTGCCGCATGAGCGCCGCAGTTTGCATAAACAGAGCATAGAGACGTTTTCACAAGAACCCGCCAAGCCACTATGTCCCCAGTTTTCACCACTCCTCATGATAGCAAGATGATCGGACCAATTACAGGACCATCTATGTCCATCCGCCAAGTCCAATCGAGATTTGGCATCAGGAACGGGTATGACAGTTCGGGTGGCGCATTTTCTGGATGTCAAACCGTTTCCGCCACTGCCGCTATGCGCCTCTTGCTTGACAAGCCGCTGCGCGCGGGCTGAACAGAGTGTCTTATTATTTTGTGAGCAGGACACTCTTGGGACTTTTCGCTATCGCCAATGGCTATGGCGAATCCCGCGAGCGGTATTTTCAATAGAGTGATATGCGCGGTTTTCACTGCGCCCGACAATGGGGGGGCGGGGAATTTCAAAAGCATACGCGCTTACCGCGCGCTGCGCAGGTTCTCAATAAGCGCCCAGGACAGGGAGGGCACAGAGATGCTTTCACAAGAACCCCTCAAGCCTCTATCCTGAGTTTTCACCATCCCCGACAAGGGCGCATTGTAGACAAATTAGCAAACCTGTTGTATAATTCGTTTATATTTGGTCTGCAAATGGCGCGCAGGCTGGCTGGATCGGTTGGCGTTTAGGGATTCCAAGCGCTTCGACAAAGCCGAGTAATTTGTGAGCGCGGATCTTCGGTTTCTTCGCCGCAGTTGGCGGTTTGGCGGATATCCTTCGGGAAATAAGTCGCTCGGCGCGTAACCGGCGAATCGCTCACAAGAATCTCGCGCTCACACAAAATAACAAGCCTTCTCCTTGCAAGAGCAAGGGGGGTTGTTAAATAAAGAGATGATTAGGGAAAACAATGATGACGGGAAACGATATCAGATTTTTGGGCAAGCGTTTATGTTACTGGCTGGCTGCCATCTTGTTGTTGAGCGCCACAGGCGCGCTGGCGCAGGAGTTTAATCCCGACGACATAGTAATTGGTGAGATTTGCGATAACAGAGTCACTATAAGCTGGAAAGGAGCGCCTGGGGCATCCAGTTATCAGATTGTCAATTCTGAGGATGGGTATCGGAGCATTTGCCGATCTACCGAAAGCTCGTGCGAAATCACCGGACTAAAGTCCGGTCAAACATATTCTTTATTTGTGGACGCGAGCATTAATGGTAGTCCAGTCTACGGTAACCAGATGATCAGATTAAAAGCGAAAGAATCGGATACTTGCCCGGTACGCAGTACGCGTAAAACCGCGGCGCCGCGCCCTGTGGTTGATACTTGCTCTTACCTGCCAACCGATATCGTGGTCAGGAGCAACAGCCCGTATAATGCCCAATGCAGGCGGGTCGGGTCGGCCGGCGTTGGCATCGCCGATTTGATCGCGCAAGGCGTCCTTGATGCTGTTGATATCTGGCACATTGTCGAAGCCGACATTCAAGTCTGCTTCCGCAGCCAGGGTACGCTGAAGTTTCTGGATGCCGCTACCTCGCCGCGCGCCGTAACGGATTTGGCTGCGGCGCGAATTGACGGCATGACCTGCGGGACTATTGATCGTGCGGGCACGGTGGTGCTGCTCCAAACCAGCGAACTTGTCAGTGAACCTGTTAGCGAACCCATCAGTGAACCTGTTAGCGAACCTGTCAGCGAACCCGTCAGCGACGCGAGCGACAGTTCTCCGGTTGCGTCAGCCACAGAAGCCGAGAGCGCTATCCTTAGTAACTGCCAACTAACCACATTCTCGAATCTCAGTCTCCGCAGCGGTTCCAGCATTTTTCACGCGCGTTTAGCCATCATTCCTCGCGAGACTCGCCTGGACGCGACCTTCAGAAATGGCGATTGGTACAGGGTCTTCTATGAAGAGTTGACCGGTTGGGTCAACGGCGCTTATGTAAAGCCGGGGTCCGGCTGCGGCGCTGGCATCGCGAGCGCTGTCCCGGGGGGCGTAGCGGATTCCGGAGGGGCTGAATTGTCCGGAAGGTCACTGAGCAACTGTTCTCTGACGGCGAGCCATATCATTAACTTGCGGGCTGGACCCGGTTTCAGTTATGATATCCTTGTCGAAATCCCTTATCGGGCGGAGATGAGGGTGACAGAACGACTTGAAGCCTGGTACAAGGTCGACTATGAAGGTCGGACGGGCTGGGTCAACATCGGTTATGTCGCGCGAACCGGTGGCTGTAGCTAAACTGGGAGCCCAAGAGCGATGGCGATACGGAGCGACGCGGCAGGGCTCGAGAAGAAGTATTTGCTGGATATGCTGCCGGCGCAATGCAATCGCATTCTGGAAATTGGTTGCGGCGACGGACGCCTAACCTGGCAGTACGCCGAGCTGGCCGATTCGGTTGTCGCTATTGATGTGACGCCCGATACCTTGGCTGAAGCTTTGCGGGAGAGGCCGGAGCGGTTCCGCGAAACGACAAGCATCTTGGAAGCGAGCGGCGTTTATCTGCCCTTCAAATCCGACAGTTTCGATCACGCGCTTTTTTCCTTGTCCTTCTGATGAATTGAGCCAGAGGGCATGGTCTATGCCCTGGAAGAGACGCACCGGGTTCTGCGGGAGGGGGGCAGTTTTCTTGACCTGCGCCCAGCCGCCAAGAATCGGCGGGTTGAACTTGACGTATCTGGCGCGCGGTTCCATATCGGCGAGATAGATTCCTCTGCTACATTCGCCGATCATTGGGCGGCGGACGCGGCGTTGGAGATCTTGCGGGATCAAGGTCTGATCGCGCCAACGCACGACGCGCAATTCCTGGTGACAATCGACTTGGACAACGTCGAGGACTTGCGCGCCCATGCGGCGACATTGCGGCGGAGCGTCATGCCGGAGGAATTGCCGGATCGGATCGAGTCGTTGATAGCCGGGGAAGCCCAGGACATCCTCATCCATACGCGGCGGGAGATGGTTATCAGGAAATATCGCTGCCTCAAACCTTGAAGTTCGCCGCGATTCCGCCTCATCAATCCCTCGCCGCAAACGGGTTATTTCCACATCATTTTCTTGGAGTTGCTTAGACTTAGTATGAAATTTACGGGACGTGGATCTTTCAGTTGCGCGGCCGGTTTGCAAAGCGGTATCAATTGAGAGGCGCGGCGAATCATGTTGCTGGCGATCGACGACAGTCTGCTGAGATAATTCGACTTGCCCAGCGAAAAGAATTTGTTAAACTCAAAGCTACGACGTCCTGTCGTGATTTGACCTGATGAAGATTCAGTTGTTGGAGGACTCTATGTTCCGCAGATTGGCTTTATTGTTGCTGACTTTTGCACTTGTTGGGGTTCTGATCGCGCCGGTCGCGGCGCAGGACGAAATCGTATTTGGCGTTGTATTGGTGGGTCCCAATGACGATCGGGGCTGGAGTACCTCGCATTATGAAGCCGGGCTCTATGTCGAAGAGAATATGCCCGGCGCGACCATGCTCTTCTTTGAGAGCTTGAATCCGGCGGATTCGCCGGAAACCACGTTGATGGACGTGGTTGAGTTCATGGTCGACGAGAGGGCATCGGTCATTTTCACCACCTCGGACAGCTTTGAAGAAGATACCAACGTGGTGGCGGCTGCCTTCCCCGATGTCACCTTCATCAATATCACCGGTAGCAACGCGATCGCGGGCAGTGCGGTTGCCGAGGGCGAGCACGCCATCATGCACGAACTGCCGGAAATGCCGCCGGCCAATGTTGGCAATTTCAACGTTTACATGGAATTGCCGCGCTTGATCGCCGGTTGCGCCGCGGCGCTGACCAGCGAGAGCGGCAGCATCGGTTACCTGGGCGCGCTGATCAATCCCGAGACGCGTCGTCTGGCGGCGTCGAGCTATTTGGGCGCGCGCTACTGCGCGGACAACTACCGCGATGACATGTCGGCCGACGATATCAGCTTCGAGGTTGTTTGGATCGGTTTCTGGTTCAATATCCCGGGCGTGACGCTCGATCCGACCGAGGTGGCGACTGGCTTCCTCGATGGCGGCGCCGATGTCATCATCTCCGGCATTGACACCACCGAGGCGATCACGGTTGCGGGCCAGTACATGACCGAGGGCGATACCAGCTACGGTGTGCCTTACGGCAATGTCAACGGCTGTTCCGAAGCGCCGGACGCCTGCCTGGGCGCGGCATATTACAACTGGGGTCCCGCCTATCTCGATGTCGTCAAGCGCGTCGCTGACGGCAGTTGGTCGCAGGAATGGCTGTGGCTGGAGCCGAAGTGGGACGAGATCAATGACGATGGCCTCTATACCGATGGCGATACCAGCGTCGCCGGTTACAAGTTCGGCAACGCGCTGAGCATGGAAACCATTGAGAGCTTGCAGGCTTTCGCTCAAGAGATCCATGATTTCCAGACCGACCCCATGCATGCCGGCGAGATGTTCTTGTGGAGCGGACCGATGAACTTGCAAGACGGCACGGAATTAGCCGGCGACGGCGAAGCTGTGACCTTGCTCGATATCTGGTTCATCCCGCAATTGCTGGAAGGCATGGTCGGCGCAAGCGAATAGGCTTCTGCCTCCATCTCAGATCCTTGCCCCCTGTCCCCCGCTTCAACGGGGGACGGATCCTTTTCCATCGGGGGGATATCGTCACAAAATCTCTACTAACTACGGTGATTTTCGGGCGACTCACAGAGTCGCCCGAAAATCTTTCAAACTTTGATGGCCCCTGTAGGGGTCAGGTCGCGTAGACACTGACCTGCGCCGAAGGCTTTCCCGCTTCCGTTTTCCGGAGTCCGGACATGACAAATCCCTCGACCACAGTCGTATTGTGCGCTCTGCTGATTTTCGGCCTCCTGCCCGTCTTGGCGCAGGAGGAGCCGGAGCTATTGCTCTCGAACACGCGGGTGGGGACGCAGGCGGACGGATTCGGCGGGGAAGCGCCCGTGGTCTCTGGCGACATTTACAACTACGGCAGCCAAGCCTACGCCAATATCAATATCTTGGTAGAGGCTTATGACGGCGACGGCGAACTGATTGGCGAGGGATTTGGTTTCCTGGTGGATGCCTGTGGGACGGCATTGCTGAGCTATGCCCTGCCCCCGGAAGGTCGTCAGGCTTTCAGCGCGCCATTCGAGCTATTTGAAGATGGCAGCGCGGCCAACGTGCAAGTGCAGATCAAGGCCGATGCTGTTGATTACAGACCGGCAGCGGCAGTGACGTCCCCGGCGACGCGCTTGATAGCGCGAGCCGAAGCCGTCCAGCTCCAGTGGCTGGACGACGATACGCTGCTTTACGGGGTCGGCTGCGCGGGCGCAGTCTTCTCAGAACTGGAGTGGTGGCGCTACAGCGCCCCTGAGGGCGCGCTCTCGCTGACAGAACATCCGGCCGCGCAACATATCAACGCCGGGATGATCGAGCGCAGCGGCGCAGCCATGATCACGCAGTCGGGCGACCAGAATCCCGATCTGTTTTATGGCTCGCAAATGACTTTTCCGCCGAAAGCCCGGCGCATCGTCTACCAGAACGATCTGCATACCATCCTCTCCGCCGAGCCGGACGGCAGCTTCAAACGGCTGATCCACGACGCACTGCACAAGCACAGCCTGCGCGGCTTCCTTTGGGCGGAAAAGCCGGGCGTATTTTTGGCTTATTACTTCGGCGCCTACGGCGAGCCGGCGCATTATTTCACCGGCGACGTCGAGGGAAGGATGTTGATGGGTCGCCTCGAGGACCTGGAACCGTCCCTGACCGTGCCGGGTCCGGCGGCGGATGGCTTGTCCGCGGTGGTCGGCTGGCGCATCGACGATCGCGACGGGTACTACCTGCGCTACGCCTACGGGAGCAGGGAATTGCTATTCGAGGCGGCATTGCCGGGCAACAACTATCCGGCGCCGATTATGGCGCGCTCCGGCGAGCGGCGATTGATCTATGTCATTCGCGATGTCGACGGCGTACCGAGCCTGCAATGTTTCGACCGCGGGACGAAGGCGTTGCGGACGCTGACGACCCTGCCCCTGCGCTTGACGCGGGAATCGCGAGCCTGGTCGGCGCTCTCGCCGGACGGGACCAAGCTGGCTCTGGCTGCGAACGGGACCGATGGCGGCGTCTGGCTGGTGGACGTGGCTTGTTAGGTTAGGTAATTAACCACGGAGACACGGAAGTAAATGCAAGTAAGTCGTGCGAATAATTTGATGAAATATAGAAAACTACAAAATAATCGATTCCCGTAGGGGCGACCAATCTGGTCGCCCGAAAAAGCCAAAAAAATATAGATATTGTGCCAGTTTCTTGCGCGATGGAAAACGTTCCGCTTGCCAGGGGGAGCCGGGGGAGCGGTTGCAGCCAAGCGCTCGTGTATAATCCTCGCATCAAGCCGAGTACCGAGGAAATCAACCATGAGCGGGAACATCGAATGGGCGCAGCGCATCGCCGCCATCGCCAACACGGGCCTCTATTACGTGCAGGACCACTACGATGGCGACCGCTACCAACAGCTGCTCGATATCGCCGCCGAGATGCTGGCCAGCGCGAGCCAAAGCGATCCGGCGACAATCCGCGCTCTGCTGAACGCTGACGACGGCTATATCACGCCCAAGGTCGACGTGCGCGGCGCGGTCTTCAACGACGGGAAAGTCCTGCTGGTGCAGGAAGCGGGCGACGGCTTGTGGTCGTTGCCGGGCGGCTGGGCTGATGTCGGCGACAGTCCCGCGGCTGCTGTCGAGCGCGAGATCCGCGAAGAAAGCGGCTACCAGGCGCGGGCTGTCAAGCTTATGGCGGTTGACGACCGCAACCGGCGCAATCGCCGATCCGTCTTCGCCGTCTATAAACTCTTCTTCCTCTGCGAGTTGATCGGTGGCGAAGCGAGGACCAGTGAAGAAAGTCTGGCGGTGGACTGGTTCGCGCCAGACAAGCTGCCGCCGCTATCGCAAGGGCGCGTCACCGAGGCGCAGATCGGGCGCTGCTTCTCTCACTGGCGGCAGCCCGATTTGCCGACCGAGTTCGACTAGCGACATTGTTTTGAAGTAGATGACGAGGAGTCGGGCGCTACGAGGACACGCAACGACAAACACATAGGCAGTTGCACAACTTTCTTGACATGTTACGATTGTAAAGTAACGAAAGTCTCCCTTTTCAATGTCCGATTACTACGATCTTGGAACATATTCACGACGCGTCACAACCAACGCTCCCGCGGCGCAGCGCTGGTTTGACCGCGGCTTGACCTGGCTCTACGGCTACAACCATGACGAAGCGGTTAAATGCTTTCGCAAGGCGCTGGAACACGACCCGCATTGTTTGATGGCTCATTGGGGAGTCGCCTACGGTCTCGGATGCAACTACAACAAGCAATGGGAAGCCTTTGCGCCAAAGGCGCTTGCGATGGCTTTGCGCCAGGGACGCGCGGCGATCCTGGAAGCTTACGCGCACTTGGACCGCGCAACGGCTGTTGAAACCGCGCTCATAAAAGCGCTGGAGAAACGCTTTCAGCGAGACGATGAAACCGATGTGGAAGTTCTGGAGACCTGGAACGACCAGTTCGCAGCCGCCATGCGAGACGTCTATCGCGCCTTTCCCGACGATTGGGATGTGGCTGCGCTATTTGCGGAAGCCCTTATGAATCGTACGCCCTGGCAATTGTGGGACTTGGAAACCGGCGAACCAGCGGAAGACGCTGATACGCTGGAAGCGATTGCGGTAGTCGAAAGAGCGCTGGACCAAGTCGAAGAGTCCGGGGCGCAACCTCATCCGGGCTTGCTGCATCTGTATATCCATTTGCTGGAAATGTCCCCCCAGCCAGAACGGGCTATGCGAGCCGCCGATCAATTGCGGGACCTGGCGCCCGATGCCGGACATCTGCTGCATATGCCGTCGCATATCGACGTCCTCTGCGGACAATATTACAACGCCATAGTCGCCAATCGCCGCGCCATTGCTGTTGATAACGTGTTTGCGGCGCGCGACGGCATTCTCACAGATTACACCTTTTACCGCGCGCACAATATCCACTTCAAGGTCTACGCCGCCATGCTGCTGGGACAGTTCAAAACGGCGCTGGAAGCCGCTGATGAAATCGCTGATTTGGCAAATGAAGAGCTGCTGAGAATCGACGATCCGCCAATGGCCGACCACCTTGAAGGCATCTTGTCGATGCGGCTGCACGTCCTGGTCCGCTTTGGCAAGTGGCGAGAGATACTGGCGGAGCCGGCTCCGGTCGATGAGGATCTCTATTGCAATTCGCTCGCGATGCGCCACTACGCGCGGGCGATCGCCCTGGCGACGCTGCATGAACATGAAGCGGCCGCCGTCGAAGTCGCGGCATTTGAAGCGGCGCAAGCCAAAGTGCCGGATACGCGGTTCATCTTCAACAACAACTGCATTGATGTTTTGGAAGTCGCCGCCGCCATGATGCAGGGAGAAGTCGCTTATCATCGCGGAGACACCGACTGCGCCTTCGGGCATCTTCGGCAAGCGGTCTACCTGGATGATCATCTGGAATTTGCCGAGCCTTGGGGCTGGGCCATGCCCACTCGTCATGCGCTGGGCGCCCTATTGTTGGAGTGCGGACAGGTCGAAGAAGCGTTAGCCGTTTATCGCGCGGACCTGGGGCTTGATCGCTCCCTTTGTCGGGCGATGCAGCGCCCAAACAACGTCTGGAGCTTGCAAGGCTTTGTCACATGTCTGGAACGCCTCGACAGAATTGCCGAAGCGGACCTGGCGCGACCTCAGCTTCAACTGGCGCTGGCGCGCGCCGATGTCGAGATTGAGACATCTTGTTTTTGCGCGACTGGAAATAGTCGCCATGGCAGCGCTTGCTGTCATGAACATTAGACAAAGCCGTATCTCAAAGGCTATGACGGCTCCCTGGCGGCATCGGTCAAGTTCGCGCCTTTCGAACTATGCTGGCAGAAGTTGACAGACGCATAGCTCTTGAGTATGATGATTCAAGATATGTAAGATGCGCCTTAATGATACTTGGTCTCATAAGTGAGCGGCGACAATGTCACAACAGCGCTATCGCTTGGGCAATATGGACTGCGCAAACTGCGCGCGCGAAGTGCAATCCGCCCTTGAGCGCCTCCCCGGCGTGGAATTGGCAGTAGTAGACTTTGCTAGTAGCGAGCTACAGATTGAAGGGGACGTAGCATTCGATATGCTCAAGGCGCGCGTCGAAGCTTTGGGCAAGACTATTTCCATAGATGCGCCCGCCCAATCACAAGACGTCGACTCGGCGCGGCGCGCGGGCCTCTTCGGTTTCTGGGACTTCCTGCTGGAACGTCCCGCAAGCCGCATGGCGGTTTATGGCGGCGCGCTTCTTTTGCTCGCAATCGGGCTAGATTTGTTCGCGATAACTTCCCCGGATCTCAGCAACCTGGTTTATGTTTTGGCGATGACGGTGGCGATCAGACCGATTGCCCTTAGCGGCATCAACTCATTGCGTATCAGCCGCGAGTTCAACATCAATCTGTTGATGACGGTCGCTGCGCTCGGCGCCTTGGTTTTGGGCGAATTTCTGGAGGCGGCTACGGTAATCTTCTTGTTCGCCATAGGGGAAGCGCTGGAAGGTTATACGGCGGATCGGGCTCGCGACAGCTTGCGGGGCCTGGTGGCGCTCAAACCGCCGACGGCGAACAGGATCATGGGCGACCGTACGGACGTGATCCCGGTAGAGGCGCTGCGCATTTCGGATCGGATCCGCGTATTGCCCGGCGAAGGCATTCCAATGGACGGTACCGTATTGGCCGGCAATAGCGCCGTCGATCAAGCGCACATCACTGGTGAGAGTCTGCCGGTGGAACGGTCGCCGGGCGATGAAGTTTACGCCGGCTCTATCAACGGCGCGGCGACGCTGGACCTGCGCGTCGATCGCCTCGCCCACGAAAATACGCTGAGCCGCATCATTGAATTGCTGCAAAAGTCCCAATCTCGTCGGGCGCCTAGTCAGCGCTTGATTGATCGCTTTGCGCACGTCTATACGCCATTGGTGGCGATAAGCGCGCTTGGCGTGGCTGTTATTCCCCCGCTGCTTTTCGGCCAGCCTTTCTGGGACAGCGCGACGGGAGCGGGTTGGTTGTATCGCGCGCTGTCGATGTTGGTGATCGCATGTCCCTGCGCGCTGGTCATCAGTACGCCTGTGACCGTGATCAGCGCCATCACATCCGCCGCGCGGCGCGGCGTGCTGATCAAAGGCGGGGCTCATTTGGAAGCCTTGGCTGGCGTGAAGGCAATCGCCTTCGATAAGACCGGGACCTTGACGCGCGGCAAGCTGGATGTCGCCGCGACAAGCACCGGCGATTGCGATCACGCCGCAGCCTGCCAACCTTGTGACGAGTTGATATCTTTGGCGGCATCGGTGGAAGCGCAGAGCACGCATCCCTTTGCCCAGGCCATCCAGACGGCGGCCAGCGCAAACGGTATTGAGTATAGTGCTGCGGTCGAAGTGGAAACGCTCACGGGCTTTGGCGTGCGGGGAAAGGTCAACGGTCAGCGCGTGACGGTCGGCAGTCATAATTTTTTCGACAATGAGTTCGATCATACTTTGCAGTTGTGCGCGGTCGCGCGGGACTTCGAGTCGGCGGGCCAAAGCGCTGTTATGGTGCATGATGGCGCCAAGGTGCGGGGGGTGATCGCCCTCACCGATATGCCGCGCGAGGAGAGCAGGCGCGCCGTAGGCGAACTGCGTGATATGGGCTTGGCATCAGTGATGCTGACCGGCGACAACGAAACCGTTGCCGAGTCGATCGCCGGGAAAGTTGGTGTTGACCGCTTTCGGGCCGGGCTATTGCCGCAAGACAAAGTGGACGCCGTCGAGAACCTGGAAGCAGAATATCAACGGGTAGCCATGGTTGGGGACGGCATCAACGACACGCCGGCGCTGGCGGCCGCCACGGTTGGCGTGGCCATGGGCGCGGCGGGCAGCGCCCAGGCGATGGAGACAGCCGATATCGTCTTGATGGCGGACAAGCTGGATCTGCTGCCGAAGACGATCCGCCGCGCGCGTTTTGCCCGGCGGCTGATCCACGAGAATATCGCGCTTTCAATTGGATTGAAGCTGGTCTTCCTGCTGCTGGCTTTGACCGGCAATGTGACCATGCTGGCGGCGGTCTTCGCCGATATGGGCATGTCCCTGGCTGTGACCTTGAACGGGATGCGCGCCCTGCGCGAGTAGTGCTAGACTCCGAAGTCGCGTTCAATGACCTGTTTGAAGAATTGCAATACCAGATTCTGAGGATTACGTTCGCGAATGCCAGCTTTTCCGTTTGTGATAAACTTCCGCTTATTCAAGTCATAACCAATCTGAAAAATGTCGGGCACGGTGGCGCCGTCGCGATTTAGATTGTATAGGCTTATGTATTTGTCTTCCGAATCTGAATATTTCGCAGCAACAAGAACTACTGGGGTTCGTCCTTTCATAGCGCCCAAAGGTGAAGCGAAAAAGAATAGATAACGAGATCGTTTAGCAAGCCCGCTAAATTCGATGCCAAAGAACCAACTTTTTGCAACTTTTTCCCCTTTTTGGAGCAAAACATACTTCTCTATAACCGGGTCGCCAAAAGTATGAACTCGACCATGAATAGATGTATTGTTTTCGCTAAGATCTCCGATGAAATATCCGAAAGTAGCCTTGAGGTAGTCCATTTTTGTGCGCCATGAATTGTATTCCCGTTGAAAGTTCTTAACTTCGGCAATCTCAAGCCGAGATTGCAAGGAATTCAACAATTCCGCGTCGCCCATTTGCTCAGAAATGTTTTCATGCATCAGCTCGATAAGCGGGGACAAGTCGCCGTTTTCCCAGGAATTTTCCAATGAGTCAATATAGCGAGGACGATCATCCTCGAGGATAATGCAAGGAGGATAGCCATTGCGCCTTAATATCAGATTCATCAGCGCTCTGGCTGTGCGCCCATTGCCATCGGAAAAAGCGTGAATCTGTACGAACCATGTGTGCGCTGCTGCGGAGCAAAAGATTGGATAGTCCGACATACTAGCGCTGCTGGACGTTACAGCAACGATATAGTCGCTTAGATCAGTCATCAATTGTTGAACGAGGAAAGCGTCTGGTGTTTCGTGACTCGAACCCTTTATAATGTTTGGTGTTTTTCTGTAGTTGCCGGCATCGTTTTGAATGTCTGCCAACAATAGGGCGTGGAATTCGCGTAAAAATTTCTGAGCCACACTTTTAGATTTATCAAGTGCGACATCTTGAGCATAATCTAGCGCGCGAGAAAGATTAATCGCTTCCCTCTAGTCTATTGTGGGTTTACCTGAGATAGTATCGCCTTTTTGGATAACCTGTTTGGTTTCCCCATAAGTAAGTCGATTGCCCTCAATCCGATTGGAATGATATACCTCATCTAGTTTGGTTTGTTCATAAAGTTGCCGCTGAATCTGCGTAGAAAATTGGCCTTGTTCCCAGCGGTCTCTAATATCCTCGTCCAAGGCGTGTAGGCGAGCAATGAGCCAGTCATCAAAATAAAATGGCTGTCCATAGATCGTTTTTGGTCTTGTCATGCTGAAAGCCCCGTCACCAGCGCGGATGCGTCACAAGACTATAAGCGTCGTGAAAACCCTGCGAATGCTGAAGCTGCTGATAAAGCTGCCCGAAGCGCTGTCGAACGCTTGAATCGAGACTGACGCGCATATCGTAGGCATCTTCGTTGTTGCTCCGATAATAATTGCGCTTGCGGCCATGACGACTGAAGCCATATTTTCGATAGAGATTCTGCGCCACGGCGTTGCTCACGCGCACTTCGAGCACCAGGTACTCCGCCTTCAGTCTCAGCGCCTTGCGAAACATGCCCGCCAGCAGAATTTCCCCGTAACCGCGACCGCGATGGTCGGGATGGGTGGCGATGGTGCTGACGTGCGCTTCGCCATCAATCTTCCACAAGCCACCATAACCGACGATGAGGCTCGATTTGGCGATTGCCGGTGTTTCCTGCCGGATCCATCCGCTGAGTCGTTGGATCCAGCCATCATCGTTCGGCAACAAAGCCGGTATTAGAGAAGCCTGTTCTTCCAATACGACCATGTGGCTAATCTTCGATTCTTTGATCTCGAAAGCGTACGAATCTCTGGACCAGGGCGGCTCAAAGCAGAGGCGGTCTATCCTGGAGACTTCGCGGATATCGTCGGCGCGCATATAACGCAGGATCAGGCTCATGACAAATTGATCCAGTTGATCGATATTGCCGAAAAGTGTAACTATGAATTGCTCGAGCCACAAGTCGGGCTTCGTAACAACTGTTTAGAAACTTGGCTTTGACGCGCGTTTACGTGAAATCTGCGTTTGTTTGAAAGGCAGCAATCAAGAGGCGAAATCGGGACCGAGACGATTCCCGGCCCGCGCTGTGAGCTATCCCATTTGAAATATCTGTACCACGTCCACTGTGGCGACTTCGACGTAGGGGCTGCTCTTCGCCATTTCAACTGCCGCGTCCATGTCTTCCGCTTCGACAATGGTGATCCCGGTCAAGCGGTCCTCTGTAGGTCCGGGGGCGACCCCGTCAGCGGTGACGCGGGTGGGGGGACCCATAGGCATACCCGGGTTGACGACAGCGTCGCCCAAACTACCGATCCAGTCAAACCACTGCTTCTGGTGCGCTTGCGCTTCGTTTGGGTCATCAAACTGCGGTTCACCTACGTATAAGAGTCCGAATTGTGCCACGGTGTTTTCTCCTGTCTTTGGAATATGTTGTAATGTTTTCTTAAGTCCCGCTGCAGGCTGTGCCAGCAGCCACAATCACCGCGTCATTGTAACGTCTGGAATGGCGGAAGTCTATCAGTAAATGGAAACGTGACTAGAAGCGGATATCATAAACAAAGCGGTCGATACCCTGTTGAGCGGTACGGACGCGCCAGTTGCCACTTGGATCAATTACTCCGGACGGCGCCGAGCAGCGTATGTCGACCGGTTCGCAACTGTCGACTGTCACGATCCAAAGTCGACTGGCGCGGGCGCGCATACGCAGGTTGCTGCTATGGAAATCCCAATTGACATCCGACCATTCCGACGAACTGCGGCCGCCGTTGACGGCGTGGAATATAACGCGGGCCCCCAGCTCGGCAAGTCTGTGGCTGAGATGGGTGTCGGGCTGCGGCGTGCAGGTCGGGTTAGCCCACATGTCGTTGCATATCAGCCCGCCGACCTTTATTTGATCCAGCCCGAAAACCTGTAGAGGGCGAATTGCATAATGATTGATCTCTCCGGTGGGTGGTTTTGCCAGACTTCCAGTCGGCAATGTCTTGCTGTGAAAACCCAAATAACGCCCATTGGGAGCGTAGAAACGGAGTTGGTTATAGGTATCGCCGTCGTTTTCGACAAAACAGGTGCCAAGCGCGAGTCCCACGCCCGACGCGGCAGCCGTCCCTGTGACCTGCTGCAAAGCCTCCTCAACCTGGAGCGGATCGAATTCGTGCGTATAACCGCTTAAAGATCCTTCCGGCGTCAGCAAGATGTCGGCGTTCCGTGCGCTTGCCCATTGAATGCCGCCCTCGATATGTCGGAGGTTAGAGTCAATACTGCGGGTGACAGGCATTTGAATGCCTGCTACACGTATATGCATGGCTCAAGTCCTTTGTCCGCGCTCTGCCGTCGGATGCAGTTTAAACCCCTAACTGAACAAAGGCAAAGTGATTCTACGGCAAGAAACTCTTGATGAAGCGCGCCCGGATATGCTAGTTTTGCTGTTATGGCGGGGGATCATTGCTAAAGATTCTGAAATGTGCCGAGCAGATAACAGGCTGCCCGCCTCTGTTATCTTTTTTAATAAACCGCGTCGCTCAAGCGACGAGAAGGCTTGTTATTTTGCGTGAGCACGGTAGTTCTTCTCGCTGCCGCCGAGCGGCTCCCACAGGCGCAAACGATGCTCACTATCCGTGATTGTGCAGTTCTCCGTGAAGCATATTCTCCCAGTTCTGACCTGGTCGTTGACGAAGCCAGGCGACTCATCGGGGAGCCAACCGACAACACGCTGATTGCTTTTGCCTGCGAACAGATGAGCAATCCTGATCGCAACGTCCGTGTTTTGATGCTGCGGCTATTGGCGTATCAGACCGGGTCGCAAGCAACTCAGGGCGTACTTGCCGGGTTGCGCGACGCGCGGCGGCGTGTCTGCGCGGTCGCCATTCAAGCCTGTCCCAACTATCTGGGCAGAGAGGAAATCGTGCGGGAGTTGCTGTTAATCGCAAAAGATCCAAGCCGCAAGCGCAAATTGCGCCGACGCGCGTTGAGCATGTTGTCTGGCGATGAAGGGCGTTGGCAGGGCGACCTCACGCCCCCTGTCTTCGCTGCGCTTTCGACCCTCATTCAAGAAGAAAAGCTTCGCTTCCCCATTCTCTTTGGCTTGATTCGGCTGGAGATGGCTCCTCAAATCGAGAGTTTGCTGGCGCAATTTGCAGGATCGGGCAACGAAGCCGAGCGTACGCTCGCAAATCGAGCTCTTGCCGGCGAGGTCGTCATTCATATCGATAACTTTGCCGAAGATCCGGATCGTCAGCGGCAGATCATGGAGCGCTGCGACATCGCATATGGTCGCATGTATTATTGGATTCCGCGCGAAACCGTCGATGCGGCCTCGCCCGCTTGAAAGCGAATCCTGGATGCAGCAACAATGGCGTTAATTCTTGTGGCAGCTCGCTAGAAGAGCGGCGTTCCGGCGATGCTGGTACGTACCCTATACAAGGTTGTAATGCCCGTCAGATAGATGCTTCGCATATCGTCGTCGCCCCAGGTGAAGTTTGTAACTTGCATCGGCGTTAGCAAGCGCCCGAGAAAGCTGCCGTCGCGCTTGTAAACGTGTAAACCGCCTTGAGCGCAGCAGTAGAGATTGCCTTCGCTATCGATTTTCATGCCATCTGGAACGCCCGGTCCATCGCCTTGTGTCTGGGCGAAGAGGCGCTGGTTGGCTAAGCTGCCATCCGCTTCGACATCGAAAACATGAATCTTGTATTCTGGGCTGTCATTGATGTAAAGAAGCGACTCGTCGCGCGAGAAGCACAAGCCGTTGGGTCGATTGAGCGCCGAAGTCAGCAGCGTCAGCGCAGCATTTGCCGGGTCCAGCCGATAGACGCCGTTGAAGTCCAGTTGGAATTCACGGGGGATGCCCACCTTGGCTTCGCGGCCAAAGGGCGGATCAGTGAAGTAGATGCTGCCGTCGCTCTTGACAACGATGTCGTTGGGGCTGTTGAGTTCCCCGCCCTGAAAATGCGAGGCAAGCGCTGTCATAGTCTCGTCGTCATCCATGCGCGTGACGCGACTGCTGGCGTGGTGACAGCTTAGCAACCGTCCCTCGCGGTCATAGCTGTTGCCGTTTGCCATGTGACTGTTGCGCCGATAAATGCTCAGGCCGTCGCTTTCGCTCCACTGCAGGGTCGAGTTGCCCAAAATATCGCTAAAGCGCAAGTGGCTTTCGTATGGGTGCCAAGCGGGTCCCTCGAGGAATTTGAGTCCGGAAACGACGGTTTCTAGCTCGCCGTTCCTTGCAAAGATTTCGGCCAAGCCTGAGTCATGGATATCGAGTTGAATTTGGGTCATCTGTCGTTCCTCGATTCAAGGACATATAATTGCAGGTTGAATCCTTTTGGAGAATCACTTTTTCCGTTTTGTCGGCTTTGGCTTAAGCGTCTTTGCGTAGGCGTAGCTCTGTTCAAGATACGGGAGCAACTTCCTGGTGTCGCGCAGCAGATGATCGGGCACGGCGACATATTCTTTCATCACGGTCCCATAAGTTTCGAGCAGCGCGCTGTCATATTCGGCGATGAAAGCCTCGCGCTCGGCTTTTCCCATCCTCAAACCGACCGTGCCGGCTTTGGTCAACTGGGAATACATATGACCTTGGTAGGAGGTGTACGGCAGTTTCATTCCGCCTTTGAGTTCGATCTCCGGGTGCGCATCGATCAGTCGTTTATAGAGTTTCAGTTTGTCGGGGGGCACTTGGTCTGCTTTGTCGCTCATTTTCTGCCTCGTTGTTGTCGTTTTGCGTCCGCCAACATCATGCTTTGAAAAGGACGCGGAGGCAATGGTATCCTTTGGCGAGAGTGGCGCTAGCGCTTGACGAAGCGGTTGGGACGCTATACCAGCGTGCGATTTGGCAAATGCGATGGCGAGGATGGCATATGACGATTTACGACGTGGCGGTGATTGGCAAGGGCTTGATCGGCAGCGCGGCAGCGCGCCATCTGGCTAGCAATTTCCCCGAACTCAAGATCTGTGTGATCGGTCCGGACGAGCCGGAGAACCGGCGGACGCACGATGGCGTCTTCGCCAGCCACTACGATCAGGGACGCATCACGCGCGTCCTGGATCCCAGCCCCTTGTGGGGACATCTTGCGCGTGAGTCGATCGCGCAGTATCCAGTCATAGAAGCGGCGAGCGGCATACAGTTTCATCACCGCGTCGGCTGCCTGCGCGCCACCGACATTCCCGAACATATCCAACAGGTTGACGATTGCGCGGGGAAGTTTCAACCGCCCCATCGCCGTTTGGATGCTGCAAGTTGCCGGGAGGCATACCCATACCTGTCGTTTTCTGATGCGTTTGTCGCCTGGGACGAGGGCGGGGAAGCGGGATACATCAACCCGCGTTCGCTGATCGCGGCGCAACTGAAGATCGCTGAGGACAAAGGCGCCGCTGTCTTTCGAGATATTGTGAGGAGGATACATCGCGTCGGCGATTACCATGAGCTACGCAGTCGTGGAGGCGAGGCGCGTCGCGCGCGCAAGATTCTGTTGACAGCGGGGGGATACAGCAATACCTTGCTCGAAAAGAAGCTGCGTTTGCGGACCAAATCGCATACGATATTGCTCGCGGAGATACCGCCTGCGGAGGCCAATCGTCTGAAGACGATGCCGTCAATTATCAGCTCATTTGATCATCCGCTGGTGGATTCTCTTTATATGTTGCCGCCGCTGCCCTATCCCGATGGCAAGACCTATATCAAGCTGGGCGGAAGCGGCTGGAATGAAGTTTTCCTGGACGCGACGGAGAACGACCTTGAACTGCTGGATTGGTTCCACAGCGACGGAGGGCAAGATATCGCTGACGCCTTGAAGACAGCCTTGCACAAGATGATCCCCGACTTAATAACCCTGTCCTATCATTCGGCGCCTTGTCTGATCACCAATAGCGCGCATGGCAACCCCTATGTTGATGTCTTGCAAGACGGAAGCCTTTATGTGGCGACCGCCGGCAATGGCATGGGCGCGAAGTCTTCCGACGATATCGGCCGCATCGGCGCGATGTTATGCGCCACCGATAACTGGCATAGTGAATTGGATAAAGACAAGTTCCGCGCTGTCTACCGCGAAGGTGGATTGAAATAAGTATCGCGATCGTTCTCTAGCGTCTTGGCGATGATCCAGCGATGGCGCGGGAGCATATTGTCCGGCAGATCGCCAGGAGAGAAATAGCGCATCTCTAGCGATTCGTCGTCGTTGACGCGCGGCGTCGTTTCAAGGCGCGGGCGGCAACGAAAAACGCAGGAAACGACCCCGATTTGGTCGCCGTTGGGATAGGTTACGGTGAAATCGTCCCCGGAAAGTACAGCGATAATCGACTCTGGAATCACCTCTATGCCGGTTTCCTCAAGCACTTCGCGGATTGCGCACTGCGCCAGATTCTCTCCCGGTTCCAGGCCGCCGCTCGGTGGCGCCCATGTCCGGGTATCGCGACGTAGTTGCAACAGAATCTCGCCGCGCTTGTTGATGACGATAGCTGTCACGCCAGGGAGCAAGAGCAGATCCTTGCCGATCTTGGCGCGGATATTCTTGATGTATTCAGAGGGGGGCATGGTCCCGGCTCGATTTAAGCGATCGAAACCGACAGATCCACCGATCCTTTGAGCGTATTGGCGACAATGCAAGCGCGTTCCGACATCTTGACCAGTTTCTCGAAGGTTGCGCGATCGTCGAACCCGGACTTAACGACCATGTTGATCGAGGAGAAACGAGCGGGCGCCTCGGCAAGATCGCCGCTGATTTCTATCGCGATGTCATTGATCTCGAGGTCACGGGCGCGAATGGCAGCCAGCAGATTGCTGTTGAAGCATCCGCCCAGTGAGGCCAGCAGCAATTCGCCGCCCATGGCGCCTTTATCGTGGCCGCCCTTGGCTTCAGGTCGGTCGATATCGATGGCGTGTTGTCGGATCTGCGCGGCGGTGGTGGCGTCGTCGACTTGATTGAGGTTTACGGTAATTGTAGGCATGATACCTTCTCTTGTAGTACCTTGAACAATTTGCTTGCTGAATCAGCCCTTTACGGCGCCCATCGTGAAACCCTGCACCAGGCTGTCGAGAAACAGATTATAGGCGAAACCGACTGGTATGGCGATGATCAGCGCGGCGGCAAGCAAGGGCTGCCAAAAGTAAACGTCTCCCAGGATCAGTTCGGTCGGTACGCCGACGCTGAGCGTGCGCCGAGAGGTATTCGTGATGAATACCAAGGCATAGATAAACTCGTGCAAGGTCAGGGTAAAGGTGAAGACGATTGTGGAGATGATGCCGGGCAATGACAGGGGTAGGACGACGCGCAAAAAAGCTTCCACGCGGTTATAGCCATCGACCAGCGCGGCCTCTTCCAGTTCAGGCGGCACCGCCTTGAAAAAACCCTGCAGCAGCCACATGCTGAAAGGCACGGTGAAGGAGGGATAAACCACAATCAGCGCCAGCGGCGAGTCCTTCAAGCCTAACATGACCACGATGCGAAACATGGGGATGAAGAGCAGGGTGGGCGGCACCAGGTAAACGAGAAACATCAAGATGCCGGCGCGTTCGCCCCAGCGCCCGGTGAGTCGCGCCAGCGCGTAAGCCGCCGGCAAGGCCAGAATCAGTGTGATAATGACAACCGCAATGCCGACTACCACTGAATTGCGGATGAAGTCGAGGTAAGCGGTGTTCGTGAAGAGCGATTCCAAATGCTCCAAGGTGGGATCTTGCCGATAGACAAAGGGTTGCGGTCTTCGATAGAGATCGCCATCGACCTTGAAGCTGTGCAGGAACATGATCATGAATGGCGCCGCGGCAAAGAAACAGAAGATCAGCACGACCAGATAAAAGGGCGAACGCCGCAGAATATGCGACAGCTCGGCGCGAGTGGCGCCATATTTGCGAAACCGGTAGGCGATGCGTAGCCCAACCAATGCGGCGAATGACAAGACCAGGAGCGACCAAAAGTTCTGCAGGATCCAAATCAGCAAAGCCATCAGCGTACCTCGGCTCGGCTTGCCGTGCGGAGCATGAGCAGCGCCAAAGCCAGCAGCAGCGGAAACGCGAAGAGCGCCATCGCCGCGCCTTGAGCCAGGTTGCCGCCTTCAATGCCGATCTGGAAGGAATACAAGCCAATGATGCGCGTGTAATCGACGGGACCGCCGCGCGTCAGCACATAGACCACGGTCATGTCGCCGAACATGGTAATCATGCTGAAGAGCAGGGCGATGACCATGATAGGCAGGATCAAAGGCAACTTGATTTGCAGCAGGGTGCGCATGAATCGCGATCCATCGACCTCGGCCTGATCCAGAATATCGGTCGGGATCGACGACAGCCCCGCCATCAAGATCACAGTCGCCAGGGGCGTCATGCGCCAGACCTGTACGAAAATCACGCTGATCTGGGACAGGGCTGGGTTTGCCAGCCAAAACAGATTGCGGCTGTTGGATAGCATGCCCTTTGGTCCCAGGAAGCCGGTCTGCAAGAGCAGATAATCTATGGGACTGTACTTGGTATCAAACATCCATAGCCAGCCGATCGCCGCCAGGGACACCGGCGTCGCCCAAGGCAAAATGAAGATAAAGCGCGCGAACCATTTGCCCGTGAATTCCTGTGTAAAAATGATCGCCAGGATATTGGCGAAGATCAGAATGAATACCTGCGATACCAGGGTGAACATGACTGTATTGCCGAAGACCTGGCGAAAGATATCGTTCTCCCAGACCGCGACAAAATTGTCGAAACCAATGAAATTGAGTTCGGTATTGCCGACGGTGACATCGGAAAAGCCGAATGCGATCGCCAGCAAGAAAGGCAATCCGACAAGCAGCAGGATATACAGCAGCGCCGGCGCCAAGAACATGACGCCGACGAAGCGGCGGTCGTCCATGAGATAGCGGCGCGGATTAAGCACGGCGCTGGCGCTCGCCATCAGACGACCCCTTGCAGGTTCTGTTGTTCAATGCGCTGCCCGCTTTGCCTGTCGAAGAACTTGATGTCGCTGTTGTGCACGGCGAATTCGTAGTCGCAGTCAACATCCAGCGCGACGCGCACGTTCGAAGGTACTTTAGCCAGTGTCAATTCATTGTCGTGCCCATGGACATAACCGTAGAGCAGCCGATCGGAACCGAGATATTCGACCCGCTTGACATAGTAGTGAAGGATGCGCGAGTTTTCCGGATTGTCGGCGAGGGTCTTGGGCAGGAAGTTTTCCGGTCGAAAACCAAAACTGAAGGCATCGCTTCGCAGGATATTCATACTGGGAGAACCAAGAAAGGTAGCGACGAACTCGTTGGCCGGGTCATCGTAAATGAGTTGCGGTGTGCCGATCTGTTGGATTTTTCCATGCGACATGACCACGATTCGGTCGCCCAGTCCCATTGCCTCTATCTGGTCGTGGGTGACGAATACTGCGGTAATGTTTGATGAGCGCTGGAATTCCTTCAGTTCGTCGCGGGCGTTGGCGCGCAGTTTGGCGTCGAGGTTGGAGAGTGGTTCGTCCAGCAGCAGCACCGCCGGCTGTGTGACCATGGCGCGCGCGATGGCGACGCGTTGTCGCTGACCGCCCGAAAGCTGGCGAGGCCGACGGTCGAGCAGCATATCGATCTCCAGCAGCCGCGCCGTGTTTTCAACCTTGTCCCGGATGGCGCGCTTGTCGTATTTTTTCTCTCGGCTTTGCGCTTTCAGGGGGAAGGCGATGTTGTTGAAGACGTTCATATGCGGGTAAAGCGCGTAACTCTGGAAGACCATGGAAACGCCGCGCTTGCGGGGTGGCAGCGCTGTAACGTCTTCGCCCCCGATGAAGATTTGCCCGGCGGTCGGTTTTTCCAGCCCGGCGATCATGCGCATCAGCGTGGTTTTGCCACAGCCCGAGGGACCCAAAATGACCAGGAACTCGCCATCTTCGATTTCCAACTCAATGCCGTCGACGGCGCGGACATTGTCGAAAAACTTTTTTATGCCCTGCAGTTCAACCAGGCTCATGGCAAACTCTATGAAGTAGTGGGCGGCTCAGCGAGCCGCCCCTACAGGTTTGTCAAGGTATGGAGAGGGGACAAGTAGCGGCTAACCGCCGCCGACCATGCCCCTGCCGCGCCAATCCGCAAAGATTTCTTCGATGCGCTCATGGGCTTGCGCAACGGCGTCTTCCGCGTTCATTTCACCCAGAGCGACCTGAGCCACCATATTGGGAATGATGCTTTCCGCGAAGACCTGGCTGATGGCGGGATTCGTGACGCCTGGGAAGCCGAGATGCACGGACCAATCGTTGACCGTCTTCAAAACTTCGAATTTGTTCGGTGGTTGCGAACCCCAGGGATCCTCTTCCAGCCAGCCGTCAAGCTCGGGAACGGTGCTGGCGTGGCAGGGGAAGTTGTAGAGTTCGCTGTAGTAGGTCACGTCGCTGTAATTGGCGCTGTGGTCGAGGATAAATTGCTTGGCGGCTGCCAGTTCGTCGCCTTCAACGTATTCGGGAATGACATAGATCTGCCAAACGTGCGAGGAAGCGTAGGCGCCGGCGGGTCCCTCGAGCGCGCTGGTGAAACCGATGTTGGCCGCCGCCGCCTCATCGATTTTCTGCAAGCTGCGATAGGCTGAGTTGGAATTGAGGATATAGCTGACTTCGCCCGCGATCAGCGCTTGATTGTTGCTGGCGGCGGTCCAGCCGAATACCTCATCTGTCATGGCTTCATTCTGCAACTGCGCCAGATATTTGACTGCGGCGATGGTCTCTTCGCTGTTGAGCACGACATTTTCGTTCTCGTCCTGGACGCTGCCTCCGAAGCTCCAAATGGCGGCGCGATTGGCCATGCGGCTGTCGAGCTCGGGGCTCATGCCGATACCGACTGGTATGCCGGTGGCTTCAAAGATCGCGCGTCCGCCCTCGAGCAAGTCGTCGTAAGTCTTGGGACCGTCGGGGTAGCCGGCTTCGGTCCAGAGCGCGATGTCATAATCGCCCGGGTCGGGCACGTAGCCGTGCGTATAAGCGTAATAGGTATCAACGACGGGCAAGTAGGATGCCGCCTGACAAGTGCTGGCGCGATCGCCGAACATCTCCGACGCCTTGGCGTTGAGATCGCCCAGGTCATGCAATCCGTCAATGAAGCTGGCCGGCGAGAACAGGACCTCAACGATGCTGTGCCCCTCGCCAGCGTCAATCTCGGCGGCAAGCGTCGAGAATATTTCGGTGAAGTTGACGTGATCGACCGTCACGCCAACGCCATTGGCTTCGCCCCATTCCGCGGCATAGGCGTCGAACCATTCGTCGTAGCGCGGCACGAAATGGCTCCACTGGAGCAAGCTGATTTCGGTGCCTTCGGCGTAGTCGCCTTGGGCGGCAATGCCACTGCCCAGCGCGGCGAAAATGCTGAACACAATTAGCAAATGTATTGCGCGTTTCATGAAACTGTCTCCTTAAGAATTAGGGAAATCCATCATAGCCTTGCGACTGTGTTACGAGCGTAATTCTAGCGAACTGCGCGGCGCTTCGCAATGATTTCTATGCCTTGCAGCGGCGCAGTCCCTTATTGTAGACCTAGTTTCCGCCGCCGACGAGACCTCGGGCGCGCCAGGCGTCGAAGATCGCTTCAATCTGTTCATGCGTCCGCGCCACGGATTCTTCCGCGCTCAATTCGCCGAGGGCGACTTTGGCGATCATCTTCGGCAGAAGGTTTTCGGCATATACCTGGCTGATGGCGGGGTTGGCGGCGCCGGGATAGCCAAGCTGCGCCGACCATTCGCTCACCGTCGCCAGGAAGCGGAACTTGTCCGGCGGTTGCGAAGCAAAGGGGTCATCGGCCAACCATACATCAAGCATTGTTGCGCTGGCGGGGTAGCAGGGCAGATTATAAAGTTCGCTGTGCCGGATTACATCGTCGTAGCTGGCGAGATAATCCAGCAGGAATTGCTGCGCCGCTTCCCATTCCGCGCCTTTGACGTACTCGGGGATGACGTGGGTCAGGACGTTCGTGCCGACGTAGGCTCCGGCTGGTCCCGCCAGGGCGCCGCTCAAGCCGATGCCAGCGGCGGCTGTCTCATCAACTTTCTGCAGGCTGCGATAGGCTGAACTGGGATTGTAGATAAAGCTGGATTCGCCGGCGATCAGCGCCTGATTGTTGCTGGGCGGTCCCCAGCCAAAGACCTCGTCTGTCATTGCCTGCCGATGCAGTTCCGCCAGGTATTCCACCGCGGCGATGGTCGCCTCGCTGTTGAGCACGACATTTTCTTTTTCGTCTTGAACAGCCCCGCCGAAGCTCCAAATCACCGAACGCACAGCCATCTCGCTATCGGGTTCTGGACTTAAGCCGATGCCGACGGGAATACCCGTGTTCTCAAAAATGGAGGCGCCCCCTGCAAGCAGTTCGCTCCAACTTCGCGGTCCGGCGGGATAATCGGCTTCCCTCCACAGGGCGATGTCATAGTTGCCATGATTGACCACTTGAGTGCCGACGAAGCCATACCACTTGTCGTTCGCGGGCAGAAAAGCGCTAGCCTGGCAGAAAGCGTGCTGTTCGCCGAAGATCTCCCGCGCCCTCTGGTTAAGTTCGCGCAGGTCGCGCAGGCCATCGACAAATGTGGCGGACGGTATCGGCATTTCGTAGATGGAATATCCGGCGCCCGCGCCGATGCCGGTAGCCAGCGACGAAGGCATTTCGGCGAGGTTTACATGGTCCACCGTGACGGTGACATTATTTTCTTCGCCCCATTCCTGCGCCCAAGCGTCGAACCACTCGTCGTAGCGCGGCACAAAATGATGCCATTGCAGCAGCTTGAGGCTTGTGCCATCGGGGAAGGCATTCTGCGCTTTTCCGGGCAGGATCGAGTATGCGAACACGATCAATAGAATCAGTAGGCGCGGGAGACTTTTCATTTGCGCTATCCTCTTGTCTCTTTCTTTTACATGTTAATGTAGTCGGCGAGCATCGGTCAATACGCGCGGCTCTGTGCAGATCGCGCGTTTGCTTAATCGTCCAAGCTTTGTGAGGCGGGGACGGCGCGCGCTAAAACAGCTTCAGTTGGCGAACCGGCTGTCTGCCGTCGAGGAGCACATACTTCGCCAGCTTATGTGGCGTGCGGATGCCGATCTGTTTGAGATGGATTAATTCACTGAGTGTGCCGCGGCGGCGAGAGCGGATGATCGATTCCGCGCCGACTGGACCGATGCCCGGCACGCGCAGCAGTTGCTCGCGCTCGGCGCGCATGATTTCGATGGGTTGATGCAGCAAGTGCTCATCAGCCCAGGCTTGCTTGGGATCGACATCCGTGCGCAGGTTGCCATCGCGCAGGAAGGGCAGTTCTTCGACATCCCAGGTGTAGTCCCGCAATAGAAAACTGGATTGGTACAGGCGAAACTCTCGGATGGCTTCGGTTGCTGGCAGGTTTTCGAAAGGCGTCCCGGGCACTGGACCGAAGGCGGAATAATAAACCCGCGCCAGTTTCGCTTGATCGTAGAGCCTGTCCGTCATGGAAAGCAGTTCCAAGTCGGTATCGCCGACAGCGCCGACCACAAACTGGGTGACGCTGCTAGCCAGCTTCTCATGCGGATTTTCTGCTCGGATCCGCTGTGCCCACTGCAGCATCTGTACTAATTCCTCGATGAAGATTTTCTTAGGCGCCAGGTCTGCCAATCGGGCGCTGGTCGGCGCTTCCAGGTTGACCGAGACGCGGTCCGCCAATTGCATGGAACGATAGAGTTGATCGTATTCGATGCCCGGCATGATCTTGAGATGGATGTAACCGCCATAGCGTTGCTTGTTGCGAATAATGTCAGCCGTATCGATGATCTTGTCCTGCGTGGCGACGGAGCCCTTGATGATGCCGGAAGAAAGAAACAAACCGTCGACCTTACCGGCATGTTCCAGGTTCTCAAAGGCCGATGCCATTTCATCGGGCGAGAACGTGACTCGCTTTGTCTTTGCCCGTCCAGCGCGGAAAACGCAATAGTTGCAATTGCGCTCGCAAGCGGTAGTCATCATGCTTTTGAGCACGGGCTTTGGTCCTTTGGGCGTGCTGAGGTTGGCGATGCAGCCGCCCAGGTTGAATTCCTGCTTGCGCGCTTTGCGGATGCGCTCGGCATGGGGGCGGTCACCCGCGGGTTCATGCAAGGTGACATCGCCCATTTGGGAGAGTTTAGTCAGGGTTTGGTGAGCAGTTCTTCCAGCCATGATGACAGTATACAGAACATTAGTTCTGATGTCAAGCACGGATTTTCCCTCTTTTTCGATTGCTGGAAAAAGGGAGTGGTGAATCGCGTGGACGACAGGGGGCGATCGGGCAGGTCGCCCGACACATACTGTCAATATAACAACAGTCGCTCGGCAGTAAGCGCAAGTAAGTAATGAAAATCTGAAAATGCGACGAGGTGTAGGGGCGTTTCGCTGAAACGCCCGAAAACAGTTAGTGAAGGAACGGGCGGCACAGCGTGCCGCCCCTACAGCACAGCCATTTTTTGCATGACTAACTTGGTTCTACTGCAGTCGCGTAGACACTGGCCTTCGGCAGCGAAAAGGTCTACCGCGCTCTCAGAAAATAACAAAGCGCTCCTCGCATGAGCAAGGAGGTTTATTAAAAAAGAGGCGGTTGTATGCGCAGCCAGGCCGGTTTGTTCCGCTTGATCGCTTCTACCACCAGTTCGAACACATCTGGGATTTCGCCGTTGCCATCGACCTCTACGATGGCATGCCCCGTTCCGCGCAGCAGCGCGATACCTTCCTGATACTTTTTTAGGCGAGTTGGCAAGTCGTTCTCAAACAATTCGAGAGAAGTTTTACGCCGGTCCATGCGGCGATAGGCTTCTACGGCGCATACTCGCAGCACGATGGTCAAGTCCGGTACGCGCGCCCGGTGGTTCATGCTGTAGACGTCTTCCATGCCGATATCATCGCGCGATTGATACACCAGCGAGGAAAGCATATAACGATCGCAAATGACGATGCGCCCGTCGGCTTGAAGATGTGGCTCGATACACGTTTTGAGGTGATTGCTGCGATTGAGAGAGAAAGCCTGCGCCAACTCAAGCGGGCTAAGCGGAAGTTCCCGCCTCAGCGCCTGGCGGATCTCGCTGCCGACCAGCGATTTATCGTGAGGTTCCTGCGTCAGCAGAACGTCATCACCGTGTGTCTGCCGCAAGACCTGCAGTAGGCGCTCTGCAATGCTGGTCTTGCCCGCGCCATCAATGCCTTCGATTACGATGAAGAAACTGTCATCGGCCATCCCGCCTCTCAATCGGTTCGCCTGTTTCAGGGGAATTGTAGCATACCCGCGTGCCGCGGGCTTGACAAGCGGCAGGCGAAACAGGGCAATCGCTTCAAAATCAATATATGTTGACTGTGACACAAATCCTGCAAAATGTAGGGGGCGTCTCGTGAGACGCCCCTATAAAATGACCGTCTATTCACAGGCGTTTCAGCGAAACGCCCCTACATCGTCTCTTATTTGGCAGGCAAGAGGTTAAATCCCGGCGTTCTCGGTGCCCTCTGTGGTTAATAATCATTTCAATTCCCATCATGCCAACCACTATTAGTCTGAAGCGATTGCCCTGGCAGGCGAAACCGTCGAGACGGCTGTATAATCGCACATGACCTTGTTCAGCGGTGGACTACAAACTTGAGAAAAGCCCCGCATACATCGAGTCGAAAACAGTCCCGGCGGCGATTCCTGCAACGCATGGCGGCGATTGGCGCGGCGGGAGGCGCTATGGCGGCGGGCGCGTTGGTCGCCGGGCTGGGGGCGTCGCGGCCGCGGATCGTTATTCTGCCCAACGGCGGGGGTTCGCCTGAATTGCAGCCGGACGATAAGCGACCCGGGATCGTCAGTCGGGGCGAGTGGGGCGCCTTGCCTGTGGATCATAGCGCCCGCAATGAAAATGGGTGGTACCGGGAGGGCAGCAATCCCTATGGCTGGTACGTTTATCCCGCCTCGCTGAGCGAGAGCTATCAGACCCTCGTGATCCACCACAGCGCGCTTTATGAGGCTGACGGGCTGGCGACATTGTCCGAAATACAGCGCTTGCATCGCGATGATCGCGGCTGGGCGGACCTGGGTTACCATTTCATGGTGGACAAAGACGGCACAATCTACGAAGGGCGCGACTTGACCGCGCGTGGCGCGCATACCGCCGGATTCAACACCGGTAGCGCCGGCATCTGTCTCTTGGGCGATTTTCGCTTTGAGGCGCCCTCAAACGACCAGTTGGATGCGGCGCTGGCTCTAATTCGCTGGCTGGTAGAGTTGCTGAGCCCCACGCATCTGGCCGGGCACCAGCAGTTCAATCCGGCGACGATATGCCCGGGTCCCTTCTTGGCGGCGCAACTGGAAGGACTGGCGCGCGCGGCCGGGTTGCGCTTCGGCATCAATGGTTACCAGCCGACTGCAAACGCGGCTGACGGATGCGGATGTTGTACTTGCGCGCTGTAATTATGAGCCTGCCCCAAAGACGCCGCGCGCCGCGGCGACGAATCGAACTGACCTCGCGCGCGCATCTGTCTTATAATGTTAATGTCTGCGATTGACTCCGATTAAGAAACGAGCAAGGAGAAAATGACATGACAACTGCCTTGAGCGATGCCGAAATCGACGAGGGATTGGCGGGGTTGAAAGACTGGTCTCGCGATGGCGATGTCTTGGTGAAGACCTTCAAGTTTGACAGCTACCTGGCTGGCCTGGCCTTCGCCTCGACAGTGGGCGTGATCGCGGAAGGATTGAACCATCATCCCGACATGAGTATCGGCTGGCGGCGCGTGACGGTCTCGTTCACCACGCATGACGCCGGCAACAAGCTGTCGGCGAAGGATTTTGCCGCCGCAGAGGCCATAGACGCGGTGGGTTTCCCGGGATAGACGACTTCCTACACAAACTCTGCGGACGCTTGTATAACCATTTGGGAGACTCGACTTGCGACTGCTGCTCTTCAATCTGGCCACCGATGAAGCCGATCCGGTTCTGGGATTCGGCAGCGTCTGGATTCGCGAGTTGGCGGGGCATTGCAAATCGATCGACGTCATCACCATGTATCGCGGCGTCGTGGATCTGCCGGACAACGTGCGCGTGTATTCGGCCGGGCGAGAACATGGTTGGAGCAAAGCGAGACGCCTGACTACGTTCTATCGGCAATTGACGCGGCTGCTGTCGGCGCGCCGCTACGACCTTTGCTTCGCGCACATGATGCCGCTCTTCGCCGCGCTGGCGGGACCGCTGCTGAAGGCGCGCGGCATTCCGCTGGTCTTATGGTACGCGCATCGTCAAGAGACGCGGCAGTTGCGGCTGGGACTGGCGATGTCCTGGCGCACGGTGACGTCCGTCGCGACCAGCTTTCCCGTCCCGACGGACAAGCTGCGAGTGGTCGGGCAGGGCATCGATACGGACTTTTACGCGCCGGCGTCGCGTGCTGAATCGGCGGGAGATGAACGTCCTCTGGTTCTGCAAGTGGCGCGGCTGGCGGCGATCAAACATCAGGCGACGACGATTCGCGCCGTGGCCGGGACCGGGGCGCGCCTCGTATTCGTCGGGGGCGTGCAGCCCGGCTATCCCGACGACTATCAGCGCGAACTGGAAGCGCTCTGCGCGCAGCTGAGCCAGCGCTGCCGCTTCACGGGCGATCTGCCAGCGGCGGGCGTGCGCGACTGGAACCGGCGCGCGACGGTCGCGGTCAATACCAGCCCGGTGGGCCTCTTTGACAAATCCGCGCTGGAGAGCATGGCCTGCGCGCTGCCGACTGTGGTCTGCAATCCAGCCTTCGCGCCAGCTCTGGGCGAGCATCGCGATCTGCTGATGATCGACGGACCGGAGGACGCGGCGGGCTTGCGCGAGCGCCTGGCGCATTTGCTGGCATTGCCCGCCGGCGAACGCGAGCGAATCGGGCGGGCGCTGCGCGACGGCGTCATGCGCGAGCACAGCCTGAAGACGCTGATCGAGCGCCTGCTATCGGTATTCGAGACCGGCGAATTGCCGCCGGCATGACGGGCTAGCCGGCGTAGCTCCAGCCCAGTTGCGTCAGCGAGAGCACATCGGGCGGATCGGCTTCTTTCATCACATCGGCGTTGATCGCTTCGCCAACCACGATGTTGTGGTCGCCGCCGACATCGACGATCCGCGTCACCTTGCATTCGATATAAGCCGCAGCCCCCGCCAAGACCGGCACGCCGGTGCGCGGCGCGGCGCTGAATTGCGCCTCTTCCATCTTTTCCGGCTTCTTGGCGCGTCCGCTGGTGACGCCCATGATGGCGTCTTTGTCGCTTTGCAGGAAGAGATTCAATCCGAAGACTTGACCCGCCTCCACCAGACCGTGCGAGTAGCAGGATTTCTGAATGCCGACGGCGAGCAGGCGCGGCTCATAAGACATCTGCGACACCCAGTTGACCACCATGGCGTTGACGTCGTCGCCGCTCTTGGTGGTGAAGGAATAAAAGCCGTAGGGCATCATCTTTAAGGCATCTTTGATCTTGTCGTCAGACATAAGCTTTATCTCCTGAGCGTTAGAACTGCCTAGACTATAGCCGATGATGGCTGCCCTGTCATGCCTTGTCGAGCTGCGCCGAGATTCTCTCCAGAACTTCCAGGATCTTTTCATCCGTGGTTGGCTCCGGTTCCGGCTCTGGCTCAGGTTCGGGTTCTGGTTCTGGCTCAGGTTCGGGTTCGGGTTCCGGTTCCGGCTCGGGTTCCGGTTCCGGCTCGTCTTCCACAATATCCTCCACGACGTCCTGCATGTGATTGACGAATTTGACCAGGAAGAAGATGGCGGCGGCGGTGATGAGAAAATCGATCACGACATTGACGAAGTTGCCGATGTTGATGGTGGCGACGGTTTCCGCGGCGACCTCGCGACCGAAGTTGAGAAAGTCGAGCGGGATCACCCAATGGGAAAAGTCGAGCCCGCCGGTGAGCTGGCCAATGGGCGGCGTGACGACGTCCTTGACCAGCGAGGTGGTGATGCTCTTGAAGGCGGCGCCGATGATGATGCCGACGGCCAGGTCGACGACATTGCCGCGCATGACGAAGGTCTTGAATTCGGCGCTGACGCTGTGCGCTTGATTGCGCAGTCCTTGAAACATGGTTTGCTCTCCTTGCTTGGCGGATGGTTTCATTTTAGCAGGGGGGAGCAATTTCACCACAAAGACACGAAGGACACGAAGGCGGGGATTCACCACAGAGGCGCAGAAGTAATACCAAGTTAGTCATGCGAATAATTTGATGAAATATAGAAAACTACAAAATAATCGAATCCCGTAGGGGCGACTCTGTGAGTCGCCCGCTTGCGCCATCCACTACATATCACTCTTTTGCATGACTTACTTGCTTCTACAGAGGATTGCCATTCTGAATGCGGAGACAGCCGCTATTCGTCGGTTTTGCCGGGCGCGGGTTTCAGTGTAGAATATCATTTGAACGAGACGCGGCGCATAGAAGCTAACGGAGAGACGGCATGGCGACGACTGATATTCGTTTGGAACGGATCAAGCATGAATACGTGGGTTTGCGGGACGCGCAGGACGCCTTGATGGACAGAATTGACACATACGAAGCCGCGCTGCTGGGATTGACGGAAGCGGTCGCGGCGAACCATGAGTTGATCATGGCAAACCGTGAGTCGATCATGGCAAACCATGAGTTCGCCCTGCGAGAGTTCGCGGCATTGCATGAGAAGATTGACAGGCTCATGACGCACTTGAAAGTGCCGCCCAAGCCGCCGGCCGGCTTCGTCAAGGAATAAGCGCAAGCATTCAGCAGACGACAAAGGAGACAGCACATGGCAGCGACAACCGACATGCGCTTGAAGCGTATTGAGGCGGAATATCAAAGTGTGCGCGGCGTACAGAATGACATCTTCGACAAAATGGACAGCTACGAAGCCGCGCTGCTGGGCTTGACGGAAACAGTCGCGGCGAACCATGAGTGGTCCCGGCGACAATTCGCCGAACTTAATGAAAAGATGGACAGGCTCATGACGCACTTGAAAGTGCCGCCCAAGCCGCCGGCGGGATTCGTCAAAGAATGAGTGTGAGACCGCGCCCGGCGACAAAAGCCGACCTGGAGCGGCAGACGCGCGTTCTGGTCATGTGGATCGTTGCTGTGAATGCGACGCTGGCTGGCCTATTCGCGGCGGGCTTCTTCTATATGATTGAGCGGCTGCCGTAGATTCACCACAGAGGCGCAGAGGGCACAGAGATTTTTTCACCACAAAGGCACGAAGATCTACGTAATCATGCTTCTTGAGCATGTGATGTCGCCCCATTATCTAGCTGATTTAGCTTTTGCGAATTCTGATAGTAGAGATAATTCCAATGTATGACGGGAAGTATAACCCCAATAATGGATGATAGATAAAACATCAAGAATGGATCTGAAAAACCAAGCAGAAACCGTACTGCAATAGAGATTGGTACCCCAATGACCATTATTAACGAGAAAGCTTTCAATCTGCATGCAAGGCTGTCGGTATGAATAAGGTAGAAGTGAACTGGTATCGATAACATCAAACCGGCGGCACTTGACAATACTTCAAGCATGGTCGCGTTTGGGAATAAATTTGAAACTATGACACCTAATTCAGGAGTGTATCTGTTCAATTCATCGACTGTTTCATCAAATAACGACGTAAGCTGACCTTGATGACCCAATCCGGACTCGGCGATAGAATTGAGTTCTTTTATGAGGTTGACCTTCCTTTCGAGCCGACCTATTGTAATCAAACCCATAGCGCTTTCGAGCATTACTAGTAGGACGACGATAGCCGTTAACGCGAAAATCCCCTTTATGACCTTACGAATAAAGGATTCTTCTTCACGAAATAGATTTAGGATTTCTCTAAACAGATCACCCACTGATTTCTCCAAGGATAACTGAGTTGCGCGACAAACACTCACACTGATGTTTCATCGAAAATATCCAAAACAGGTACTTGATGCACATCTGTTTTGCCATTGATGGTTAGTGTGATTTTCACTTTATCTGCACCGTTGTTATAGTACCAATTATACCGCCACTTTGTACCGCCAACCGGGAATGATTTGATCACATAATTGCCAATATGTGGCTTTACATCTTGATATGTGAGATGTTGAATTTGTTTCGTCACTTTTACACTTACCTCTCCTGCGTTCTCGCCAGATTGCCTGATCGATTCTTGGTGAATGATATAGCTTTCGCGAGTTTCGGCTTCTTCTATTGTCTCGTCAGATACATGAGCATCAAGGTAATCCTTAGCATATTTGATGAATTGCGACGATTTGTAAATATAGCAACCCACATGGGCTTTATCGTACATTTCCTGCAAAAGCGCGGGATACGGTCCTTTGGTTTTGCGTTTGTGCTTAAGGAACCAATCACCGTCATTTGAGACAAGTATTATGGGCTTGTTCTCATCATCCGCATACTTGATTGTTTGAAGCCAACCGATTAAGTCACCATCAGGATCGGACTTATCGTTTGTGCTATCTTTAGACGAGCCGGGCGGTATTCCCTTTTCAAGGCGCTCTTTTGCGAGTTTTCTGATGTTCTTCAGACAAGAGTCTTTAAAAGGTTCACCATAATTCTCTGCAAAGAGTTGAACGATTTTTTCCTCTAGCGGTTGCTCATCAAGACTGCTCTGGTGTTGCTCTTTAGAGTGCAAAAGATCATTTTGAATCTCTTCAAAGATCCTTTCTACACTTTCAATCCGTGGGTCTATTTCAACGCCAGTCCGGTTTTTGAGTTTCTGTAGTTTTTCTTCCAAAAGATTCATTTTTTTGCCGATTGTATCACTACATTCCTCTAGCTGTTTCTCGCTCTCTTTGTACTCATCCGCTATCTTGTCGTAGATAGTCATTTTGTTTCTATGATATTCAAGGAAAAACTGATGAGGTATCCAAATTCTACCCTCAAGGTTTTCGAGAATGTCAAGCAACTCCTTGCGTGAATTCGGCGAATACCGATAAAGGTCAAGCAGCACGTTTGTGTCGAAAACGAATGTTGCTTCTTCCCATAATTTGTCGAAATCAGGCGAGTAATAGCCTTCAAAGCCTTTCAGCATGCAATAAACCTTTCCACCAATCGAATAAACGCGACCCAGCCATTATACACGCTCAACATAAGAAAATCGTAAGAGAACAACTTCACCCCCCCACCACAGCCACCTCTCCCTCGCTCAACCCGTACAGCCGATACACCAGCGCGTCAATCTCCCGATCCGTCCGCTCAATCAGCGCCTCAATCACGCCCCGCTTGACCAGCGACGCGCCCGCCAACTGCCGGTGCATATCCAGCATTTCATCGACTAGCTTGACCATGTCGCCGTGCATCCGCACGTCATCGGGGTTATCAAAGTCGATTGTTCGGATAGGGAGTTGACCAAAATACTGTTTGGTACAAGTTATCCATCCGCCTCTGAACTTATTGCTTATTTGTCGCAGATTCCAAAACAATAGCCGTGAATTTACTAAACCGAGAAGATACTTAGTGGACAAACCGTCGTCCTTGTTCAATAGAGACACGCTAAAACCACCACTGGCCATCAAACAATATCTATTGGCGTGATCGGGATACAAAGAAAATAGACCTTTATTTGCAAGAAGAGGCACGAGAATCTGTGCATTGTCGTGTTGATTGAGATTGCGTGGGGCGCTAAAGGAATACCACCCTTTGAATTGTTTGCGTTTCAACAGTCGCTCTTTGTTGGAAAGCAGGTACGAGTATGTGTTGGGGAATCTGGCTTTAATGACATCTTCGTCCATTAGTGAGTAGCCGCTGCTTGATACTTCATAAGGAAAGATGATTCTTTCGTCGTTTCTCGGTTTGAAGGAATACCTGTCAAAATCAGTTGCATATATCGGTTGTCTCAGCATTTCAGCTTCAATTCTGACCATTTCGTTTTGACGGGTGAAGAACTTGCCATCCTCGAGCTTTAGACAAAAGACTGTGTCCGCACCGCTACTCGATCCTCTTGACATATCGGCTGGCAATTCAAGCAATTCTTCAGCATTGTCGGACAACTTAGATAAAAGGTTGTGCTCATGCTCAGTCAGAAACATCCACGATTTAGCGCTCAACGTACTTTTCTTTATGACTCTCGAATTTTGCTTGTCGCTAGTGATTTCTTGTGGTTCAGTACTGAGGTATTGAAACGATGTTTCAGAAGTTTTCGATAGGAACAATAGACAGGTATACGTGGTGGCGCTATCAAACACTTGAGAGTGTCCGAAGTCTACAATCTGGTCGATTAGTTGTTCTTCCGCCAATAGTCCGCGAAGGGCAATTCCATAATCGGTAGAGAAAAACTTGCTCGGTACGATATATCCCAACTTACCTTGTGTATTGAGTAAATGTCTCCCCCGTTCAATAAACAGTACATAAATGTCGTAATTGCCTTTTGACGCTGAAACGTAATTCTCCTTGTAGTAAGGCACAGTTTCGGGGGCAGTTTCTCTCATCGTCTGAATGCGGATGTAAGGCGGATTGCCAATCACCGCGTCAAAGCCGCCCGCCGCCATGCTCTCGCCGAAGCCCTCCTTGCTATCCCAATCGAAGGGCTTGACCCGCAGCAGTTCTTCGTCATCTTTTTCCGCCAGGTCATCGACCGGGAAAAAATCGCTGCCGATGAGGGAATTGCCCCATTTGATATTGCCGCTCAAGTCGGGCAGGATCGGTTCCTCCATATCCGCCCTGCCGGTCGCTTCGTTCTCCTTTTCCAGCATCTTCAATAGCAGTGACAGCTTGCTCACTTCGACGGCGTTCTGGTCCAGATCGACGCCGTAGATGTTGTTGAGCAGGATGCGCCGTTTCTCCCGCGTTGTCAGGACCAGCCCGGCGCCGCTGTCGCGGCAGCGCATGCGGTACTGGCTGTAATGCGCGTCGTAGTAATTCAAGTGCCAATCGAGCAAATACTGATAAGCGCCCACCAGGAAGGAGCCGCTGCCGCAAGCCGGGTCGAGCACCCGCAGTTCCGCGGCTTGCTCGGGACTCTTGCCCGCCAGCAGCTTTCCCAGCGTGTTCTCGACGATATAATCGACGATGTAGCCCGGCGTGTAATAGACGCCGCCGGCTTTGCGCACCTCGGGTTTTTCTTCCACCGTGACGTCAGTGCTTTCTCCATCGCTGCGGACTTCGATGACCTTGCCCAGGAAGCGTTCGTAAACTTGCCCGAGGATGTCGGCGGAGATGACCGAGAATTGATAGCGGCTCTTGGGCGGATAGAGGTCGGCGATGATTTTGCGCAGCACGTTGTCGACAATGTAGATTTCCAGCGACAGGGTATCCGGGTTGGGGCGGGCTTTATCGGCCGGGTCGAAGTGGAACAAGCCGGAATTGTATCGCTTGTCGGCAGCCAGGTAGAGTTGCTTGATCTCGTTGTAGACATTCCTGCGGACGGAAACGGCGCGCTCCAGCCGGCCATAGCTTTCCAGGTTGCGGTCTTCGGCGATGCGCAGGAAGACGATGCGATCAATCGTGCGCTGCACCAGATGGTTGAGCTCGCGCTGGCTGAGCGTCCGGCCGATGAAACGCGCTTGCTTGTGCAAATGCTCCGCTAGGTCAGCCCGCCAAACTTCCATGTCGCGCAGAAAGGCTTCGTCAACGCGCAGCACGCCTTTGGCGGTCGTCTCAAGGATGTCCCCGTGCTTGCCCTCCCGCACCGCTTCATAGGACAGCGTTTCCCGCAGCCGCTGCCATTCTTCGAGGTACTGCGAGCTGGTCAAATACATGATGCGGGCTTCTTCGGGGGAATCGCCCTGCCGGGGCTCGACGCGGCAATCGTAGACCGCGAACTCGGCGAAATTGGTCAAGATGCCGACCGCCGTATCGCCCGACCAGCCATAGGAGCGCAACTGCTCCGCCGGCTCGATTGAACTGCCGATGTTGATGGACGGTTTCTTGGTCTCCACATAAAAGGCGCGGCGATGACCCGCCAGAAAGCTGTAATCCGGGTGTTTGACGCTGCCGCCGCTGCGCAAAGCCGCTTCGTGCAGCACTTGTTTGCTGTCGCCGACATCCCAGCCCAGCGCGGCGAAAAATGGATTGACGAACTCCTGCCGCAGTTGCGCCTCGTTGTATTCGGGATGCTTGAATCGTTCTTTGTCGCGGTGGAATTTCTCGACCAGTTGGGTTACGCTCTCGGGCGCGCTCATCATGTCTCTCCATTTATTAAGGCGCATTCTACCATTCCCGCGACCCAGCGGCAGCCCCGCGAATAGCGCTAATTCTACCCCCTCAGTCCTCCCCAAAGCATCCGAAGTGGGGAAGCTCGAAACATCACCGAGCTAGGGAAAATCTCCGCCGCGCCGAATGCCTGAACGAAGCGACGCTCCCCTTCCCCAATGCGTTGGGGAAGGGGCCGGGGGATGGGGTAGAAAAAACGCGACTATTTAGTCGCCTTTTGACCCCGCATCCATGTTACCCTTGGTCAATTGCGCCTTAACAACTCAATGTCCGCCCGGTCCCTTCAACTGCAATTGCCGCCGTTTGCCGAAAAAACTTTTTGCGCGGCAATGGCAAATCCCGCCTCCAAAAAAACCGCTGATTCCCCCGTGTGCGCTAGCCTGCGGTCCTTGCCGAATCGCCCAGCCATTTGCCGAAATTCGGCAATCGCGGCAATCGCAAGGTCTCTCCTGCCGCCATCACCCCTCCGGCGCCCGTCAACGCGCTGCGCTCGACGCCGCCCTTCCCGCGCCCTGCCGCAAATAGCGCCCCGCCCAAGTATCCCGAAATGCCGCCCCATGCTATACTGCCCTCTATGGAGAATCCCTACCGATTCCCGACCTGGATTGACAAGCTAAAAGTCCGTGGCGGCGCGCCCTATGCCCTGCTGACGCTGGACGTCATCGAGCCGATTGCGCCGGTCCTGGCGCAGGGCTTGTGGATGGCGCAGCCCCTGGCGGGCTTGTGGAATGGGCGGCAGGACCTCCGCGACCTGGCGGAGCTTCTGGAAGCGCCCGACGGCATCGCGCGGCTGCGGCGGCGGCTGGCGGACGATTAGGAGTTTGGCGGGTGGACGACAGCACGCTGGGTGTCTATACGATCCTCTTTGTGATGATCACGGTCCTGCTGGTCTATACCTCGCGCTATTTTCTGGCGCGGCGCTCGCGCCGGCTCTCACAGGGGCGGGCGCCCGGCTTCGAGCGCTTGTCCGGCTGGCTGGGCGAGTCCATAGAAGCGGGACGTCCCTTGCACCTGTCCTTTGGCAGCGCCGGCATCGACCGCGAAAACGCGGCGGTGGCGGCGGCCGAAGCGGAACTGTTCTATCACATCATCAAAGCGGCTCGCGCCGGCGATGTCGCGCCGGTCATCAGCACGTCCTCATCGGCGACCCTGCCCTTGTGCCAGGACACGATTCGCCGCGCCTGGGACGGCGACGACCGCCGGGCGCGGGCGCAGTGGTTCCCGGGGGGCGCGCGCTCGCTGGCTTTTGCCGCGGGTCTGACAGCGACCATGCAAGTCGAGGACCCCTCCGCCCATATCCTGGCTGGCAGCTTTGGTCCGGAACTGGCGCTGATACTCGATAGCGCCGACCGACAGGGCCAGGGCAGCTTCGCCGTCAGCGATCAACTGGAGGGTCAAGCCATCGCCTTCGCCATGGCTGACGAAGTCCTGATCGGCGAGCAGCTTTTCAGCGCGGCCGCCTGGCTGTCGCATGAATCGACCGCCCGCGCCGACGCCTCGGCGCAGGATGTCTGGCGCGGTCTGCTGATCGCCCTGATGGCGATCCTGGTATTGATCAACGTCGCCGGTCAATTGGGTATCGCCAGTTGGTCGCTGGTGGTCGGGGCTGCGCTGGCGCTGGCTTTCATCGGCGTTATTGTTGTCCGCAGGAGATAAGGCATGAGCCGCGCTCAGCGCCTAGGTATCGCGTTTTCGGCTTTTATCGCCTTTGCGGTTGGCTTGATCACCACCCTCAGCTTGCTGCTGGGCGGCCGTCCGGAGTTGTATGGGGAGCTCGCTGGCGCGCCGGTATTCGCGCGTCTGATGACCTTGCCGGCGGCGATCATGCTGCGCCTGGTCGCGATCACCTCCGCCGTCACCATCGTCATCGGCATCTCCAACCTGCTTTATGTGCACCTGGGCCGCGTGCTTCGCGGCGCGTTTTTCAGCATTGTGATGATCGCCAGCTTCGCTCTGACGATTTGGTGGTATTGGAGCAAACAGGGCGATACCTCGCTGCTGGCGGCGGTTCAGACGCCGATCGAATCAGCGCTGGCGGCGCTTCTGTTTCTGTCCATGGTGGGTGGCGGCGCCCGCGTATTAAACAAGCGCGCCGATATCTGGGGTCTGCTCTTTGTCACGGTCCTCGTCGTTGTGCTGCTGGGCAGCTTGCCCATCGAGTCGCTCGCGCCCGTGCGCGCCTGGAGCGACTGGCTGATGGAGATACCGGTGAGCGCGGGCGCGCGAGCGATTCTGCTCGGTATCGCCTTGGGCGCGGTGGTCACGGGCGTGCGCGTCTTGCTCGGTCAAGACCGGTCTTACCGGGGTTAGACCATGAACGACGACCTCAACTGGCTGCCCTATGATGAAGAAGAACAAGGGGGAGAGGCGGCGCAGCAAAATCGGCGCGGTCTTTCCCGTTTCGTTGCTCGCTTGCGGCGCGGTCGCGGCGGCGCATCCGCCAGCGCGCCCGCTGAGGAATCGACAGCGGGCGGCGGGCGAGGCTTATTCCGCTTGATTCCGCGCTTTCTGCGCCGGGCAAGGACCGCCCCGACTGAGGCGACAGCCGCGGATTTGGCGCTGCGGATGGGCGAAGTGCCGGTCGAGCAGTTGGACGACCGTTTGCGGGCTTTGCGGGATCGAGCGCAGTCTCGACCGCAGGGAGAAGCGGCCTCCCCGCGCGAGGCGCTCTACGATGTCGATGAGGCGCTGGTTAGCCCCGAGATCATACAGCGTCCCGGCGGCCTGATAAGTCCGCTGGCTTTGTCCAAGGCGCAGCAGGAGCAAGTCGAGCTGCTGCGGGACATGGTCGGCGGGACGGCGCTTCAAGACGATAGCGAATCCGAAGACGGTCCTTTGCCTCGGGGCGGGCGCGCCTTCTCTCTGGGGGCGATTCCCCACTTGCTGGCGTCGCTTCTGCTGCTTCTGGCGCTGGCTCTGCCTTTTGTTTCGACCGGATTCAGCGAAGGTGAATTGCCGCCGCTGGAGTTCCATGAGGATCGCCACGGCGCTATTACAGCCTTCAACATGCTGGACAATCTCACGCGCGATGACTATGTGCTGGTGGCATTTGAATATGGGCCCGCCGCCGCCGGCGAGTTGGACGAATTGGCGGATCTGATCTTTCGTCATATCTTCGCCCAGGGCGCGAAAGCAATCATCGTCAGCAGCAATCCGATTGCGATCGTGCACGCGCGCAACGTGATCGCCGCAATCGAGCGCTCGGTCGCGCCGGTGTCGACCCGCCTGGTAGAGAACCGAGACTATTATTTGCTGCGCTTCTTGAGCGGCGGCGCTTTGGGATTGCGCGATCTGAGCCGTAATTTCGGGAGCATTGTCAACACCTCGGCTCGCGGCCAGCCGACAGGGCTCCAATTCACGTCGCTGGACGAGCTGACGCTGATGGTGCTGATCGCCGAACGCGCCGAGGATATCCGTCATTGGGCGGAGCAGGTCGCGCCGGAGACTGACAGCGATTTCATTGCCGCGACCGGCTACGCCGCGCAGCCGCTGGCGCAACCCTATGTTGATTCGCATGACGACATCGTGGGCATGTTCGTGGGCTTTCGCGATGCTTATACCTACAATCAAATATTACAGGCTAACTACGCCGGTTATGAATTGCCGCCGCGGCGCGAAGATCCCGCTACAGACAGCGAGGCGACCGCTCCAACCCCGACGCCGACTGTGACGGCGACGCCAACAGCTACTGCGACTCAGACCCCGACGACGCCGCCGACCGATACAGCGACGCCGGCGCCGCAAGCGTCGCCTACGGAGCCGGAACCCGAACTTGAACAGTTAGCGGTCGCGCCCGCCGCGACGGCGACGCAGGTTCTGAATCCGGTGGCGGAGGTCATAGCGCGGGGCTTGGTGAATATCCGCCGCCGACCGAATACCGCCTCGGACATATTGGCTGTCGCTTCGGCGGGCGATACCTTCCCCGTGCTCGGCGAAAATGACGACGGCAGTTGGATCAATATCCTCTTGCCGGACGGCATCGAAGCCTGGATTGCGTCATTCCTGGTTGAACAGGTCCTCGCGCCCGCGGACGGCGCCGGATCGCCCGATGCTTCCGCCAGGGCCGGGGATGGACGGACGGTCTTGCGGTTCGACTTCTCCTTGCGCCTGGGCAAAACCCGGCCTGGCTTTTATCAAGCGAATCCGCCGGCGCCGGGCGATCGCGCGGAATTCGTCCTGCTGCGCGCTGGCCGACAAGAAGAACAGCGCCTCGATGCCATGACCCTGGGCACGATCGCGGCTGTGCTGGTGATTGTGGCGGGCAACGTGTTTTATATGATGCGGGCGCTGACGCGGCGTAGACGCGCGTCCAACGGGAACTGACGGAGCCGCCTTGATGGCAGAAGGTACGATTGCGCTGCTGAGTTTTGTGCTGACCCTGATGGTGTTCAGCTATGTGCTGGGTGATTTGCCTCTGGTCGGCCATTTGTATCGCACAGCCGTCTATATCTTTGTGGGGATGAGCGCGGCATTCGCGACCATCGTTGCTTATGAGAGCGTGATCTTGCCCTACCTGCAGGATATTCAGAATCCCGAAACGAGTTGGACCGCGCTGGGCAATAACGCAGATGTGGCGATATTTGTCACGGCGCTGCTCTTTGGACTGCTGCTTCTGATGAAGCCGATCGCTTCCTTGAGTTGGTTGACCAATGGCGCGCTGGCCGTTGTTATCGTTGTGAGCGCGGCAACCGCCGTGGTAGGCGGACTGAGCGGGACTTTGATTCCACTGATTGTCGCGACGGCTGCTGTTCCCGACGGACTTGCGAATGACTTCGGGGCATTGACAAATACCTTGCTGGTTTTTGTCGGGACCATGACCGCGCTGTTTTACTTCCAGTGGCAGGCGCGTCGCGATGATGCTGGCGCGCCGGTACAAAGTCCTGTTAGCCGCGGCATTCGCAATTTCGGCAAGATCTTCATTGTGACGGCGCTCGGCGCAATCTATGCGACAACCATGTTGACCGCCTTGACCATTCTGGCGGAACGAATTGGATTCGTCTTTCAGTTTGGGAGCTGACGATGACTGAAGGGCGCAAGGACTCCATATTGGCGGTCGATTTTGGCAGTGTGAATACGCGCGTCTTGTTGTTTGATGTCGTCGATGGCGAGTATGCGTTGGTGGCGCGGCGCCGCGGCAAGACAAGTATTGACGCCCCTGCCGATGACGTGGGGGTTGGCTTGACCAAGATCTTGCGCGACCTGTCCTCCGCGACGGATCGCCGCTTTCTTGATGAAGCTGGCGAGTTGATCAAACCGGAGCAATCGGAGCGCATAGGCCTTGACTACTGCATCACAACTGCCAGCGCGGGACAGCCCATCAAGGTGGTATTGATAGGGCTATTGCCGGACAAAGGAATAGGGTCTGCCCGACGCGCGATTGTTCCGTTTTATACCGACGCGGTGGCCGAGATTCATCTGGAGGACGGCTTGAGCGACATGGCGCGGTTGAATCGCATCGTGGATAGCCGACCGGATCTGATCTTCATCAGCGGTGGCACAGACGGCGGGGCGCGCGCCGCCATGGCTAACATGCTGGAACTGGCGCGTCAGGCGATAGCGGCTATTCAGCCCGGCAACAGACCCACGGTTCTTTATGCCGGCAACAAGGATTTGGCGGCTAGCGCGCGCGAAAGGCTCGGTCAACTGGTGGAGGTGATGACCGCGCCGAATATCCGACCGACGCCGCATCGCGAAGCTATTGAACCGACGCAGGCGCTTCTCTCGCGGTTCTATAATGAGTTTCGCAGGCGCGCGGGCAGCAGCTATCAGAACATCGCGGCGGTCAGCGACACGGGCATATTGCCCTCCGCTCGCGGTTTCGAGCTGATGACCGCATTCTTCGCGCGCATGCTAGAGGCCGGTGTGCTGTCCGTCGACATTGGAGGCGCCAAGAGCGCCCTCAGCATCGCGCTCGGCGAGGGGCGCCGTTCCGCCTTGCGGACTGATATCGGCATGGCTCAGAGCGCGGCCAACACGCTGGAACTAGCTGGTGAAGAAGCCATCAAAGCCTGGTTGCCTTTTCATCCGCGCAAGGGTGAACTGGCGGGTTACGCGGTCAAGAAAAGCCTGCGCTCGGTCAACAAGCCGCTGGACATGCGCGAGCGCTATATCGAATTTGCGTTGCTGCGAGCCTGCATCCAGTTGCTACTCGATGATGCGAATCAGCCCGGTGATGAAAATGCTTCGCGCATTGATCTTTCCCGGCTGGGTTTGATCGTGACGGGCGGCGCGACCTTGGCCGGCAGCGGACAGGGCGCGCTGGATATGATGCTATTGTCTGACGCGCTGCCAATCAAAGCTGTGACGCAGGTCATGTCCGACCGCCACGGCGCTTTGCCCGCGCTGGGCGCGCTGGCGCCGACGAATCCGTCGGCGGTCGTGCAATTGCTTCAGAGCGGCGTCGTTGAACATGTGGGAAGCCTGATCAAAGCGACGGGCAGGGCGGCTCCGGGCAAAGTGGCGATGAAAATCAGCGTAGAGATGCCGAGTGGTGACATCATCGGGCGCGAGATCCTTGTGGGCGATGTCTGGCATTTGCCGGTACCAGCCGGCAGCAGCGCCGATATCAGCTTGCAGACGGGACGCGGCATACGCGTCGGCGACAAGCGGCGGCTGCGACTGCGGCTGCGCGGCGGACGCGGCGGCATACTCTTTGACGCGCGGCTCTCGGCAATGTCGGCTGCCGAGTCGATTACCGAGCGCGCGGTGAATATGCTGCGCTGGTTCGCTGCTGTGACCGGTGAGGACCAACCTGTTATGATTCCCGAGAGTTGGCTGGCTGCGCCCGATAAATAAAGGGTGCATTTCAATATTTTGGCGGGATGACATAAATTGCCTGCGAATGAAGAGTTTCCCTTGCCTTGCGCTTGTCCCAAAATAAAGAAGGCAATGTAAGGCTTGTCCGCTATTGGTTGATTCGCGCCCGTCTTCGGTCTACCCCCCTCAATCCCCCCATAGCAATGGGTCGCGTAGGTAGCGTAGACACTAACCGGCGACACTGACCTTCGCGGGCAGCTCGTTTCCATACTTGCATCAATACAAAGTAGAACCGAGTAAGTCATGCAACGAAATAAGCCGCGTGTAGGGGCGACATATCAGAGTCCGTTGAAAAACACCCCTCATCCCCCGGCCCCTTCTCCCACAAGGGGAGAAGGGGAGACTTGTGACCCGTATTGAGCCATTGAAGCCCCTCTCCCTTTATGGGAGCGGGGTTTGGGGTGAGGGTCAAGTTAGAATTTCAACAGCCTCTATCATGTCGCCCGTCGATGCGATGGCGCGGTTTCGGGCGACCAGGTTGGTCGCCCCTACGGGATTCGATTATTTTGTAGTTTTCTATATTCATCAAATTATTCGCAGGACTTACTTGCATTTACTAAGTTTTCTGATGATACAAGTGTCGATAACTGATGTTTTGAAGCGAGGGCGCGCTAGCGGGTATCTGAACATCGGCAATCCTTACAGCCTCACAGACAAGGACGCGGAATATGTCCGTGAAGCGACATGAAAGGGTTGCGGGTTGCGCCTATAGAAGACCATGCCTGCAACCTCGGGCTGCTATCAGTTGGATTGCGGACAGAAGGTTTCGGCAACATGGCTGGGGGGAAAATCTTAGGATTTTCCCCCCAGCCCGTTTGAATTGCCATGCCCTAATGCAGAGGGGACGATTAACCTGGAACAAAAGCGCCTGCCCAAACTGAGCGATCGCTTGGGGATTCACCATAGGGCGATCTGCCAGTCGCCCCATTGACAGGTCGCAGCCCATGCTTTATGATTGGCGCGCATTGATCAAACGGAGTACAGATGCGACTGTACATCACCGGCTTGTGAGTCGCCCATAATCGCCACAAAACCTATACATTTTGTGGCGATTGCTTGCCAAATGAAAAGCTGTCCTCTCGTCAGCCGCTGCTACGGGATACTTGATCTTCCCCCCGTGAGGCGGGGGACCGAGAGGGTGCTGGGCGCTTAGAGTACCGGACAAGCCTTGTAGGGGCGACCTATCAGGTCGCCCGAAAACAACTGCAAACTTGATGCGCCAATAATCTGAAATGCACCGACAAATAAAGAAATGATTGACATTTTCTGGAGTTTGTGTTAGTTTTCGGTACGCAGTAGGGTGAAAATTTCTTGGCCAGTATCAACTTACGACGTAGACTGTTACACTTATCGTATGCTAAGAGTTTTCCAGACACGAACTATCCAATGGGATCGAGACGCGTCCGAGCTTGATGATACGCAAATGACTTCAATTGCCACAGCCATGCTAAATATCCCGGTTTTTTGGACAGAACTTGAATTAGGAAAAGCGCGAACGCATACATTTGACCATGAGGGTCGTCGTATGCTGGCTGTTGTTGACTGTTTAAACCCTGAAGACTATATCCAATTGCAGATATTGAGTGTTCAGTATATGTAGGGGAGATACTCATGAGTATCCAATATCCGCAGGAGATTCTAGACCAGCAGACTAAAGTTCGGAAAGAGCTTGAGAAGTTGGCAATTATGCGCACAGATTATCTCAAATCTACCGGCCAGATGCCTCCTTCGAGCGCCAAAAACAAGCCTGCATCAAGTGGCGAAAACCGTGTCGCTTCCTCGCCAATTTCAGATCATCCCGAAAATACCGCCTCTTGAATTGGAAATTCTGCCGCAAGCTTCAAGCATTCGGCTGCTAAAGAACAGTTACTCTCTATACTATCGCGTGTCTATTTGACCGCGCCCATGGTCAAGCCGTCGACCACGTTCTTGCGGATGAACATCGCCAGGAAAAAGATCGGTATCATCACGACCAAGCCCGCGGCCGCCATCTGTTCCCACATGATGCCGCGTGCGCCGCTCGTGGTCATCAGGGCGACTTGCATGGTGCGCATCTCGCGCCCGATGATGAGGGCGAAGAGGAATTCATTCCAGGACATGATGAAGGCGAATACTGAAGCGACCAGCACGCCCGGGCGGATCAAAGGCAGCGAGATGAAGAAGAGGATTTGAAAGTCGTTGCAGCCGTCGACGAAAGCGGCTTCTTCAATTTCACCGGGCAGGGCGTCGACGAAACCCTTGATCATCCAGATGGCGTAGGGCAGGACGATCGACATGTTGACGATGATCAAGCCCATTTGCGTGCCCAGCAAGGGCTTGCCAAAGACGGTGATTGAACGGAAAAGCGTGAAGAAGGGAATCGCCACTACAATTGCCGGGATGAACTGAGTGGTCAGAATCCAGACAAGCAGGACGCTATTGCCCAAGAAGTTGTAGCGACTGAAAGCGTAAGCGGCGAGGGTTGCCAGTGGAATGGCGATGAGTATGGTGGCGCCGGAGACGACGACGCTGTTCAAGACACTCGGGAGCATATTGCGGCCGACTTCGCCGCGCTCGCGGTCGGTGCCCTCGTTGATGATGACGGATGTATCGGAAAAGATGATTTCGAAATTTTCCAGCGTAGGAGAAAATATCAGCGTGGTTGAGTAGGCTTTTTCCTGCGGCTTGATGGCGGTGATCGCCAGCCAGAGAATCGGCAGCACAATGAAGGCGATGATCAGAAGCAGAGCCAGGGTCTCAAGGACTTTGAGGCTCTTCAGGCGCAGGCTGCTCTGGTTCTGGCCGATTGTGTTCGCTGTCATCAGATTTGCTCAGTCGCGATTCAGCACGAGCGAGACATAGAGCGCCGCGCAAATTGTCAGCAGGACGACGAGGATGTAGGACATAGCGGAGGCGTAGCCGATATCCAGGCTGCGCACGAAGCCGATTTGGTGGATGTAATAGTTGATGGTCTGGGTCGCGCGGACGGGACCGCCGCCGGTCATGGTTACCACCTGGTCGAACATCTTGAGCGAGAAGATGGTCTTGAGCATGGTTACGATCAGGATCACGGGCCGCAGCAGGGGCAGTGTCACGCGGAAGAATATCTGCAGACGATTGGCGCCGTCAATGCGCGCCGCTTCGAAGATCTGCTCGTCGATTGAACCTAGCGCGCCGACGAACATCAGCGCGATCAGCGGCGCCCAGCCCCAGGTTTCGCTCATAGCCAGCATGAAGAGCGCCCAGAATTTGTCGCCCAGCCAGACGATTGATTCGCTAATCAGGGGAATCTCGACGATCGGCAGCGCGTTGACAATCGACAGCAGGGCATTGATGGGACCCACGATTAACTGGTCGATGAGCAAGTCATAAATGCCATATTCTTCGTTGAGCATGAAGCGCCAACTGTAGCCCTTGAGCGCGGGGCTGACGGCGAAGGGGAAGATCAGCAAAACTTTGGTCAGCGTATGCAGGCGCCCGCCCTTTTGCACGACGACGGCGATAAACAAGCCGATGATGACGGACAGAACGACGCTGATGACAGTGAACCAGAAGGTTACCTGCAAGCTGTTGATGAAGCGGGAGTCGCTGAAAGCCAGGGTGTAGTTGTTGAGCGAGAGCAGGCTCCAGTCAATTTGGATGCCGTTCTCGCCGATTTGGATTGCGAATTGGGGCGGGCGCCGCAGGTTGTATTTGTGGAAGCTGTAGTAAAGGGCGGCGAGCAAGGGATAGATCGTCGTCAAGACGATGATCAAGAGGGCAGGTCCGACAAGTACCCAGGGGACCCAACGTTTCTTGCGCATGAGATTGCCTTTATTGCCCCCTCATCCCCCGGCCCCTTCTCCCACAAGGGGAGAAGGGGAGAATGTGATAGGGAATGCCTTGGCGGCTTAGCCGTCGTAGTAGCCGGCCGCCCCCATGACGAAGCGCACGTCTTCCGCCGTCCGGTCGAGAACGGCTTGCGTATCCGCCATCGGATCGGTCGCCAACTCATTGATGGCTTCCGCCAGGAATGGGACGATCTCGGTGTATTCCGGGATCAAGGGAATGGTGCGCGCGTCGGCCAATACGGCCGAGGCGACGCCCTGCAAACCGTTGTGGACTTCGTTCACTTCCGGGTCCGCCAGGACGGAAAGACGAACGGCCACGTTGGTATCCAGCGCCGGATCCGAGGCGTCAAGAACGATGCGGCGTTCGGTGATTGGGTGCGTCAGCCATTTCAGGTATTCCAGCGCGGCATCGCGGTCGTCGGACTGATCCAAGATGCCGACCGCCCAGAGATAGCCGTAGGACGTGGTCTCGCCGCCTTCCCAGCCGGGCGCGGGAGCGAATGCGGCGTTTTCCGCCACTTCGGGAATCTCGGAATTAGTCATGCGGCTGGCCATCCACCACCAGCCGACGAACATGGCGGCGCGGCCCTGTACCAGCTCCTGGTTGGCTTCCTGCTCATTCCAGGCCACCGAGGCTTCGGGGCTGTAGCCGTCGCGGACGTAGCTGAGATATTGCTCGGTCGCGGCGACGCCCGCTTCGTTGTTGAAGGCGGGTTCCCAGTTTTCGTCGAAGATATCGGCGCCGGCGCCCCAGAGTTGGGCATACCAATTGAAGAGATTCTGGTCGACATTCAAGCCGTAGTACATGGCGATGGGGGCGATGTCCATACCGCTGGCTTCGATCGCTTCGCCGATTGCGGAGATATCCTGCCAGGTCGCGGGCGGATCCATGCCGACTGCTTCCAACACGTCAGCGCGGTAGTGCAGCAGAAGCGGATGACCGCGGAAGGGCATGCCGTAAATAGTATCGCTGAGACCGGTGGCAGCGCCTTGATAGGCGGGACCATAGTCGTCCCAGTCAAAGCCAGCGTCCTCAACAAAATCGTTGAGCGGATGCAGGAAGTCATAGATGTTGGTGCCCCAGGCATCAACAAAGGCGACGATGTCAAATTCGGTATTGGGATTGGTGGCTTCCAGGTAAAGCTGTTCCTGGAAGGAACCGAAGGGCAAGTCTCCCCAACTGACGCTGATGCCGGTCATGGCGGTGAATTCGGCTTCGCCCTTCACGGCGGCGGAAGCGAATTGCGGCGCGGTGCTGCAGCAAATCAAGAACTTCAAGTGCGTGCCGTCGTATGGCTTGTCCGGGTCCAAGCCAAATGTAGCTGGATCCATGACGTCCATGTCATCGGCATAAACCGACGCAAATGGCAAAGCCAGAAACAAGGCGAGCAATAACAGACAGATAATGAGACGCGAGTTGCGCATGGCAGATCCTCTCTTTAAGATTAGGTTTACAGAAATCGTTTTCGCTTGCCCCTGACAACAGGTTCAATACAAAACAAGCATACCGCAAGAAAGCGCAGAATACAAACATGAGCGACGGGGGGCATTTCAATATTTTGGCAGGATGCTCTAGGAACTACAAAAGCGCATCGCCCTTTGACGGGTTCTACGTACGGATTCACCACAGAGGCACAGAGCGCACAGAGATTTCAAGAAAAAACTTCGTGTTCTTCGTGT